>NZ_JBSAXD010000004.1:0-442970 GCF_053427715.1 Burkholderia sp. MR1-5-21
AGGGTTGGTGAAATAAATTTAGAAGCCCCCGTGCGCTGCCGCGCACGGGGGCTTTTAAACTGATGAAGCCAATCTCGCTGCATTGGTCGGCGGCGTTCACACACGCTCGTTAATTCGGCTTTATAGACTCTTCTATATATGTATGTGCCGTGCTCAGGCGTGACGTCGAACTTCAGCTGCGCCTGCACCACCCTACTGCACCAACACAACGTCACCGGCGCTGCAATCCAGTTCATGTCTTTGCTTGCGGCCAGTATGTGACGATACCCGGCAGCAAACCTGCGAGGAACGCGAGTGCTCAAGTCGACTCCTGAGGTCCTGCACGAGCAAGCCCTGGCTCCGGACCGCAATTACGCCCTCAACATCCGGAGACCACGGACATCTTTCCGAGAGCAAACAAGCAACTCCTCTCAACGCCATATACCCACCTCCTCCCGTACCGGCAATCGTCAAACAAACTGTACCGGTACTGTACCGCCAGCTGTCGCTAAACTGCCTCCATCCCCCCGCTTCACCGATGGAGAACACCGACATGGAATTCCTCACCCTGAGCGCGCTGCCCGCCGGCATGCTGTTCGCGCTCGTCACGTCGATCACGCCCGGCCCCAACAACACGATGCTGCTCGCGTCCGGCGTCAATTTCGGCTTCCGCCGCACGATGCCGCACCTGTTCGGCATCAGCATCGGCGTCGCGATCCTGATGCTGTGCGTCGGCTTCGGCCTCGGCGAAGCGTTCAAGCGCGTCCCGGTGCTGTACACGATCCTCGAGATCGCGAGCGTCGCCTACCTGCTGTATCTCGCCTACCGGATCGGCACGTCGGGCGAGGTCAAGGCGAACGGCGGCAAGGCGCGGCCGATGACGTTCGTCGAAGCCGCCGCGTTCCAGTGGGTCAATCCGAAGGCATGGATGATGGTGCTGACCGCCGCGACGACGATCCAGCTGTCCGCCGACTACGGGATGAACGCCGCGTGGATGGCCGTCGTGTTCATCCTGATCGGCTTCCCGTGCATCAGCCTGTGGGCGGCGTTCGGCCTCGGCCTGCGGCGCTTCCTGTCGAACCGCCGCGCGTTGCGCGTGTTCAACGTGACGATGGCGGTACTGCTGATTCTGTCCCTGTATCCGCTCGTCGCGCACCTGCTGCCGCAGTAAGTGCCCGCTCACTTCCGCACGTTGAGATTCGCCGTGCGCAGGCGTACGCTAGTCTTCCAGGCGCGCGAAACCGCTACGCCGGTCGAGCCGCTACTGTCGGGAGACTACCGATGAAGCCAATGCTGAGGGCGGGCGAGCATATCGAAGGAATGCACTGGATCGCCGAATATCACCAGCAGACGCACGATATCCGGGTACTGCGCGAAGACATCGAGGTTGGCACGTATAGCGCGCCGCCGACCCTGTTCGGCGAAGAGGAAGACGTGGGCGCGCCCAACCTCGCCGACCATCGCAGCCGCGATGCCGCGCTCCACGCGTATCTGCGTCACTTCGTCAAGGAACACGACGCGGAAGAATAGCGGCGCACACGCCGCGTTCCTTCATCCGTCTTCGCACGCGTCCGACGTGCGCCGTCCGGCCGCGCGCATATCGGATTACGCGGACCGCAGCGTGCATCGCGATCCGCGCTGCGGCACGCGCGACGTTCGGCGCGATGTCATGACGTCGATGCGCGGCAGCGCGAACTCGACGCCGCCGCATCATCCTCTCTAGTGCCTAGTGCCCGAGCGGCTCCGCATGGGTCGACGACGGCACGGCTTCATGCGGTCGCGCAATCTGCTTGATCAGCAACGCGACGCACGCCAGCACGCCGGCCACCGCGATCGTCGCGAACACGCCCGCGAACGTGAAATGCCGGCGCGTCAGCTCCGCGACCAGGAACGAACCCGCGATCCCGCCGAAACGCCCGACGCCGAGCATCCACGCGACACCCGTGCCGCGCCCTTCCGTCGGATAGAACGCCGCAGCCAGCGCCGGCATCGACGATTGCGCGGTATTCATCAGCACACCGGCGACGAACACGACCAGCACGAGCAGCCCGACGTTGCCGGCCGCCTGCCCGATCGCATAGACGCTGACGGCCGTCAGCGCATAGCACACGGCGATCACGCGGTTCGCGTTGAAGCGGTCCATCAGCACGCCGCACAGCACGGCGCCCACACCGCCAAGCGGGAACAGCGCCGAGATCAGCGTCGCGCGCTGCGGCGACAGGCCCGCATCCTTCAGCAGGATCGGCATCCAGTTGATCGACGCGTAGAAGATCACGAGGCCCATGAAGTACGCGAGCCACAGCATCACCGAACCCACGATGTACGACCGCGACAGCACGACGCCGAGCCCCTTGCTGCCCGTCTGCGGGGCGGTCTCGGTCATCACGAACGAACCCGCGTTCAGCGCGTCGCGCGAAATGCGCGCGAGCGTCTCGCGGATCCGGTCGACGGGCTGGCTGTTCGCGACCATGAAGCGCACCGATTCAGGCATCTTCACGAGCAGCAGCACGCCGAGCACCAGCGGCGTCACGCCGCCGAGCATCAGCACGCTGCGCCAGCCGAAGTGCGGAATCATCCATGCGGCGAGGAAGCCGCCGAACGCCGCGCCGAGCGGAAAGCCGCAGAACATCAGGTTGATCAAGGTCGCGCGGCGCTTGTCCGGGCAGAATTCGCCCATCATCGTGACCGCGTTCGGCATCGCCGCGCCGAGCCCGACGCCGGTAATGAAGCGCAGGACCGTGAGCTGCCCGATGCTCGACGAGAACGCGGACACGAGACAGGCAATGCCGAACAGGAACACCGAGCCGAGCAGCAGCGAGCGGCGCCCGAGGCGATCGGACAGCGGGCCCGACACGAGCGCGCCGCACGCAAGACCGAACAGCGCGGCGCTCAGCACCGGCGCGAGATCGGGTTTCGCCAGATGCCATTCGGTGAGCAGCGACGGCGCGATGAAGCCGATCGCGGCCGTATCGAAACCGTCCAGCAGGACGATCACGAAACACATGAGGAAAATGAGCCACTGAAAGCCGCCGAACGGCTGCTCGTTGATGAAAGTCTGTACGTTGACGACCGGGGTGCGATTCATCGCCTGTCTCCTGATATATAAGCGGCGCGGCACTTGGCGCCGCGTCCTTCCTTTGTTCGCGCATCGAGGGCGATGCGCTTGCGCGCCGATACACTGCCGGCGCGTCTGTTCGTCATCGATGGCCCGCGGCCGCGAACCTCGCGACCGATGCCGGGCCGGGGGCGTCAGCCCACCGCCCCTGACCGGCCGTTCTAGGCGGCCCCGTCCTGTTCCTTGAAGATCTTGTCGGCGAGATGGAACGCCGAGTTCGCCGCCGGCACGCCGCAATAGATCGCGGTCTGCAGCAGCACTTCCTTGATCTCGTCGCGCGACACGCCGTTGTTGCGCGCCGCGCGCAGATGCAGCGCGAGCTCCTCGCCGCGGTTCAGCGCAACCATCATCGCGATCGTCAGCAGGCTGCGCGTGTGGCGCGGCAGCCCGTCGCGCGTCCAGATCTCGCCCCACGCGTAGCGCGTGATGAAGTCCTGGAATTCCTCGGTCACCTCGGTGCGATTCTCGATCGAACGATCGACGTGCGCGTCGCCGAGCACCGCGCGGCGCACCTTCATCCCTGCTTCGTAACGTTGCCGGTCGTCCATTGCGGCCTCCTCAGGCGGTCAGGAAATCGAGCACCGCGCGGTTGAAACCGTCCGTGCATTCGATGTTCGAGATGTGCGCGGCGTCGAATTCGACGTGACGCGCGCCGGGAATCGCGGCCGCAAGCGCGCGGCCCTGGTCGGGCGGCGTCGACATGTCGTGCGCGCCCGTCACGACGAGCACCGGCACCGCGATGCCCTTCACTTCGTCGCGCAGGTCCGCCGCGTTCAGCGCGTCGCAGTTCGCCGCATAGCCGTCCTTGTCGGTATGCACGAACGTGTCGCGGATCGCGTCGACGAGGCGCGGCTCGCGCTCGACGAACGCGTTCGTGAACCAGCGCGGCAGCACCGCGTCGGCGAGCGCAGCCATCCCTTCGGTGCGCGCCTTCTGCGCGCGCGGCTCCCACACTTCCGGCGAGCCGATCTTCGCGGACGTGTTCGCGAGCACCGCGCGACCGATCCGCGTCGGGAAGCGCGCGGCCAGCGCGGCGCCCGTCAGGCCGCCCATCGAGATCCCGCAGAAATGCGCGCGCGCGATGCCGACGTGATCCAGCAGGCCGATCACGTCACCTGCGAGCTGGTCGACCGTGTACGAGCCGGCCGGCGCGGCCGAGTGGCCGTGGCCGCGCGTGTCGTAGCGCAGGATGTTGAAGTGCTGCGTGAGCGGGCGGATCTGCGGCGCCCACATCTGCAGGTCGGCGCCGAGCGAGTTCGAGAAGACGAGCCACGGCGCGTCGTCGCGCACGGCGCGATCGATCCGGTAATGCAGTTGCACGCCGTTGACAGTGGCGAAAGGCATCAGTGTTCTCCTTGAGGATTCGGGCCCGCATACGCGGCGAGCACGGCGTCGACGTAGGCCTGCGCCTCGCCGACGTAATGTGCGGGATCGAGCAGACGCGCGAGCGCGTCGCGCGACAGGTGGGCGGATACGGTTGCGTCGGCGGCCAGCACGTCGAACAGCGTCGCACCGGTGCGCACCGCTTGCTTCGACGCGTGCTCGACGACGTGGTGCGCATCGAGCCGGCCGATCTTGTCGCCGAGCGCGAGCATCACCGCTTCGCCGAGGATCAGGCCGCGCGTCAGGTCGAGATTGGCGGCGAGGCGTTCGGCGTTGACGTCGAGACCGGCGACGATCTGCGCGATCTGCGCGAGCGCGCCGCCGGTCAGGCGCGCGAGGTCGGGCAGCGCGTCCCATTCGGCCTGCCAGCCGCCGAGCGCGCGCTCGTGCTCCTGGACCATTCCCGCGAATACCGTCGCGACGAGGCCCGGCGCGCGCACCGCCGCGGTCAGCACGGCCGCGCAGCCGACCGGGTTGCGCTTGTGCGGCATCGTCGACGAGCCGCCCTTGCCGGCTGCAGCCGGTTCGCCGAGCTCGCCGACTTCGGTCTGCATCTGCAGCGACACGTCGCGCGCGATCTTGCCGAGCGTGCCGGTCAGCATGCCGAAGCACGCGGCCGCTTCGGCGATGCGGTCGCGCTGCGTGTGCCACGGCACGGCCGGCAGCGCGAGCTTCAGGTCGTCGGCGAGCGCCGCCGACACGCCGCGCGCGTGCTCGCGCAGGCTCGCGAGCGTGCCCGCCGCGCCGCCGAACTGCAGCACGAGCGTGCGTGCGCGCAATTCGGCGAAGCGTGCGCGATGACGCAGCAGCGCGTCGAGCCATTGTGCGAATTTCAGGCCGAGCGTGATCGGCAGCGCCTGCTGCAGCCACGTGCGGCCGATCGTCGGCGTCGAGCGATGCGTGCGGGCCAGTTCGGCCAGCGATGCGCACGCGCCGTCGAGCATCGGTTCGAGCACGTCGAGCGTGTCGCGCAACTGCAGGACCGTCGCGGTATCGATGATGTCCTGGCTCGTCGCGCCCCAATGCACGAACTTCGCGGCTTCGGGATCGTCGGCCTTCACGCGCGCGGTGAGCTGCTTGACCAGCGGAATCGCGAGATTGCCGCCGAGCGCAGCGTCGCGCGCGAGCGCGTCGGCATCGAGCTGGTCCGCGTTGCACGCGCGCTCGATCGGCGCGACGGCGGCGGCGGGAATCACCTGCTGCGCGGCGAGCGCGCGCGCAAGCGCCGCCTCGACGTCGAGCATGCGCTGGACGGTCGCGCGAGGCGACCAGATCCGGTTGAGCGGCTCGGTGCCGCAGATGAGGGAGGTCAGGCGGGCGCTGTCTTCGAGCATGGCGTCAGGATGGGAAACGGCGTGCGCCTATTGTCCACCGAAGCACGCCGGCGTGCGCTCGGGCGCGCACGCCGGCTGCTTCCGGTTCAGGCGGCGGCCTTTTGCGTTGCGTCGATCAGCGGCACGCCGGTCAGCTTCTGCAGCTCGTCGAACGACAGGTCGGTGAAGATCTCGGTCACCGCGAGGCCGTCGCGCGTCACGTCGAGCACGGCCAGGTCCGTATAGATGCGGCTCACGCAGTTGATACCCGTGACCGGATACGAGCATTGCGCGACGATCTTGCTCTCGCCCTGCTTCGTCAGGTGCTCCATCATCACGAACACCTGCTTCGCGCCGATCGCGAGGTCCATCGCACCGCCGACCGCCGGAATCGCGTCGGGCGCGCCGGTATGCCAGTTCGCGAGGTCGCCCGTCGCGGATACCTGGAACGCGCCGAGCACGCAGTAGTCGAGATGGCCGCCGCGCATCATCGCGAACGAATCGGCATGGTGGAAATACGCGCCGCCCGTCAGCAGCGTCACGTGCTGCTTGCCGGCGTTGATCAGTTCGTCGTCTTCGTCGCCGGGCGCGGGCGCCGGGCCCATGCCGAGCAGCCCGTTCTCGCTGTGCAGGAAGATTTCCTTGCTCGGATCGAGGTGGTTGCCCACCAGCGTCGGCACGCCGATGCCGAGGTTCACGTACGCGCCTTCGGGAATATCCAGTGCGACGCGCTTGGCCATTTCATCGCGGGTCAGTCGTTTCATTTGGGTTCTCTCCGGTCAGGCGGCTTGGGACGCGGCGCGTTCGGCGGCCAGCTCGGCCGCATGCGCGGCCTGCGGCACTTCGACGATGCGCTGCACGAAAATGCCCGGCGTCACGATGTGTTCCGGGTTCAGCCCGCCGAGCGGCACGACTTCCGACACCTGGATGATCGACACCTTCGCCGCGCTGGCCATGATCGGCCCGAAGTTGCGCGCGGTCTTGCGGTACACGAGATTGCCCCAGCGGTCGCCCTTGTACGCCTTCACGAGCGCGAAATCGGCGTGGATCGGCTTCTCGAACACATAGCGCTTGCCGTCGATCTCGCGCGTTTCCTTGCCTTCGGCGAGCTTGGTGCCGTAGCCGGTCGGCGTGAAGAACCCGCCGATGCCCGCGCCCGCCGCGCGGATGCGCTCGGCGAGATTGCCCTGCGGCACGAGTTCGAGCTCGATCTCGCCCGCGCGGTACAGCGCGTCGAACACCTGCGAATCGCTCTGGCGCGGGAACGAGCAGATGATCTTGCGCACCCGCTTCGCCTTCAGCAGCGCGGCGAGACCCGTCTCGCCGTTGCCCGCGTTGTTGTTGACGATCGTCAGGTCGCGCGCGCCCTGCTCGATCAGCGCGTCGATCAGCTCGGACGGCATGCCGGCCGTGCCGAAGCCGCCGATCATGATCGTCGCGCCGTCGTGAACGTCGGCGACTGCCGACTGAAGCGAATCGAATATCTTGTTGACCATGTCTCTTCCTGATCCGTACCCGCGGCACGATGCGCGGCCTGTCGATGGAACACGCGTGGGTCGCGTGCCGCGCCGGGCCCGTCTCCGCACCCGGCATTTGTTCGATACACGAACCTAGATTCGATTAGCGAACGATGGGCCGATCATAGAGTCGTGCTCAGCGCGTTGTCAAGGCGGGATCCGTCGGGGAACGCCTCGTCGTCGAACGGCAGGCCGACGTAGTTCTCGGCGAGCGCCTGCGCGGCGGCCCGCGAGCGCGTCACGTACTTGAGTTCGGCGAGCTTCAGGCGGTTGACGAACGGCGTGTCGGCCGAAGACTCGTGCAGCATGTTCGTCATGAAGTACGAGAAATGCTCGGCGCGCCACACGCGCTCGAGGCAGGTCGCCGAATACGCGTCGAGCGGCGCCGCGTCGCCGTGCCGGTAGCGTGCGCCGAGCGCGCGGGCCAGCACGCGGACGTCGGCGACCGCCAGGTTCATCCCCTTCGCGCCGGTCGGCGGCACGATGTGCGCGGCGTCGCCGGCGAGGAACAGGCGCCCGTACTGCATCGTCTCCGACACGAAGCTGCGCATCGGCGTCACGCTCTTCTGCGTGATCCGGCCCTCGGCGGGCGTCCAACCGGTGTCGTTCGAGAAGCGCGTGTGCAGCTCGTCCCAGATCCGTGCGTCGGACCATTCGTCGAGGTTCTCCTCGGGCTCGCATTGCAGATAGAGCCGCGTGACGGTCGGCGAACGCATCGAGAACAGCGCGAAGCCGCGTTCGTGGTGTGCATAGACGAGCTCGTCGAGCGAAGGCGCCGCGTCGGCGAGGATGCCGAGCCACGCGTACGGGTACACGCGCTCGAACGTGCGCTGGTGTTCGGCCGGAATGGTCTGCCGCGCGATCCCGTGAAAGCCGTCGCAGCCGGCGATGTAGTCGCAGTCGATGCGGTCCGCACGGCCGTCCGCGTGCTTGAAGGTCACGAACGGCCGGTCGCCGTCGACGTCGTGCAGCGCGACGTCGCTCACCTCGAAATGCATTGGATGGCCGTGCTCGACACCGGCCGCGATCAGGTCGCGCACCACTTCGTGCTGGCTGTAGACGGTGATTGCGCGCCCGCCGGTGAGCCCGGTCAGGTCGATCCGGTGCCGCTGGCCCGCGAACAGCAGTTCGATGCCGTGATGTTCGAGCCCTTCGCGGCGCATCCGGTCGCCGAGGCCGGCCGCGTTCAGCGTGTCGACCGTGCCCTGCTCGAGCACGCCGGCGCGGATCCGGTTCTCGCAGTATTCGCGCGAACGCGCTTCGACGAGGATGGAATCGACGCCCTGCAGGCGCAGCAGATGGGAAAGCAGAAGGCCGGACGGACCGGCGCCGATGATGGCGACCTGGGTGCGCATTGTTCGTCTCCTGAACATTAATTCGAGTATTGAAACGAATTTCAGCGCTTTCCCGACTATGCGGCAACGCGATTCCAGAGATAAGTTGTATACGTTTCGCGAATATTGGTGCCGTGATGGAAGCGCTCGATCTGAACCTGATTCCCTACCTTGTCGCGCTGGACGACACCCGCAATGTGAGCCGCGCCGGCGACCAGCTCGGCGTGAGCCAGCCGCGCGTGAGCGCGGCGCTCGGCCGGCTGCGCGAGTATTTCGGCGATCCGCTGTTCGTGCGCACGTCGCGCGGGATGGAGCCGACGCCGCGTGCGCTGGCCCTGTTGCCCGCCGCGCGCGACGCGCTCGCGCAGATCGAACGCGGGCTCGTCGCGCCGCACGATTTCGATCCGGCCGCGAGCACGCATACGTTCTCGATCGCGCTGTCGGACGTCGGCGAGATCGTGTTCCTGCCGAAGCTGCTGCAGGCGTTCACGACGCTCGCGCCGCACGCGAACCTGCGCTCGGTGTCGCTGTCGCACGACGAAGTCGGACGCGGCCTCGAAGCGGGCAGCATCGATCTCGCGATCGGCTACTTCCCCGACCTGGACGGCAACAACTTCTTCCAGCAGCGGCTCTTCACGCACCGCTTCGTGTGCCTGATGCGGCGCGGCCATCCGCTCGAAGCGTCGCGGCCGTTCACGGTCGAGCAGTTCCTCGCGTGCGGGCACGCGGTCGTGCGCGCCGAGGGACGCAGCCAGGAAGTGCTCGAGAAGTATCTCGCGAAGCAGCGGATGCATCGCCGCGCGGTGCTCGAGACGCCGCACTTCATGAGCTTGCCGTTCATCCTGAGCCGCACCGACCTGATCGCGACCGTGCCGCACGCGATCGGCTATGCGTACGCGGCCGAGCACGCGTTCATCACGCCCGTCGAACCGCCATTGCAGCTGCCGCGCTTCGATCTGAAGCAGCATTGGCATCGCAAGTTTCATAACGATCCGCGCACCGCGTGGCTGAGGGGCGTCGTCGCGTCGCTGTTCAACGACGAGGCGGATGAGTGGCCGAAGTGACGCGCTGGCGCGCGGCGGCCCCGGCCGCGCGCCACGCACGCCCCGCGAAAGCATGAAACAATGCTTCCGATCCGTGCCGCCGCAGGCGGCCGTACTCGATGGAGCGAATACATGGGTAAAAAATCCTCGCGGCCCGAACCGGCCGCGTCCCGGCCGAGCCGCTCGGAGGCCGAAGAAGCCGTCCGGGTGCTGCTGCGCTGGGCCGGCGACGATCCGGCGCGCGAAGGCCTCGTCGACACGCCGGCGCGCGTCGTGCGCGCGTACGAGGAGTTCTTCTCCGGCTACACGATCGAACCGCGCGACATCCTCGCGCGCACGTTCAGCGAGGTCGACGGCTACGACGAGATGATCGTGCTGAAGGACATCCGCTTCGAGAGCTACTGCGAACACCACATGGTGCCGATCATCGGCCGCGCGCACGTCGCGTACCTGCCGAATCACCGCGTCGTCGGCATCTCGAAGCTCGCGCGACTCGTCGATGCATTCGCGAAGCGCCTGCAGATCCAGGAAAAGATGACTGTGCAGATCGCCGACACGCTGTTCGACGTGCTGCAGCCGAAAGGTGTCGGCGTGATTCTCGAAGCCGCGCATCAATGCATCTCGACGCGCGGCATCCACAAGCCCGGCGTCGAGATGGTCACGTCGCGCATGCTCGGCTCGTTCCGCACCGATCCGTCGACGCGTCGCGAATTCCTGTCGATCGTCGCGAATCCTTCTTCAGTGAACCTGACGAATACGTAAATGGTGTCTACGAAGCAAACGGCGGATGCGCCCGTGGTACTCGTGACCGGCGCCGCACGCCGGGCAGGGCGCGCATTCGCCGAGTATTTCGCCGCACAGGGCTATCGCACCGCGATTCACTACGACCGCTCGGCCGATGCCGCGCACGCGGCCGCCGACGCGATCGCCGAACGCGGGCCGGATTCGGCCGCGCTGCAGGCGGACCTGTCCGACGCTGCGCAGATCACCGCGCTGATCGACGCCGTCTTTGCGCGCTTCGGCCGCCTCGACGTGCTGGTCAACAATGCATCGGTGTTCTGGCAGGACCACTTCCCGAGCTTCGATCTCGCGGCGTTCGACCAGGCGTGGGCCGTCAATTGCCGCGCGCCGATCCTGCTCACGCGCGCGTTCTACGAACGGGCGCGGGCGGCGGGCAAGCAAGGCGTCGTCGTGAACGTGGTCGACCAGAAGATCAAGGAGAACTTCCACCGCGACCACTTCAGCTACACGGTCGCGAAGGCGGCGCTCGGCAACCTGACGCAGATGCTCGCGCTGTCGGCCGCGCCGGTGCTGCGCGTGAACGCGGTGTTTCCGGGCCTGATGCTGCCGAGCGACGACCAGACCCAGGCCGACTTCGAACATGCGAGCCGCGCGTCGACGCCGCTCGCGCGCATCGCCGGCCCCGACGACGTCGCACGCGCGATCCTGCTGCTGACGGGTGGCGCCTACAACGGCGTGGATTTCGTCGTCGACGCGGGGCAGAACCTGATCCGCGTCGATCAGGACGTGCTGTACAAGCACCGTTCGCCGACGGGCAGCCGCTGACGACTGCGCTTCGGGCTTCGGGCTTCGGGCTTCGGGCTTCGGGCTTCGGGCTTCGGGCTTCGGGCTTCGGGCTTCGGGCTTCGGGCTTCGGGCTTCGGGCTTCGGGCTTCGGGCTTCGGGCAACAACAGCACGATCGCAATGCGGCGCGCATCACGCGCCGTATCCACCTGCTCCAGCGTTACGGTTTCTCCGCACGGTCACCTTCGCGCGCCTTGCTCTGCGCGACGCTGGTGCCCGGCGGCACGCTGTGCGTGAGCCACACGTTGCCGCCGATCACCGAGCCGCGGCCGATCGTCACGCGGCCGAGAATCGTCGCGCCTGCGTAGATCACCACGTCGTCCTCGACGATCGGGTGGCGCGCGTTGCCCTTCACGAGCGCGCCGTCGCCGTCGGCCGGGAAGCTCTTCGCCCCGAGCGTGACGGCCTGGTAGACGCGCACGCGCTCGCCGATGATCGCCGTTTCGCCGATCACCACGCCGGTGCCGTGGTCGATGAAGAAGCTCGGCCCGATCTGCGCGCCGGGGTGGATGTCGATGCCGGTGGCCGAATGCGCGATTTCGTTGATGAAGCGCGCGAGCAGCGGCACGCCGAGCCGGTGCAGCGCATGCGCGAGCCGATGGTGCATCATCGCCAGCACGCCGGGGTAGCACAGCAGGATTTCGGTGATGTGCTGCGCGGCCGGGTCGCCCGCGTACGCGGCCTGGATGTCGCTGACGAGCAGCGCGCGGATCGCCGGCAACTGGGTGCCGAATTCACGCGCGATGTCGAACGCGCGTTCGTCGAGTTCGGGAAGCGGCGTGTCCGCATGTTCCGGCAGGAACGGCAATGCGCGGCGGATCTGTTCGGACAGGATGCGCAGCGTGCTTTCGAGCGTATGGCCGACGTAATAGTCGACGCTTTCGTCAGTCAGATCCGGCGCGCCGTAGTGCGTCGGGAACATCGACGCGCGCAGGCCGGTGACGATCTTGCATATCGCATCCCGGGACGGAAGTTCACGGATGCCGCGCGGATGGCGCGTACGGTGCAGTTCCTCGCGCGACTCGCGCAAACCGGCAACGATCTCTTCGAGGCCCCAATGACGCGAAAACGATTTCGACATATGCAAAGCAGGCGGCCTGCGCAACCGGCGCACGACCGCGAATAAAAGTGACGGGTTTGCCAAGATTACCGCGTTTTTCAACCGGGGGCCGTGTGCGGCGGATCGGCCGAACGGTCAACGTCGGGCCAACATCGGCGTACGCCGTCCGCGTCAGATCGTGACGCTGCTCGCGTCGATCCAGCGCACCGCCCAGTCGCGCGCGTGCGCGATCGCGGCGCCTTCGTCGTTGAACTGGAGTTCCGACGGAAAGAAACGATTCGCGACGAGTTCCCCGTCGCTCGATCGCGAGATCACGACGTAGGGTTTGAACAAACCGCCGTCGGCGCGCGCAGGCGCGCAATTCAACAGATAACCGCGATGCGTGAATGCAGTTGTCGCTTGCATGAGTCCGCCACCTTAAGTCCCTTGTTTCTTGTCGACGTCACGTCTGTAAGGGTGCTGGCGCCCTGGTGCGGGCGGAAGCGGCGATACTGCGTCCCCTGTCGCCGCTTCGTAGGAAAAGAATCATACTCTGTAGAAAACGCCTCTTCTAGCTGAAATAAATCACGACAAATCAGCGCGCGCGGCGCGGCCGCGGCGACCGCCCGCGCGCCTTTTCCCGTCGTGTCCGGAACGGGACTTGCTTCGATCCGGAGAGCTTCGCCGCCAGGAGATTCGCGATGGAATCGTCTGCACAAACGCGGTCCGCGCATCCGCGCAGCATCGAGTTGTACAACGAGGACACGCACGACAGCACGGTCGACACCGACGGCAAGAACCGCGAAGCAGCACGCCTCGCGCGCGGCGAACCGATCTCGCCCGATCAGGTGACGACCAGCAATGCGACGCTCGACAACGCGATGCCCGAATCCAAGGACGGCCTCGCCGGCTACGACAGCCGGCCGGGCGGCAATCATCCGGCGTTCGCGCTGCGCACCGGCTACGTGATGATCGAAAAAGGATTCGACGCGCCGCCCCCGGTCGGCGACGAAATGCTCGGCATCGTGCATCGGATGTACGGCAGAGAACATTGGCCCGGCCACGCACGACGGCCCGAACGCGTGATCGAACTGACGACTGTGCCGCGCTAGCCGCGGCGTTTGAAGCGATCGTTTGCGAGGCGGCGTTCGCGCGTTGCCGTGCACAGGCAACGCGCGAACGCAAGCGCGCGTGATCGCAGCTTCGTCCGCCACAGCAGACGCTTTGCAATATCGGGCAGCGGTTCGACCGGCGTTGCGTGTCGCTCGCCTCGTGTCACGAAGCCACCGTCCAGGTATCGTGACGTGCGCCGAGACGCGTCACACCATGCCGCCCCACGCGACACTGCACTGCATTGACCGTTCCTTCCGGCCGTGGCTTTCCGCATCCGTTCCCTGCCGCAACCATTCGACCTGCGCGCCGCTCAGCGATCGAAATCCATACATCGCTTGACCGAAATCACAGCACGTTTCATCGATTTCGCTTAAATGACGAAGAGCAGTCTTCGCCGACCGGACTGTCGCACGAACGCGTGTGCGCCATGCACGTAGCGCCGCGCGATGCACCGCCTGCTCGGCCGCAACCGATGCCCACATTGCGACGCATGCCTTGTCCGCACTGCAAAGTCGCCGGCATTCGTTTACTCTGCCTCGCAGCAGTACGCCGCTCAACCGGCCATTCGGCCAGCTTCTCTTCAACCCGCCTCTCGGAGACACTATGTACAAGCGTATCCTGGTTGCCGTCGACGGCAGCGACACTTCCCGCCACGCGTTCGATGCCGCGCTTGCGCTCGCGCAATCGCATGGCGCGGAGCTGCAGCCGTTCTACGTCGTCGAGAATGCCGCGATCTACTACAACGTGCCCGGTTACGATCCCTCCGTGCTGCGCGACCAGCTCCTCGCGCAGGGCAACGACCTCGCCAAGGAATTCGCGCAGCGCATGCAGGCGGCCGGCGTGAAGGGTGAAGCCAAGCTCGCCGAAGCATCGTCGCTCGCCGATGTCTCGTCGCTGATCCTCGACGGCGCGAACGCATTCGGCGCCGACCTGCTCGTGCTCGGCACGCACGGCCGCCGCGGCTTCCGCCGGCTCGTGCTCGGCAGCATCGCCGAGCAATGCGTGCGGCACGCATCGCTGCCCGTGCTGCTGATTCCGGCAGCCGCGCACACCGACGAGCAAGCGAGCTGACCGGCGGGCGGCGGGCGCACGCAGCAGGCGGCGCCGGCCGCCGGAAAAGTGCGCGACGGCGAGCGACGAGGGTGCGGCGGATCGCGACGTTTTGTCACCCGACAGCGGCAACTTGCGGTGGGACAATGATTCCGTCGATTCAACGCCGGAGAAGATAACCATGTTGACGCCCGTCGCCACTCGCACTGCCACTTCGCCTCACGTCGGCAGTTGGGCTCCCCGCCAGGCTGCGCACTGCTCGTCGTGTGCGATGCGCCACCTGTGCATGCCGCAGGGCCTGGCACCCGAAGCGCTCAGCCGCCTCGAATCCGTCATCTGCGCCGCGCGCGCCGTGAAGCGCGGCGAAGCGCTGTTCCGCGAAGGCGACGCATTCGACAACCTGTATGCAGTGCGTTCAGGTTCGCTGAAGACCGTCGCAACGCGCCACGACGGCCGCGAGCAGGTCACCGGCCTGCATCTCGCGGGCGAAGCGCTCGGCCTCGACGGCATCTGCGACGACACGCATCCGCGCACCGCGGTCGCGCTCGAAGACAGCTCCGTTTGCGTGATCCCGTACAGCGCACTCAAGGCGCTGTGTTCCGAAGCTGGCTCGATGCAGTTGCGCATGCACAAGCTGATGAGCGAGCAGATCGTGCGCGAAACGTCGCAGACGATGCTGCTCGGTTCGCTGAACGCCGAAGAGCGCGTAGCCGCGTTCCTGCTCGACGTGTCGTCGCGGTACCTGAAGCGCGGCTATTCGCCGACGGAATTCAACCTGCGGATGACGCGCGAGGATATCGGCAGCTACCTCGGCATGACACTCGAGACGGTCAGCCGCACGCTGTCGAAGTTCCAGAAGCGCGGCCTGATCGAGATGCACGGGCGTCTCGTGCATATCGTCGATTTCGACGGCCTGCATCACCTCTGATGCGCAGTCCGGCGCGCGCGACACGCGTGCCGCCGGCCACGCCAAATCGGCCCCGCGTTGCGGGCCATGTCCCCCGCCCGCAACGCGGTGCCCTCGCCCGGCCGCCCGCCTCAATCGAGAAACAGCGCGGCGCGCGCCTTGAGCGCCGCGCTGAAATCGTCGAGCCAGCCGATCGACAGGCGCCAGCTCTGCCAGTACAGCTCGATGTCGACGGTGCGTCCCGCCGACATGTCGACGAGTTCGCCCGCCGCCAGCTGGCGGTCGACCATCCGGTCCGGGCACATCCCCCATCCCAACCCCGTCTCGCACGCGCGCAGATAGCCGGCGACGTGCGGTATCCAGTGTTGCGGCGGATCGAGGTCCGCGCGCGTCACGCGCCGGATGAAGCGCGCCTGCAACCCGTCCTTCGGATTGAACATCACGCACGGCGCGCGGCGCAGCGACTCGCGATTGATCCCCGCGCTGAAATAGCGCGCATGAAACTCCGGCGAACACACGGCGCGATAGCGGATGCACCCGAGCCGCGTCGAGCGGCAGCCCTGGATCGGCTCCGCCTGCGCGGTCACCGCCCCCTGCACGCTGCCGTCCCGGATCCGCGCCGCCGTGTAGTCCTGGTCGTCGATCACGAGATCGAGCAGCGTCTCGCGCTCCGCGCAGAACGGCCCCACCGCGTCGATGAACCACGTCGCGACGCTGTCGTCGTTGACCGCGACGCGCAGCGTCGGCCAGTCCGCCGCGAGCGCGCCGGGCAATGCGGGCATCCGACCGGACAGCTCCGCCTCGAGGAACTGCACGCGCTCGGTGTGGCGGCACAGCAGCGCGCCGGACGTCGTCGCGACGCACGGCTGCCCGCGCTTGACGAGCACGCTGCCGACCCGCTCCTCGAGCAGCTTCACGCGCTGCGACACCGCCGACGGCGTGACGTTCAGCTCCTTCGCTGCGCGCTCGAACGAGCCGTGCCGGATCACGGCCGCGAGCGCATCGAGCAATGCATAGTCGAGCATCAGTTTTCCTTAATCCACATTAGGCGATTTAGCTTTTCTTAGCTCCGCCGACCCTGCAGACTAGCGCTACCCGAATCATCCGTCTACTGCTCGCAATCATCATGAACTGGATCGCTTTTTCGCACGGCGCGGCACTTTGCGCGTCGCTCATCGTCACCATCGGCGCGCAGAACGCCTTTGTGCTGCGCCAGGGCATCATGCGCTCGCACGTCGGCAAGGTCGTGCTGCTCTGCGCGCTGTCCGACATGATCCTGATCGGCGCCGGCGTCGGCGGCGCGTCGGTGCTCGTCGAACGCTATCCGACCTTCGTCCACGCGGTGCTGTACGTCGGCCTCGCGTATCTCGCATGGTTCGGTCTCAGTGCGCTGCGCCGCGCGCTGAAGCCCGGCCATGCAACGCTCGACGTCCGCGGCGACGCGGTCGCGCCGCCGCAGCAAGGCGCGCTCGCAATCGTGCTGATGACGCTCGCGTTCACGTGGCTCAACCCGCACGTCTATCTCGATACGTTCCTGCTGATCGGCACGGCCGGCGCACGCGAACCGGAAGGCGCGCGGCTCGCGTTCGCGATCGGCGCGATGACGGTCAGCATCGTGTGGTTTCTCGGCCTCGGCTACGGCGCGCGGATGCTCGCGCCGTGGTTCCGCCGCGCGGTCGCCTGGCGCGTGCTCGACGGCGCGATCGGCAGCATGGTGCTGTTCATGGCGGCCGTGCAACTGCGGTGACAGGCACGCGTGATCCGTCCCGGCGCTCTGCATGGCTGCGGGCGCCGGTGCGCGAGACCGTCTTTCCCCGACAACCACGCCATTCACCGGCCGGCGGCCCATCGCCGATCGATTGCGCAGTCAGCATCGCCGGCAGGTGACCGCCCGTCCGTCATCCTGTACGCAATGTCCACCATTGCGACGCGCGGCAGCGACGATCGGGCCCCCATCCCGAGAATCACGCCGGCCGCGCCGGCAAAAACGCATCCTCCGCGGAACCACCGCGCGCCAGCCACCGTCTGAACCGAACCGACGTATCCTGATTTTTTCCCAACGCAGTTTTCGGAGATGAAGATGGCACTACGCTCACTCGGCACGTCAGACATCCAGGTATCGCCACTCGCGTTCGGCGGCAACGTATTCGGCTGGACCGTCGATGAGGACGCATCGTTCTCGCTGCTCGACGCGCTCGCCGACGCCGGCATCAATTTCATCGACACGGCGGACGTCTATTCCGCCTGGGCGCCCGGCAACAGCGGCGGCGAATCGGAAACGATCATCGGCAAGTGGCTCAAGCGTTCCGGCAAGCGCGAACAGGTCGTGATCGCAACGAAGGTAGGCCTGCTCGGCGCACGGCCGGGCCTGTCGAAAGAGAACATCCTGAAGGCGGCCGACGATTCGCTGCGCCGTCTGCAGACCGATTACATCGATCTCTATTTTTCGCATCGCGACCTGTCCGACTCGGCGCCGCTGGAAGAAACGCTCGGTGCATACCAGGCACTGATCGACGCGGGCAAGGTGCGCATCATCGGCGCATCGAACTACAGCGGCCAGCGCCTGCGCGAAGCGGCCGACATCAGCCGTCGCGACGGCCTGCCCGCGTACCAGGTGATCCAGCCCGAATACAACCTGTACGATCGCGCGGAATACGAGCGCGACCTCGAGCCGGTGGTGCGTGACCTGAAACTCGGCGTCGTCAACTACTACGCGCTCGCGAGCGGCTTCCTGTCGGGCAAGTACCGCTCCGAAGCGGATCTGAAGAAGAGCGTGCGTGGCGACCGCGTCGCCGGCTATCTCGACGATCGCGGCCTGCGGATCCTGGCGGCGCTCGACGCCGTTTCGGCCAGGCACGGCACGCAGCCGGCCGCGATCGCGCTCGCGTGGCAGATCGCGCGGCCCAGCATCACCGCGCCGATCGCCAGCGCGACGTCGCTCGCGCAACTGGCGCTGCTCGGCGACGCGATCCGCATCCGGCTCGATCAGGACGACATCCGGCAGATCGACGAGGCCAGCGCGATCTGACTTCTCTGCATGGCCGGCGCGTTGCAGCGGGCGAATCACGACAACGCAGATCAACGGCGTGATGGATCCCGACGGCGCATCGAGCAGCGCGATGCCGTCGATCGCGCGGGTCGGGTTCAGTACGCGGTTCCAGCGGACGAAGGCCGGCCTGCGTCCGGCGTCCGGTCGCCGGCTCCGTGCATGCGCCGTGTGCCGGATTCCCCTTGCCCCAACAGGATCGGCAGCACGACCAGCGGAATCCCGAGCCGATGCAGGCGGCTCTGGAGCCCGAGCGCCGTCTGGTTGTGCATCCAGTCGCTGAAGCGCCGCCCTTCCGGCAGCACGAGCTGATTCGTGAAGCACACGCATCCGGGAAAGCCCGACACCGCCGCGTTGACGAGCCGCTCCAGTTCCGCGACGGTATCGGTGCCGTGCCCGATCATGCGGCCGGTCTCGAGGCCGGCCATCCGGCAGTATCCCTCGAGTTGCCGCAGCGACCGCTCCAGGCGCTCGCGCCGGCGCCGGATCGCCCCGGCAGCACCCAGCGCTTCCGCCTCGACTTTCACGACGCCAACCAGCACGACGCGGCGGAAGCGCGCCGGAAAAAGCCGCTGCACCCACAGCAAGGTGTGGATCGCGGGGCCGCAATGTTCGGTGACCAGCAGCACGGCCACCTGTTCGCCTGCCGCGTGTCCGACCGCACCGGCCGGTGCGGACTCCGGCGCCGGCAACGCAAAAAGCGCGTCGATCTCGCCCCGCCGTTCGTCGACCCACGCGTAGTGGCGCCGCACCGCGACGCAACCGCCGATGACGGCCAGCGTCACGCACAGCGTGATCCAGCCGCCCGCGAAGAACTTCTGGGTCAGGGTCATGACGAGGATGACCGCCGCGATCAGAAATCCTGTCCCGGCAACGCTCACGCGCAGCGGCCACGCGCGCACCGCCTGTCTGCGCATCCACCAGTAGCGGCACAAGCCGGCCTTCGCGAGCGCGAGACTCAGGAACACGTTGATGCTGTACAGCACGACAAGCACGTTCAATTCGCCGCGGCTCGCGACGAGAATGGCGAGCGCGCTGCCTCCGATGAACAGCACGCCGTTCTGCCGCACGAGTCGGCTCGACAGATGGGCGAACGCATGGGGCAGCCACGAGTCCGTCGCCATGTTGCCGAGCAGCGACGGCGCAAAGATCAGGATCGAATTCGCCGCCACGAACAGGACGGCGCCTTCCAGCGCAAGCACGGCGAGCAGCAGCGCGTCTTTCGCGAGCGGGACGACCGGCAGCGTTCCGATCACGGCGCCGAATGCGACGGCATTGAGCGTCTTTCCGGCAACCGGCCGCACGCCGGACAGCGTATAGAGCACGAGAATGCCGCCGGCGATGAACCCGAGCGTCAGCGCGACGGACAGCAGCACCGTCTTGCCGGTCCTGTAGCGCGGCCGCGTCAGCAGGTTGACGTTGTTCGCAATCGCCTCGATGCCGGTGAACGAACTGCCGCCAAGCGCATACGCGCGCACCAGCACCGCGGCGAGCAGCAGCCAGCCCATCTGCTGCGACAGGCGATGCGCGCCGCTCGCGGCGTGCATCAGGACAGGCGGCCCACCGTGTGCGGACGCGGCGATCCCGTAGACGATCAGCACGCCATGACTGAGCAGGAACGCCATCACGATCGGCAGCAGGAACCGGATGCCGGCGCTCACCCCGCGCAGGTTCAGCACGATCAGGAGCAGCAGCAGGCCGACTTCCACCGCCAGCTTGTACGGCTGGGCGTGCGGCGACAGGAAGCTGAACAGCGTGTCGGTGCCGCTTGCGAGCGACACGGCAATCGTCAGCATGTAGTCGACCAGCAGCGCCGAGCCGGCGACGAGCCCCATGCGCGGCCCGAGCAGTTGCGACACGATCTTGTAGTTGCCGCCGCCGGACGGAAACAGCGCGATGATCTGCGTATAGGCCAGCGCGAGGACCACGACGGTCGCCGCGATCGCCAGCGCAAGGAACGTCCCGAGTTCGGGGTGGCCGCCAAGCGCGAGAAACGCCTTCTCCGGCCCGTAGCACGCCGCCGACAGCCCGTTCGCGCCCAGTCCCGCCGATGCAAGCACGGCGGTCAGCAGGATGCCGCGGCGGGTGGACGGATCCGCGGGATCGCGAGGGGGGCCTACGATCCAGTGCGCGAATCGATTCAGGACAGACACGATCCACCCCCATTGCGCGGCCGATCGACATCCTTGTTGTAGCACGGTGCGCACCGGCTTCCGCGCGCGGCGGACGGCTGGCACAGGCGCGCGCGCCAGCCCCCGGGCGGCCGGTTATCGCTCAGTTAGCGGCCGCCTAACGGCCGGCCAGCATGCTCAGCTGCTCCGCAAGCGGCCCGAGCGCCAGCGCCGGCAAGTACGTCAGCGACGCGATCATCACGACGGTGCCGATCAGCAGCCCGATGAAGAGCGGGCCGTGCGTCGGCAGCGTGCCCGGGCCTGCTTCCCGCCGCACCTTGCCCGCGAGCGAGCCGGCGATCGCCAGCACCGGCACGATGACGACGAAGCGGCCGAACCACATCGCAATGGCGAGCATCCAGTTGTAGAACGGCGTGTTGGCCGACAGGCCCGCGAACGCACTGCCGTTGTTGTTGGCCGCCGACGAAAATGCATAGAGGATCTCGCTGAACCCGTGCGCGCCCGGATTCGCGATCCCCGCGACGCCGGCCGGCGCGAGCACGGCGATCGCGGTGCCGACCAGCACGAGCAGCGGCGTCGCGAGCACCACGATGGCGACCATCTTCATCTCGTACGCGTCGATCTTCTTGCCGAGATATTCCGGCGCACGGCCGATCATCAGCCCGGCCACGAACACGGCCAGCATCGCGACGATCACCATGCTGAACAAGCCGGAGCCGGGTCCGCCGAACACGACTTCGCCCGTCTGCATCAGCACCATCGGCACGAGGCCGCCGACGGGCGTGAACGAATCGTGCATCGCGTTGACGGCGCCGTCGCCGCCGCTCGTCGTCACGGTCGCGTAGAGCGCCGACGACACGACGCCGAAGCGCGTCTCCTTGCCCTCCATGTTGCCGCCCGGCGCGACCGGCAGGGTCACGACGCCCGCGTGCGGCCCGGCGACGGGTCCGATGCCTTGCTGCTCCGCATGAATCGCGAAGGCGGCCGCGACGACGAACATCGCGGACATCGCCGCCAGCAGCGCCCAGCCCTGCCGGCGGTCGCCGACGACGACGCCGAACGTGTAGCAGAGCGCAGCCGGGATCAGCAGGATCGCGAGCATCTGCAGGAAATTGGTCAACGGCGTCGGGTTTTCGTACGGATGCGCGGAATTCGCGTTGAAGAAGCCGCCGCCGTCGCCGCTCAGCAGCTTGATCGATTCCTGCGATGCAACGGGGCCCATCGGCAGCTGCTGTTGCTGCGACGTCATCGACTGCTGCATGACGTTGCCGGCGGCGTCGTGCACCGGCTGGCCCTGCGCATCCAGTTTCGGCTGCTGCCACGTGACGGCCTGCACCGTATGCACGTCGCGGGTCGACGCGAAGTTCTGGATCACGCCTTGTCCGATGAATGCGAGCGCGAACAGAATCGAAAGCGGCAGCAGCACATAGAGCGTCGAGCGCGTCAGGTCGACCCACAGGTTGCCGACCGTCTGCGCGCCGCGTCGCGCGATGCCTCGCATCAGTGCGAACATCACGGCCATCCCGCTGGCAGCGGACAGGAAGCTCTGCACCGTGATGCCGAGCATCTGGCTCAGGTAGCTCAGCGTCGTCTCGCCCGCGTAGCCTTGCCAGCTCGTGTTCGTCGCGAAACTCACCGCCGTGTTGAATGCGGAATCGGGGCTCACGGCCGGCAGCGCCTGCGGATTGAGCGGCAGCCACTGCTGCACGCGCTGCAGCACATACAGGAACAGCGTGCCCGCGGCGCTGAACAGGATCAGCGCGAGCGCGTAGGTCTTCCAGTTCATTTCGGCATCCGGATCGATGCCGGCGGCACGATAGATCAGCCGCTCGACAGGCCGCCCGATCGCCGACAGGAACGGCGCGCCGCCTTCCGCCGCACGCGCCATGTAAAGCCCGAGCGGCTTCGCGAGCGCAATCAACACGACCATGAACAGGCCTACCTGAAACCCGGCGCTTGCCAACATGTCATCCTCCCGCAGCAGCCACACATCGCAAAAGCGGGCGCCTCATTGGTATTTCAGTTCGTCGGAAGTCAATTCGATGGAAAGACTGCGGTACGCCGCGTAAACATGCCGTCAACGCGGGGCCGGGAACGCCGCCAGGAGACATGCAGCGTCAGACGGTACGCACAAGGTCGGGATTCAGCTCGATGTGCAGAACCACGAGCCAGCGTCGTGGACAGGTGTCGGCGATCTTCGGCAGGTCTTCGTCGTCTCCTGCGCGCAGCGAGCCGATGCACCCCGTGTCGACCGCGTGGCGCCACGCATTGCGCGCGTCGATGAGCAGCCAATAGCTGACGAGCGCACAGGTCACCGAGCTGAAGACGAGCGTCTCCAGCATCGTCAGGTCGGCCCCGACCTGCTCTGCCACATACGCAAATGCGAAGGTAAGGAGCTCGTTGATCGCG
Source organism: Burkholderia sp. MR1-5-21 (assembly GCF_053427715.1). Classification (NCBI taxonomy): domain Bacteria; kingdom Pseudomonadati; phylum Pseudomonadota; class Betaproteobacteria; order Burkholderiales; family Burkholderiaceae; genus Burkholderia; species Burkholderia sp. MR1-5-21. Next base: position 22,966 of record NZ_JBSAXD010000004.1, read on the forward strand.
ATCGTGATCAGCACGACCTTCATCCAGCCGCGCACCCGCATCGCCGCCTTGCGGCGTGCGTCGTCCTGCGGGCCGCCGGACCCCGATCTGTCGTCACCACGCGGTGCGTCGCGCATACGGTCGTGCCTCATGCGGCAAAGCGGACGAAACGCGCGCTCGGCAGCGCGATCTGGTGCGTCCACGCGGCCAGCGTCCGGGCGACGACCGGCGCCTTGCTGAGAATCGCACTGTCGTAGCGCTTGCCGGCAAAGTGCACGATGTCGACGATGCGGAATCCCTGCCGCCGATAGAACGCGACGAGGTGCGCGGCCGGATACGGCGTATCGAGTGCGAGCTCCGTATAGCCACGCGTCGACGCCCAGTGCTCGGCGAATGCCAGCAGCGATTTGCCGATGCCGCGTTTCTGCCACGACGGATCGATCGCGAGCTGGCGGATCGACGCGACATCGTGCCGATGGTAATGGCCGCAGGCCGATGCGGCGTCCTGCGCATAGAGCGTCATCGTGCCGATGATGTTGCCGTCGCTGACCACCACGTAACAGTCGCCCGCCTGCGCGCGCCGCCGCGTGACTGCCTCGTCCTGATCGACGCAAGTGCAATTCAACCCCATCATGCCGAGTCGCGCGAACGCGCGATGCAGCATCGCCGTGAGCTGCTCGTACGAATCGTGCGCCGGATCGAAACGCCTCAGCACCACGTTGCCGATGCGTCGCTTGACGCTCGAGAGAGGCGTGTGCGGTGCGGTAGTCGCACGTCGCTTCGACATGACATCACTCCAGGGTTCCTGAGTTACCCGAAGTCTAGGGTCGGCCCATAGGCGTCACAAGGAAAAATGTCGTAAAGAATCGCGCGGCGAACGCGTATATATCGCGCGTTTACACGGGCGCTTGCGGGATTTACGCCATTTCTATCCGGATCGTTTTATAAGTTGACTGCGCGTGTCCGTCCTGATGAACAGCACGTGATCCGCACGCGAACGGCACGGCCGGAATCCGCATTGCCGTACGCAACAGACATCCTGGGGAGCCCCATGAAGCACATCCTGGAAGACCTGCAGGCCCTGATCGGCTCGCGCAAGATCGTGCCCCTCCACGGCCCGCGTGCGGAAACGGCGCGCAACGTCGTGATGCGCGTCACGCTCGATGCGCGGCATGCGACGCCGTTGCGCCAGGCGCTGATCCGCGACTGCGCCGGCCAGCCCTGGACGATACGCGTGACGCCGCTGCACGGAACGGATCGCGTGACACTCGCCCTCTATCTGCCGAGGTCCGCGCTGAAGGGCGCGATGCAGCATGTAACGCGTCTCGCGCCGACGGCCGAGGTGTCGCAGCTGCTGGAAGTGCCGGAAGCGCCGACCGCCGCGTGGCGCAGGCTGATGCAGGCGGAAACGCCGCAAACCGTTTCCCCCGCACTGCGCAAGGCAGTGCCGGCCGGCGAAGCGTCGCTCGCCGAGCTGCTCGTCGAAGACCATGTCCTGCTCGGGCTCGACGTGGCCGATCGGGACGCGCTGTTCGCTCGACTCGCGGAATGCCTCGAGCAGCGCTACGGGTTGGAGGCGTCGGCCGTTGTCGCGGGTCTCGTTGCGCGCGAAGCACTGGGTTCGACCGCGCTCGGACAAGGCGTCGCGGTGCCTCACGGCCAGATCAAGGGGCTGCAGACGGCGCTGGCGCTGTACGTGCGCCCGGCGAAGCCGATCCCGTTCGATGCGCCGGACGGCTTGCCCGTGTCCGACCTCGTCGCGCTGTTCGTGCCCGAGTGGGCGAACATGACGCACCTGTACCTGCTGGCCGAGGTCGCGGAGCGGTTTTGCGATCAGCGGTTTCGCGACCAGCTTCATGCCTGCGGCAATGCGCGCGACGTATGCCGGCTGTTTGCGGACTTCGAGGCGCGAGATGCTGCGGAAAGTCACGGGAAGCATTCGGCGTCGCCCCACATCCCGCCCGCTGCAGGCGGACCGTTTCGGCCGCACGGCTGATCGCGGCGTTTCGATCGTCGCTTCCCGTTGCGACTGAACCGCCGCGCGCATCCGGAAACCGGCTCCGAGGAGCCGGTCACACAAACGCTGGGCCGGGACCCGCCTTACGGCGCGGCGACGCCTTGCGTCCTGGGCGTATAGGGCGTGTAGAAGCTTGCGCCGGCCCACGCAGGCGCCGGCGCGTCATACAGCGGCGCACCTTCGACATAATTCGCTGCCACGTGCCAGTCACCGGAACCGGCGTATTTCGCCACGGCCGGATACGGGTAGACCGGCCGCGAAGCAGTCACGTTGTTCGACGAATCGGTCTGGTAGGCCGTGACCGCGTCCGGCGCCGTACCCTGCTCGACCCAGCCCGTGATCTTCGACACGAGATCGATGTTCGGGAAGCCTTCACCGCCGCCGCAGTGGCCGACGCCGGGCACCAGGTACAGGCGGGCGAACTGGCCGACGTTCGAGCTGCCCATCGTGTTCTGCATCGCTTCGTAATAGCGGATCGTGAACAGCGGCGAGATATGCTGGTCCGCCCAACCGTGCCACAGGATCAGCTTGCCGCCCGCATTGCGGAACGCGGACAGATCGGGGTTCGTCGCGTCGTTCAGCGGGTGGTTGGCCTGCAGATAGGTTGAATAGAAGCTGGCGTCCTGATAGCCGAAGCTGTCGATGGTCGGCATGCTCGGCGATCCCGTGAAGATCAGCGTGTACGCGCCGGTCACGATGTTGTAGCTGAACAGGTTCGTGACAGGCACCGCACCGGCCGTCGACGCCGTGGTCGGCGTCTCGACACCCGGCCAGTTGACCTCCGAGCCCAACTGCGGCGAACCGCCCAGCATGCGCTCGTCGGTCGTCGCGTCGAGCGGCCCGCTGTAGATTCTGCTGGCTGCGGTGACCTGCGCCGCGGTCAGGCAGTTGCCGGAGCTCGCCGCGCCGGCCGCGCACGCGATCGATGCCGGATTGAAGTTGCACGCGCGCGGATCGCTGAGCAGGCCGTCGGGCGCTCCGCTGTCGCCGCCGCACGCGGCGACCACGGCCTTGTGCAGGATCGCGATCGTGTCCGCATAGAGGATCGCGTTGCCGGTGCTGTTGCCGGTCGTGCTGTTCGCCGTCACGTTCCAGCCGTGATACAGCGAATTCTGGATCTGGAAGTGGGCAGCCGGCGCGCCGACGACGATGCCGTTGTAGTCGGCCGGATAGCGTTGCGCGGCCATCAGCCCTTCCCGGCCGCCGTCGGAGCAGCCAATGAAGTACGAGAATTTTTGCGACTGCCCGTAGTAGACCTGGATCAGCTTCTTTGCCGCAAGCGTCGTGATGTGCTGGCCGCGGTACGCGAAGTCGGCCTGCTTCTGCGGGTCCGTGGTCCAGGTCGCATCCTGGCCCGAGTGGCCCATGTCGGTTGCGGCCGTCACGAAGCCGCCCTGCTGGACCAGCGGGCACTGATAGCTGAAGCTGAACGAACTCTGCTTGGTCGGGTCGCTGACGTTACCGCACAGGCCACCGCAGCCGAGGGCCGCGAAGCGCTGCGTCCACGTATTGACGGGCAGCGCGACCTCGAACGTGTTGGAAGGCGCAAGCGTCCCCTTCACCGCGCAGTAGCTGATGGTGGTGCCATTCACCGTCGCGGTCGTGACGGTCGCCGACGTAATCGAACTGCCCTGGCCGCCGATATCGGTGATGTCGACCGACGTCAGCTTCGAACAATCGACGACCGGGGCAACGACAGCCAGCGTCGTCGACGTTGTGCTCGCGCCTGGGTCGGCGCTGCTCTCGCTGCCGCCGCACGCCGCCACGACAGCGGCCGCGGCGCAGATCGCAAACAGGCTGAGCAGCGACGACGCATGGGCGCGCTTGCGCGCCAGCAGCCCGAAAACGTGCAGGACTCTCATGCTTGTCTCCTTGATGATTGCTTGCCGGAATCGAAAATCTGTTCTTTGCATTCCTTATTGATCTCCGTGAATTGCCGCGTCCTGTCTGGATGATTCTGTCGACCGACGCGTTGCGACGAGCCCGCCGCAACATCGGTTCGGTCAGCGTGGCGGCCTCCGGACAGCCGATCAGATGGCCTCCCGTATCGCCGGTCGTCGATGCGGGCCGCAACGGATCCCGACAGTACGGACTCGGTGTCGGATGCCGAAAGTCAGGGTTAACATCGACATGTCGCTCTCGATGTGCGCTGGATCAGCGGATTTCCGAACAGCCCGCCGCATCGGCACGCGCCCGCAACGTCAGCCGGACGCGGGTCGCCTCGCATCGCACACGGTCCGCATTCGAACCATCCTCCGCCCGATGCGCGTCTCCACCGATAAATGAAACAGATACCCGGATAAGCACCTCGCAAACGCCCGCATGCACATTGCACGGGCAACCGTTGAAACGGCGGTGCCGGCGGCGCGCTTGCGTGTGGCCGCGCAGGCCGATGATCGCCGCTTGAGCGCCTCACCTCTCCCGATCGATAATCGTGCTGATCGCCCAATCCCATTCAATCAAAACGGAAGTTTCCGCATGTTGAGCGTTGGCCCTTTCTCGGCGCGCGTGGTGGCAGTCGCCATCGCCGCGCTCCTCGCGTGGCTCGTCGCACGTTTCATGCAACGCGGCCAGTCGAACGGTCGGCACAAGACCGCATCGAGCCTGATCCTCGACGCGCTGCTGATCGGCCTGATCGCTGCGCGCGTCGGCTACGTCGCGCGCTGGTGGCCGGATTACTTCGCCGCACCGATGTCCATCGTGGCCCTCGGCGACGGCGGCTTCTACTGGTGGGTCGGCCTGCCCGTTGCGCTCGCCTGCGTCGGGTGGCGGTTGCGTCGCATGCGCGAGCTGGGCCGGCCCGCGCTGACCGGTATCGTTGCCGGCATGCTGGCGTGGGGCGCGGCGCAGGGCGTGCTCGCGTCGTTCCAGAACGCCGCGCCGCCGCTGTCCGCGTTGCAGCTGACGACCGTCGACGCGGCGCCCGTGTCGCCGGGCGCTTACGCAGGCAAACCCGTCGTCGTGAACCTGTGGGCAAGCTGGTGTCCGCCCTGTCGACGCGAAATGCCGATACTCGCGCAGGCGCAGCACGACTACCCCAATGCTGCCGTGCTGATGGTCAATCAGGGGGAAGATGCACAGACGGTCCGTGCGTTCCTCGAACGGCAAGGGCTGCAGTTCAGTCACGTGCTGCTCGACCCGACCCTCCACACGATGCAGGCCTACGGTTCGCGCGGGCTTCCGACGACGCTGTTCTTCGATGCAAAAGGGCGGCTGGTCGAATCGCACATGGGCGAAATGACTGCGGCTCGACTGAAGGACACGATGAAACGTCACTTCAACCCGTGACCCTCGATGCGAGACCTGAATCGGACCATCTGTCCGACACAAGCCGCCGCGCGGCAGATGCGCGACGTACTGTGCTCGTGGGACATGCGATGAGGGAATGACGCCGAGGAAATATGGCAGTGGAAGGTGTGGACCGTTGACGCTCGCATAAGGCAGCGTTGCTCACAACTTGCTTCAGCACGACAGGGTTCTGCTACGGCCGCGCCCACCGGCCGTCGCCAGCGATCCACCGCACGACTCTATGCCCTCGCGGTGAACAAGGAAATCGGACAAAGACGAAAATGCGCGAACGTACGACTGGTCCGCAGCCTTTGTTTTTTCACAGGCTTTGGCTCGACACCGCACACGATCCGACCCAAGTTCAGGCGCGCCAGAAGTGCAGACGCGAGTCGCTGCGATGAATTGACACGGCGATCCCGTTGCCACCAGTCTTTGCTATGGCTTGGCCTTGATAACCGCCAGTGCTGTTTGCGACTGGCTCAGCCACATCGCGGTGAAATTGCAACGGAAGTCGACGAGCGTCATGATCGCTGCATAGTCATGCGCAAGGCTACGATTGAAGATCGGTTCGTGGTGAGCGATCCGGTTACGCAGTTTTCTGATGTCCTCGAGGTGGTTGTAGATCGTCTGCCTATGTACGGCCACCGCAACACCGGGATCAAGATTCGGAAATACGCGCTGCAGGTGTCCATTCCACAACCGTGCGTCGTTACGCGCCGTGAACATGCGCTGCCAAAACACGAACTTCAGTTCGGGAATCACCTTCCCCACCGTTCTCACGTTCCGGCGTGCAGCCTGCAGGTCTGCCTGGGGATTGTAGCCAACTCGCGGTGCCGGAAGGCTTCGCTCAAATGAAGCCGACCAGGGCCAGTTTGCTCCGTATACCGTGTCCAAGACATCGGACACCGCATTGCGAATTACCACCTCGCACACGTGGAGCACGGGCAGCAGTGCGCCAGACACTGCCGCATTCCAAGCGTATAGTTGCAGCGAGGCGAGATCGTGATCATCCGCCGGGCGCGCGATCGCGTCGAATGTCGCCATCCGTGGCCGCGACAAGGCCTTGGTTACAGCGTCGATGACAACTTTGTTGTTTGACATCACATTTGAGAAACGTTAGTATCGCTTTTACTAGCTATGGGACTTGTTGGCGCGAGCCTCCCCCCGTGGACAGACGATAGTAATGAAGAAACCCGCCTCGTGCGGGTTTTTTCAATTTCCGACCCCTATTTTGCGCCCCGCCCCGTAGTGGCTATGCGATCGCTTAGATCGCTACTTTCTGCGCGGGATCTGGTGAGCGTAACCCCGGTCAGGCTACTGATCGCGCTCCGATAAACGTCGACGACCCGTTCCTCGTTGAACCGCTGAGACATTCGATCGCGTCCCCGCCGCCCCATTTCCCTTCGGGCCGAATGGCCCAGGTCAAGCAAGTCCACCATCTTGACGGCCAAGCTCATGCTGTCTCTCGGGCGACAGAGATATCCAGTTACCCCGTCTTCGACGACCTCACGACACCCGGTATTGTCGGTCGTAATGATTGGGCGCCGCATCGCCGATGCCTCCATCAACGACCGTGGCACTCCTTCACGGTAAAAGGACGGGAGAACCACGCAATCCGCCGCCTCGATGCGCGCACGTACATCCTTGACCTGCCCCAGATACTCGACCAGCCCTTCGTCGGTCCATTTGTCGATGTCGGCCTTAGCAATCGCGCTGGGGTTATCGACGCCGAGCGGCCCGAGCAGTTGAAAACGCGCGTATGGGTAACGCCAGCGCAAGATGCGCGCGGCGTTGACGAATTCCTTGACGCCCTTGTCCCAGAGCATCCGCGCGACCAGGATAAAGGTGAAGGTGTCACGCTTCGGCAGCGGATCCGCGTCAAAATGGGCCAGGTTCACCCCTTCGCCATACAGCACACGCCCTCTTTCGGGACGTGCAAGCAGCCGCGCGGCCTTGAATGTCCTGAGATCGTCTTCGTTGAGAAACCATACCTCCTCCGGAAATCGAAAGGCTACGCGATAGAGCACCTTCGCAATCAACGCGGCGGGACTTAGCTTCGTAAAGACATGGCCGAGACCTGTCGTCACCGCAACGGACGGCACGCCGACGAGTTTCGCTGCAATGGACCCGTAAATGTTCGGCTTGATCGTGTAGTGAAAGACTAAGTGAGGCCGCAGATCTTCGTAGTAGAGGCGGAGCTGCTGCATCGTGCGCAGATCGTTGATCGGATTTGTTCCCTTCGGCGAGATGCGCAGCGGCAGGTGTCGACACCCCATACTTTCTAGCGTCGCAACGGTGTCGTCGTGTGGAGCCATGACAACGACCTCCGCGCCGTTCTCGAGCAGCATGCTGACAAGGCCGAGGCGGTATGTGTAGATACTCCACGTGGTGTTTGCGACCAGCGCAATGCGGACCGGCCCGTGGTCAACTTTTGACATTGTTCTTCGCTTTGCTTTGTGATTGGCGCGTGCAGAGAAGCGCAGACTTGATGCGCTGTAGCGCACGGTACGGGATGACTGCGTGAGCCGCTGTCTTGAACAGACCCAGCCAGTCGTATGGATTCAGTGGGTTCCCATAACGCACGATCAACTGCAGCGTCGACAACAACTGCCGACGGCGCTTTGTCGAACTTATCCCGCCGTCATTCAGCTCGCAATAGAGCCCTACCTCCGACAGGTTTGCACAGTCGAAGCGCCCCATGAGGCGCAGAAACAAATCGAGATCCTCGGCAGCGGGGAACTGCTGACGATAACTCCCAACCTCCCGCGCCACATCGACTCGAAGCATTACGGCCGGGTGTACCAAGGGCGTCCTATAGAATCTCTTCCGGCGCAGTTCATCGGGCGCGCTCGGAGGTCTGATCGAGAAGCGCCTACGTCCATCGGCCGACACCATTTCTACCCACGCTCCGACCGCGGCTACGTTCGGGCGTGCCGCCAGGAATGCTTTTTGTTTCGCGAGTCGGCCCGCAACCGCTCGATCGCCGGCGTCGATCCGCGCCGCGAATCGAAACCCACGCCGCGCCAACTCCTCGATTCCTGCCTCCAGAGCCCTCTCAATACCCACGTTTAAGGGAAGTCGCAGAACGGTGATCGAAAGTCCGGGCACGTGTGGCGGAACCGCTGGGGGAGTGCTTCCGTCATCGACCACCAACACGTGCACAGCGCCAAATTCCTCGAATGACTCGAGAGTACGAACCAACCTACTCGGCGAGTTGTATACGGGAATCAGAACGGCGACGTCATTGAGTACACCGCGTGACGTTTCCGACTCGCCTGAGGCACGCGCAGTTTCGCCGTCACCGTCGATCTTGCTATTCATGACCCTCACTGAACTCGCTGGCGATCCGCATGCGGCCGCCATTGTCAAAAGGGGCATGTAATCATGCAGGCCTATTCGGGAACAATTGGACGTGTCTGAATTTTTGAGGCTTCACAACCCCAAGCACTGTCCAACGGCAAATGAGCCTGTAGCCACGCGTTTCCACCGGGCGATGAGCCTGGAGCGAAGGAAATTCGCCGGGGTGTTGACAGCCGATGAACTGCGGGCTATCGGGATAGTTGATCATCTGACGGATGATCATCGACTTGGACGAAACAAGAATCCGCACCGTTGAGCAGGTGCGCACCGCGCTCGACGGCATGCAGGTACGGATTTCACGCCCGCGGCCGGCGCGCAAGCGCGTTGTGCGCGGATCGTGTCGGTTCTGGTGCGCTTCACAGTTACCGCGAACTCAAACGTGATGACCGGGGGTGCTGCGCTATTTGCGCTGCTTCAATTGCTTCAGCCATACGCATGTCACGAGGCTGGTGTGGCGCTGGTTACATGTCAAGGCGCTAACCCGCCCCAAAGGCGCACCTTCGAATGCCTTTGCCAGGGGCACTATACGGAGGCGGATCTGGACGCGCTGGCAGAGGCCGAGCGCGAGTACGGCCAACTTCTCGGAATCCACCATGGTGGCCGTGTTGCGACGCATGTATCAGGTCTATGGCGACGAACGGTTCGTGCGACTGCAGCACCTGTCGTCATCGCATCTCTACAACCTGCGCCGCGCGGCCAAGTATCAGGGCCGCCACACGATTCGCACGCGGACGCGAGCCTATCTGAGGGCCGCCGCCATCGCGGTTCGACGGGCTCCGACGCCCGAGAAACGGCCCGGCTTCATCCGCATCGATAGCGTGCGTCAGGGGCGACTTCCGCGGTCGCTGGAGCGTCTATCACATCAATGCGGTCGACTGCGTCACGCAATGGCAGGTGGTAGCGATCGTACCAACACCCTGGCGCGAACACATGCTACCGACACAGCGCGCGATGCTGGCGCAACTCCCGCTCGAGATCCTGTGATTTCATTCGGACGGCGGTTCCGAACACATCAACTACGAGGTGGCCGCCATGCTTGAGCAGGCGCGCACCGACTTCACACGCTCGCGGCCTCGGTGCTGCAACGACAATGCGCTGGCCGAAGCCAAGAACGACGCAGCGGTATGTCGGCAATTCGGGTTATGCCTATGTGCCCGCCGAGCGGGCCGCGCAGTTCAACGCGTTCTGCGAAGACCTGTTGAACCCGTTCCTGATTTTCCATCGGCCGTGTCTATTCGGCACCGAAGTGCCGGCACCGCGAAGGCCGGGCCGGCTGCGACGGATACACCGGCATCAGGACGTCCAGATGCCGCTCGAAAAGCTCGCCAGTCTTGCGCACGCCAACCGCTTCTTACGCCAGTGAATCACGTTCGACCAGTTGCTCCAGCGGGCGCGCGGCATAACCGACATCGAAGCGGCACGTCAGGTGCGCCAGGCTCGCGACGCCATGATGAATCCAGTGGCAGTCGAAACCAAACCGCTATACAGCGATGTCTGGAGCTTTGCAAAGTGTCATGCAGCCTGAGTCCGTGCCCTAAAATGCCTTTTCCTTTCAACAATCGACCGAACCGACACCACCGACCGCGCCAGGCTCCGTTCGGAGTTGGAAAGTACTCCGACGAAATACGTTCTGCAGAGCGTTTTCGCCGCTGAATCCGTCAACGACGCTCACGCATCGCAATCGCCACCACGATGCCTGACAGGAACGTGACGGCCGCAATCGAGAGGATCGCGTCGGCGAACCCGAAGCGGTCCGCGATGAGCCCCGCCGACAGCGCACCGATTGCATACCCGAGGTCGCGCCAGAACCGGTACACGCTCAGCGACCGCGCGCGCCAGCGCGGGTCCGACGCATCGGAAACCGCCGCGATCAGGCTCGGGTACACCATCGCGGTGCCGAGGCCGAGCAGCACGCTCGCGACCAGCCACCACCGGAACTGCCCCGTCAGCGCGGTCAGCAGCAGTCCCGCGGCCTGCACCCACATCCCGGCGACGATCAGGCCCTTGCGTCCCCAGCGGTCGCTCAGCGGCCCGGTGACGACCTGACACACGCCCCACACGATCGGATAGACGGCCTTGAGAATGCCGATCCGCTCGACGCCGAGCCCGAGTCCCGTGAAAAACAGCGGGAAGATGCCCCAGCTCATCCCGTCGTTCAGGTTGTTGATCAATCCGGCCTGCGACGCCGCGAACAGGTTGCGATCCTTCAGCGACGTGAGCAGGAACACGTCGCGAAACGATAGCGACGACGCTTCCTTCGGCTTGCCGACCTCCAGGCGTACGTGGTCGCGCGTATCGCGGACGACGAGCACCGACAGCGTCAGTCCGGCGACCGCATAGACGATGCCCAGATAGATCGGCATCGGCCGCAGGCCGTAGCGGCTAGCCAGAAAGCCGGTCAGGAATGCGGTCAGGCCGACCGCGAAATAGCCCGCGAACTCGTTGAGCCCCACCGCGAGGCCGCGCCCCTTCGGCCCCACGAGGTCCACCTTCATGATCACGGTCATCGACCACGCAAAGCCCTGGCTGAGACCCAGCAACACATTGGCCGCGATCACCCATTCCCAGTTCGGCGCGGCGATGATCATGAACGGCACCGGCAGCCCCAGCAGCCAGCCGATCACGAGCACGCGCTTGCGGCCCCAAGTGTCCGCGAGCTGACCGGAAACCAGGTTCGCGACCGCTTTCACCAGCCCGAAGCTGACGATGAACGACGTGATGAGCGTCGTGGACTGGATGTGAAACGTCTCGGAGCCGATCAACGGCACGACGGTCCGCTCGATCCCGACCATGCCGCCGACGAACGCATTGATCAGCACGAGCAGCGCGAACTGGCGCCAGTTCGCCTTCAGGCCGAGCCGGGTTGCGGCTCCGCCGCCCTGCATGGTGGGTTCGCCCATGAATTCAGGTCTCCGACAGATTCCAGCCAAAATCGGCCGCACGCGCGCCGCGCTCGCCGCGCAGATCAACGGCCGGTGTCATGCGCGGCCAGCGTGCGATCGAGTGCGATGAGCGTCTGATACAGCACGCGCGTGCCATCGAGCAACTGCTGCGGCTCGATCCATTCCTCGGGACAATGGCTGCGGCCACCCAGGCATGGAATGAAGATCATCCCGATCGGCCCGGTCGGCGCGACATACACGGCATCGTGCCCCGCGCCGCTCGGCAATCTCATGCTAGGGTAGCCGAGCTGACCGGCAGCCTGCTCGACCGCATCCATCACGAGCGGCTGGCAATCCGTCGGGCGGGCGCGGCTCACATGCTCCGCACGCGCGCTCAAGCGGAGCGCGTCCAGCCGCTCGGCCGCGCCTGACAGCAGCGCTTCGGGGAAGCCGTCGAGCACCGCGTCGCTGTCGCTGCGCACCTCCAGCATCAGCTCGACCTGTCCGGGCACGGCATTCGGCACGTTCGGCGTCATCGCAATCCGTCCGACCGTCGCCACCACGTAATGCGGGTTGCCGGACATGGCCGACGCCTGTGCATGCGCGGCCTCGATCAGATGCGCGGCACCGACGAGCGCATCGCGACGAATGTCCATCGGCGTCGTGCCGGCATGGTCCGGCTGCCCGGTCACGGTGATCAGCACGCGCCGGATGCCGACGATATTGGTCACGACGCCGACGGGCAGGCCGCGCGTTTCCAGCACCGGCCCCTGTTCGATATGCAGTTCCACGAACGCCGCCGTGCTGTGCGGCGCGCGCAGCGGCGCATGCAATGCGTCCGGATCGCCGCCGATGCGCCGCAACGCTTCGCCGAGCGTTTCGCCTTCGGCGTTCTTCGCACGCAGCATCCCCGCGTCGAGCAGGCCGGAAAACGCGCGGCTGCCGACGCACGAAATGCCGTAGTCGCTCGGCTCCTCGGACAGGAAGTCGATCACTTCCAGCGGATGGTCGAGCACGATCCCCTGCTCGTTCAGCGTATGGGCGACCTCGATCCCGGCCAGCACGCCGATGATGCCATCGAATCGGCCGCCGCCGACCACCGTGTCGCAATGCGAACCCGTGATCAACGGCTTCGCGCGGCGGCCGCTGCCGTCGCGACGGCCGATCAGGTTGCCGCCCGCATCCAGCGAGACCGACAGGCCGGCCTCGGCGAACTGGCCGGCGAGCCACGCACGCGCGTCGGCGAACAACGGCGAAAACGCACGGCGCGTCCACGGCACGTCCGGCCGGGTGAAACGCGCGAGCTGCTCGACGCGCGCATTGAGACGCTCCGCATTCAGCGGCGGAAAAGCGATCGTGCTCATGCCTCCTCCCGTTGCTTCGCGGCCGGCCGGCCGTCATGCGGCCGCAGGAAGCGGCCCGCGCCCGCGCGATTGACGATCCGCGCGCCGTCGTACACGAGCGCGCCCCGGCAATAGGTGGCCGCAACGCGTACCGTGAATTCCATGCCCTCGAACGTGCTCCATTGCACGGCCGACAGGCTGCGTGACGGATCGAACCGGTAGCGCTCCGGCGCGAGGATGACGAAATCCGCATCCGCGCCGACGTCGAGCGACCCCTTGCGGTCGTCGAGCAGGAAGTGCCGGGCCGGATTCGTCGCCAGCAATTCCGCCACGCGCGTCCGCGCGACGCCGTGCTGTTCGCAACCCGTCCAGAATGCGGGCAGCAAGGTCTCGAGTCCCGGCCCGCCCGACGCGTTCCGGAATACGTTGGGATCGCCCTTGCGTTCGAGTCCCCAGCTCACGTGGTCCGACGACACGAACGTGCATTCGCCACGCGCGATGTGCGTCCACAGCAGGTCCTGCTCGGCCTTCGGCCGGATCGGCGGATAGTGCTTCGTCTTCGCGCCGAAGCGCCGGGTATGCGTTTCATGGTCCAGCAGCAGGTATTGCACGCAGGTTTCGATGCTCACGCGATGACCGGCGCGCCGATACATGTTGCACAGCTCGAACCCGCGCGACGTCGACACGTGAACCGCATGTGCGCGCGCGCCCGTCTCGGCGCCGATCTCGTAGATCAGCGCGGTCGCGAGATTTTCGATCAACGGCGGATGCGCGCGCAGGAATGCATCCCAGCCCGTGTCGCCCGCGTCAGTCATGCGCGCGATGTTCTTGCGGGTCAGCTCCTGCATCTGGTTGTGCACCCCGCAGGCCAGACCCGACGGCGCGATCAAACGGAACGCTTCGTACAGCACGTCCTCGTCCACGCGCGGAAAGCGGCCGGGCGTCGCCTCGAACGTCGAGAACTTGAACGCGCACACGCCGCCGTCGATCAGCCCTGCCGCGGCATCGAGCCCGTGCTGCGCGTTGAGCGTGCCGAACAGCGCGACGTCGACGTGGCAGTCGCGCTCAACTTCGGCGATCTTGCGATCGAGCTGCGCGCGACACGCGACGGGCTCCGGATCGTCGTACGGCATGTCGACCATCACCGTCACGCCGCCCGCCGCCGCCGCGCGGGACGCATGACCGAGCCCTTCCTGATTCGCCTGGCTGCCGGCGTGCACCTGCCCATCGACAACACCCGGGAGCACCCACTGCCCGCGCGCGTCGATCACGTCGCGCGCCGCCGGCGGCGCGCCCGCGCCGCGCGCGACGATCATGCCCTCGCGTATCGCGAGCCACCCGTCGTCGACGATCTGCCGCGCATCCACCAGCCGGCCGCGTACCACCTGCTCGAAATCGCTCACCTCGACCTCCTGCATTTTTGATCACGAGCAGTTTAGGCAGCGTTCTGCCAGAATGTCTTATGCCGATTTATCGTCCTCACATAACACGGAGTTAAGGCTGTGCGTCTCAACCTGCGGCAGATCGAAGTGTTTCGCGCGATCATGCTGACCGGCTCGATCAGCGGCGCGGCCAAGCTGCTGCATGTGTCGCAGCCCGCCGTGTCGCGTCTCATTTCGTATGCGGAACAACGGCTCGGCCTCGCGCTGTTCGAGCGCATCAAGGGGCGCCTCTATCCGACACCGGAAGCGCAGCGTCTCTTCGTCGAAGTCAATGCCGTGTACCAGGGGGTGCAACGCGTCAACGAAATCGCCGAAGACCTGATCGAAAACCGGATGGGCCATCTGCGCATCGCGTGCAGCCCCAATCTCGGGCAATCGTTGCTGCCGCGCGCGATCGCGGCGTTCTACGAGCGCTTCCCCGACGTGCGCATCATCCTGCACACGATGATTCCGAGCGTGCTGCTGCAGGCCGTCCTGACGCAGCAGGTCGAACTCGGCATCGCGTTCCTGCAGGACACGCACCCGAACGTCGAAATCCTGCCGCTCTACGAAAACCGGATGGTGGCCGCCGTGCCGGCCTCGCACCCGTTCGCGCGCCGCAAGTCCCTTGCCGTGCGCGACCTCGCGGATACGCCGCTGATCGGCTATGGGAGCGACATTCCGCTCGGCCAACTGGTGCGCAAGCTGTTCAGCGACGAGGGCCTGGTCCCGCAGGTGAAGATCGAGGTCCAGCAGGCGCACGTCGCGTGCGCGCTCGTGCAGGCCGGCACCGGCATCGCGCTGATCGACGAGTTGACCGTCGCGGGCCCCGTGTGGCCGCAGATGGTCGTGAAGCCGATCGTGCCGACCATCACCGCGCCGGTCAGCGTGCTGCACCCGGTGCTCGCGCCGATGTCGCGTCTCGCGCACGAGTTCATCGAGACGCTGCGCACGCTCGCCGTCAGCGCGTGAAATCGCCTGCCGGAACGGCATCGCGGGATAACCCTAGCCTTAACATCGCGTTATGAAGTCTCCATAAAATAGCAATAACGCTCAATATTCGGCGTCCCTAGAATCGTTTGGACAGTACCGCTGCACAAGGCTTTCCGCGTGGCGCGTACCTCCCTTTCTCCCTCTCAGGACAAACGACACATGGGACGCATCCTGTCTTTGAAAGACGTCGAAGCCGCTGTCAAAGGCGGCTCGGTTTTCGCGTGCGGCGGCGGCGGCTGGGCCGATCACGGCCGCGAGCTCGGCACCCTCGCGGTCACGATCGGCCGCCCCGAGCTGGTTTCGATCGACGAGCTGGCGGACGACGCCTGGGTCGCCACGGCCGCCGCGATCGGCGCGCCGGGCGGCCTCACCGACTGGCAGATGCTCGGCGCCGACTACGTGAAGGCCGCGCAACTCGTGCAGGATGCGCTCGGCGCACCGCTCGCGGGGCTCATCATCGGGCAGAACGGCATGTCCAGCACGCTGAACGGCTGGCTGCCGTCGGCGCTGCTCGGCACCAAGGTCGTCGACGCTGTGGGCGACATCCGTGCGCATCCGACCGGCGACATGGGCTCGCTCGGGCTCGCATCGAGCGCGGCGCCGATGATCCAGGCCGCGGCGGGCGGCAACCGCGACAAGCACGCGTATATGGAAGTCGTCGTGCGCGGCGCGACCGCGAAGGTGTCGCCGGTGCTGCGCAAGGCCGCCGACATGACGGGCGGATTCATCGCGAGCTGCCGCAACCCGATTCGCGCATCCTACGTGCGCCAGCATGCGGCACTCGGCGGCATCAGCCGCGCGCTGGCGCTCGGCGAAGCGATCATCGACGCCGAGCGGCGCGGCGGCAGTGCGGTCATCGACGCGATCTGCGCGTCCACGCACGGCGAGATCATCGCGAGCGGCAAGGTCGAGCGCAATACGCTCGAATACACGCGCGAAGCGTTCGACGTCGGCCTCGTCCATCTCGGCAGCGGCGCGAAGCGCGTGGTCATTCATGTGATGAACGAGCACATGGCGGTTGACGACGCACACGGCGAACGGATCGCGACCTACCCCGACGTGATCACGACACTCGACGCCGACGGCCGCCCCGTCAGCGCGGGGCAGTTGAAGGAAGGGATGGAGATCCATGTGCTGCGGATCGCGAAAGCGCACATTCCGCTGTCGTCGTCGGTGTTCGATCCGGCCGTCTATCCGCCCGTCGAAGCGGCGCTCGGCATCTCGATCGCCGACTACGCGCTTGCGCGCTGAACCGGAGGCACGACGATGAATCATGCATTCCAGGTGACCTCGGGCCACACGCTGCGCTGCAAGGGATGGCGTCAGGAAGCGCTGCTGCGCCTGCTCGAGAACGTGCTCGCCGTCGGCGAGAATCCCGAACAACTGATCGTCTACGCGGCACTCGGCCGCGCCGCACGAGACTGGCCGTCGCACGACGCGATCGTCCACGCGCTGAAGACAATGGACGAGAACCAGACGCTCGTCGTCCAGTCCGGCAAGCCGGTCGCACTGCTGCGCACGCACGCGCATGCGCCGCTCGTCGTGATGGCGAACTGCAACCTGGTCGGCCAGTGGGCGAAGGCGGAACATTTCTACGATCTGGAGCAGCGCAACCTGATCTGCTGGGGTGGGCTGACAGCGGGCGACTGGCAGTACATCGGGTCGCAGGGCGTGATCCAGGGTACCTACGAGATCTTCTCGCGCATCGCCGAACGCCATTTCGACAACAACCTGCGCGGCCGCTTCATCCTGACGGCCGGCCTCGGCGGCATGGGCGGCGCGCAACCGCTCGCGGGACGGATGGCCAACGCGGCGACGCTCGTCGTCGAGATCGACCAGACTCGCATCGACAAGCGCCTGCAGATCGGCTTCCTGGAGCGTCAGGCGCGCGATCTCGACGAGGCGCTCGCGCTGATCCGCGACGCCCAGGTCCGACGCGAGCCGATTTCGGTCGGCCTGCTCGGCAATGCGGCCGACGTGTTTCCGGCCATTCTCGCGCGCGGCATCGTTCCCGATGTCGTCACCGACCAGACCGCCGCGCACGATCTCGTCTACGGCTACGTGCCGGCCGGATACACGCTGGAAGAGGTGCGCGCGCTGCGCGAAAGCGACCGCGCGAAGCTGATGGATGCGAGCCGCGCGTCGATCGTCCGCCACGTCGAGGCGATGCTCGGCTTCAAGGACCGCGGCGCGGTCGTGTTCGACAACGGCAACCTGATCCGCACGCACGCGAAGGACGGCGGCGTCGCGCGCGCGTTCGAGATTCCGGTCTTCACCGAGGCCTTCCTGCGCCCGCTGTTCTGCCGCGCGATCGGGCCGTTCCGCTGGATCGCGCTGTCGAACGACCCGAACGACATCCGCATCATCGACGACTACCTGCTCGAGCACTTCCCGGACAACCGGATCGTGTCGAACTGGATCCGGCTTGCGCGTGAATGCGTGCCGTTCGAGGGCTTGCCCGCGCGCATCGCGTGGCTCGGCCACGGCGAGCGCACGCAGCTCGCGCTCGCCGTCAACGCGATGGTGCGCGACCGCGTGCTCGCCGGGCCGGTCGCCTTCACGCGCGACCACCTCGACGCCGGCGCGATGGCGCATCCGAACATCATGACCGAGAACCTGCGCGACGGTTCGGACGCCGTGGCCGACTGGCCGTTGCTGAATGCGATGGTGACCTGCTCGTCGATGGCCGACCTCGTCGCGATCCATTCGGGCGGCGGCGGCTACAGCGGCTACATGACGAGCGCGGGCGTCACCGTCGTCGCCGACGGCAGCGCGTCGGCCAACGAGCGGCTGACGCTGTCGATGACCAACGACACGGCGCTCGGCGTGATCCGCTATGCGGATGCCGGCTACGACGACGCGCTCGACGAGGTCGCACGCAAGCAGATTCCGCATATCCGGCTGTGAGCCGCCCCGCACGACCGGAGATCGAAGTGAAGCAATCCGCGGTTCCCCTCGACACGGCCGCGCCCGTGTCGCCTTCCGCGTCGCCTGCCGGGCGCGCGATCGCCGCCGCCACGATCGGCAACGCGCTCGAGTGGTATGACTTTTCCGTCTACGCGTTCTTTGCCGTCTATATCGCGCAGAACTTCTTCCATCGCGGCGATGCGGGCACGCAGCTCGTCGAGGCGTTCATGGCGTTCGGCATCGGCTTCATCGCACGGCCGCTCGGCGCGCTCGTGATCGGCGTCTACGGCGACCGCGCGGGCCGGAAAGCCGCGCTCACGCTGACCATTCTCGTGATGGCGGCAGGCACGGCCGTCATCGCGTTCGCGCCGCCGTTCACGGCGATCGGTATCGGCGCGCCGTTGCTGATCCTGTGCGGACGCCTGCTGCAGGGGTTCTCCGCCGGCGGCGAAGTCGGCGGCGCGGCGGCGTTCCTCATCGAGCATGCGCCGGCCAAGCGCAAGGGCCGCTATGCGTCCTGGCTGCAGGCCAGCATGGCGGTGTCGAACATCCTGGGCGCGCTGGTCGCCACCGGCGTGACGCTCACGCTGTCACACGAGCAGATCGGCGACTGGGGATGGCGGATCCCGTTCATCCTCGGGCTTGCGATCGCGCCGGTCGGCCTCTGGCTGCGCAAGACACTCGACGAGACGCCGCATTTCCGGGCGGAAATGGCGCGCACGCAGCGCGAGCACACGGCGCGCAAGACGCCGTTGCTGCAGGTCGTGCGCGATTATCCGCGCGAGCTCGCGATCGGCACCGGCTTCTCCGTGCTGTGGGCGGTGTGCGTGTACGCGCTCGTCATCTACATGCCGACTCACGCGCAGCGCGCGCTGCATTTCGACGGGCGCGACGCATTCATCGCATCGCTGGTCGGCAACTGCCTGATGGCCGTCACCTGCGTGTGCGCGGGCGGCTGGTCGGATCGCTTCGGTCGGCGCACGGTGCTGGCCGCCGGCGCCGCACTGATGCTGGTATCGGTCTACCCGCTGCTGAACTGGTTGAACGACGCCCATACGCTCGCCGCGCTGATCACGGTGCAAAGCGCGTTCTGCGTGATGGTCGCGATCTTCACGGGCGTCGCGCCGGCTGCGTTGTCCGAGCTGTTTCCGACGCGCGTGCGCGCAACCGGCATGTCGCTGTCCTACAACGTCGCCGCGACCATCTTCGGCGGATTCGCGCCCGCGATTCTCGCGTGGCTCACGCAACAGACCGGCAGCCCGTTCGCCCCCGCCTGGTACGTGATGGCAGCCTGCGCGATCGCGCTCGCGTCCATCGCCGCACTGCCTTCCACACCTCGTCACGCCTGATTACGGAGAGTCTTTTCATGCAACGCTTCATTACGCGAAGCGCGGTCGCGCTCGGGCTGCTCGCCGCCCTTCCCGCTTTCGCCGACGTCACGCTCGACGGCCGGTCGGTCACCCCCGAATCGATCGCCCGCATCGCCGACGGCGAGGCCGTCGCGATCGCACCGGCCGCGCGCGAGCGGGTCGTCGCCGCGCACGACGTGCTGCTGAAGGCCGCCGGGGCCGGCCAGCAGATCTATGGCCTGACGGTCGGCGTCGGCCTGAACAAGGATCGCGAGATGGTCGACGCGCACGGCAAGCTGACCAGCGAAGTCATCGACGCATCCTCGCGTTTCAACATCGGACTGATCCACGCGCACTCAGGCAGCGTCGGGCCGGACATGAGCATCCGCGTCGCGCGGGCCGCGATGGCAGCCCGCCTCAACGCGATGCTCGACGGCGGCGCCGGCGTGCAACCCGCGATCGTCGATGCCTACGCGCAGCTCCTCAACCGCGGCATCACGCCGGCGATGCCGGCGGACGGCTCAATCGGCGAAGCGGACATCACGATCCTGAGTCACGTCGGCCTCGCGATGCTCGGCGAGGGTGACGTGTACTACCAGGGCCGCAAGCTCCCTGCCGCCGATGCGCTGAAGGCGGCCGGCATCGCCCCGATTCGCCCGTACGGCAAGGATGCGCTCGCGATTCTGAGCTCGAACGCCTATTCGGCCGGCATGGCGGCGCTGGCGCTCACCGACATGGCGCACCTCGCGCGCGTATCGAAGCTCGTGTTCGCGCTCAGCCTCCAGGGTCTGAACGGCAACGTGTCGCCGTTCCGCGAGGATACGCTTGCGCTGCGCCCGTTTCCGGCCACCGTGCGCACGGGCGCGACGCTGCGCACGCTGCTCGCGGGCAGCAGCCTGTGGAACCGCGATCCCGACCGGCCGCTGCAGGATCCGCTCAGCTTCCGTTCCGGCGTCTATCTGCTCGGCGAAGAGGACCGGACCTATGACGAGGCGCGCGAACTGCTGCGAATCCAGCTCAATTCGAGCGATGACAACCCCGGCGTCGCGGTCGGCGTCACGCCGAAATCCGCGCGCGCGCAGGATGCGGCGGGCTATGTCGACGGCGGCGGCGCGGTGTTGCCGAGCGCGAACTTCGAGCCGCTGCCGTGGGTGCTCGCATTCGAGCAGCTCGGGCTTGCGCTTGGCCATAACGCGCTTGCGTCCGCGCAGCGCATCGTCAAGCTTAACGATCCGCACCTGACCGGCCTGAGCCGCTTCCTTGGCACCGACGAGACGGTTCACGCGTTCGGCGCGATGGAGAAGCCGCCGACCGCGCTCGCGATGACCGTCAAGTCGCTCGCGATGCCGGTATCGCTCGACTATCTGCCCGTCGCCGGCGGCATCGAAGATGTCGCGACGAACGCGCCCGAGGTCGTGCAACGCGTCCAGCGGCAGATCGATGCGAGCTACGCGCTGCTAGGCCTCGAACTCGTGCAGGCGGGCCAAGCCATCGATCTGCGCCAGCGCAAGCAGCCGGCCTTCACGCTCGCGCCGGCCACGGTCCCGCTCTACAGCGCATTGCGCGGCCGCGTCGCGTTCCTCGAACGCGACCGCCCGCTCACCGCCGACTTCCGCGCAGCCGACGCGCTGCTCCGCGCATATCGTGACTGAGCGCGACTGAGCGGACGCCCTCCCTTCGTCTCACACGCCGCGCCGCGATCGCCCGTGTAATCGCGGCGCGGAGCAGCGCGCACAGGCGATAGCCGGCCCGCTCCACCGTTCGTCGTCTTTCATTTACCGGATACCAGAGGATAATCATGAAGAAAATTCTGTTCGCACTGCAAATCGTTGCAGCCGCGTCCGCACACGCACAAGGCAGCGTTACCTTGTACGGCATCGTCGAGGACGGCGTCGACTACGTCACCAACGTGCAGGGCAAGCATCTCGTGCAGCTCGCGTCGGGCGTGACGGCCGGCAGCCGCTGGGGCGTGCGCGGCAGCGAGGATCTCGGCGGCGGGCTCAGCGCGATCTTCCGGCTCGAAAGCGGCTTCGACCTGAACTCCGGCCGCCTCGGCAGCGGGCTCGCATTCTCGCGCAACGCGTACGTCGGGTTGAGCGATGCGCGGCTCGGCACGCTGACGCTCGGCCGGCAATGGGATTCGATCGTCGATTACGTCGAGCCGTTCACGCTGAACGGCAACATCGGCGGCTACTACTTCGCGCACCCGAACGACATGGACAACACCGACAACGGGTTCCCGATCTCGAATGCGGTCAAGTACCGCAGCCCGACGATCGCGGGCCTCACGTTCGGCGGCCTCTATGCGTTCGGCGGCCAACCGGGCCGGTTCTCGGACAACGCGACCTTCAGCGTCGGCGCGAACTATGCGTGGGGCCCTGTCGGGTTCGGCGTCGGTTATTTGCGCATCAACGATCCCGGCGTGTCGACGCAGGGCTACCAGAACTACCCTGGCTTCACGAACGCGATCTACGGCAATTACCTGAGCGCGGCGCGCGCGCAGAAGGTGTTCGGCGTTGGTGCGTCGTATCAGGTCGTGCAGTGGCTGAAGGTGCTGGCCGATTTCACGAACACGAACTTCCAGCAGGGCAGCGCCGGTCACGACGCGACGTTCCAGAACTACGAGCTGTCGGCGCTCGTCACGCCGACGCCCGCGGTGACGATCGGCGTCGGCTATACGTACACGACCGGTCGCGATCACGCGACGAACGCCGAGCCGAAGTACAACCAGTTCAACCTGAGCGCGGAATACGCGCTGTCGAAGCGCACCAGCGTGTACGTGATGGGTGCGTTCCAGAAGGCGGCGGGCGATGCGCCGGTCGCGCAGATCGCCGGCTTCAACCCGTCGAGCAACCAGAAGCAGGCGGTCGGGCGCGCGGGCATTCGCCACGTGTTTTGACCGATGCTCCGGCAGCGGTCGCGCGGGCGGCCGCCTCTCATTCGACCCGCTCGGGACAGGCGCCCTGCTCCCGCCTGGCGCCCGGTTTCCAAAGCCGAAAGGTCCATTTCAGATGCTTCGCCGTGTCGAAACAGATGCTCGCGCACCGACTCAGAAGAGCAATTCGATATTCTCGAAGAGCTTTCGGTTTTCAAGCGCCGCGGAACGACTGCGCTTGCGAATGGCTCGCGAAAGACAGTCGACGAAACACTGGCTTGCCTTGCTTCGCATCGCGTTATGCAGACCAATGACTGCGACCTGATTGACATCGAAGCGCTCCGCCAGATCGAGCGGCTGCGCCCAGTCGCTCATCGTATCGGTGAGGAGCAACGGCCTCGGGCAATGGCTGAGCATGTCGTTGTGCCGGACAAGCTGCAGCAGCAGCGAATTCGAATGCGCGCAATACAGGCGGGAGCGATCGATCGCGGCGCCATGCTGCCAGAAGATGTTGTGCATCATTCCGTCGTAGCTGCTCGCCGTGTAATTGACCGCCCAGTCCTGCTCGAGCAGATCGTGAATCGACCGCCGGTTCGCGAGCGGATGCCCGCGTCGCGCGACGACGCACGATTCGTACGAAAACAGCGGTTCCTGATCGAACTCCCGGCTCGACACCACCGACGTAAGCGGCACGACCGAGAGGTCCAATGTGCCTTCCCGAAGCCGCGGCAATGCGACGGCCGTCAGGCCTTCGAACATCTCCAGCTGAACCTGCGGCATTTGCGCACGAAACAGCGCGATCGCTTCCGACATGAACGTCAGCATCACCAGTGGCGTGACCGCGATCGTGAGCTTGCCTGACTGGTCGCCCCGCAGGCGGGCGAGATCGCCGTTTGCCCGCTCGATCTGCCCGATGATCGACCGCGCATGGCTCAGCAGCGTCTGTCCGGCATCGGTGAAGGTGACGCCGCTCGAGCTTCGCGAGAGCAACGTCAGCTTTTGTTCGTTCTCGAGTTCGCGCAGCGCCTTCGTCACCGCTGCCTGAGACACGCCGAGCAGCCGGGAAGAAGCCCGGATGCTGCCGGCGTCGGCGACCGCGACCAAGGCCTGGATCTGGTGAATTTTCATACGGAAATCGACTGGAGCACCGTGATAACTTTTGGTTGTCAATATAACAAAACTGCGGCTTCCGGCAGAAAAATGCGCTGCCTATGATGGGCTCCGCCTCGACTTTCAAACGAATACGGAAGCCCCATGCCTACCTTGATCGACGAATTCGTGCCGCAAGGCATGCGCGACATCGAGCGCGCGATGATCGCGCTTCGCAGACAAATTCATTCGCATCCCGAATTGAGCTTCCAGGAATTCGATACCAGCCGGCTGGTCGCGGAATGCCTGACGCGCTGGGGCTACGACGTGCATGTCGGGATCGGCAGCACCGGTGTGGTCGGCACGTTGAGGAACGGCGCCGGTCGCGCGATCGGCCTGCGGGCGGACATGGATGCGCTGCCGATCGTCGAGGCCACCGGGCTGCCCTATGCGAGCACGAATGTCGGCGTCATGCATGCCTGCGGTCACGACGGCCATACGGCGATGCTGCTCGCCGCCGCGCAGTATCTTGCGCGCAAACGCGACTTCACCGGCACCGTGCACATGATCTTCCAACCGGCGGAAGAAAGCGGGGGCGGCGCGCTGCGGATGCTCGAGGACGGCTTGCTCGAACGATTCCCGTGCGACGCGGTTTTCGCGATGCACAACATGCCGGGACTGCCGGCCGGGCAGTTCGGATTCCGCAGCGGCGCGTTCATGGCGTCGGCCGATACCGTCACGATTCGCATCGTCGGCTACGGCGGACACGGCGCCGTTCCGCACAAGACGGTCGACCCGATCGTCGCGAGCGCATCGCTGGTCATGGCCCTGCAAACGGTCGTCTCGCGCAACGTCGATCCGCTCGAAACCGCCATCGTGACGGTCGGATCGATCCACGCGGGCAGCGCGTCGAACATCGTTCCCGACGCCGCCGTCATCGAACTGTCGGTGCGCGCGCTCGACGCAGGCGTGCGCGACTTGCTGGAAGCGCGTATCACGGCGCTGGCGCATGCGCATGCGGAGAGTTACGGCGCGCGAGCGG
The DNA here is from genome assembly GCF_053427715.1 of Burkholderia sp. MR1-5-21. Classification (NCBI taxonomy): domain Bacteria; kingdom Pseudomonadati; phylum Pseudomonadota; class Betaproteobacteria; order Burkholderiales; family Burkholderiaceae; genus Burkholderia; species Burkholderia sp. MR1-5-21. The sequence continues at coordinate 47,511 of NZ_JBSAXD010000004.1, forward strand.
AAGTCGACTACGCACGCGGCTACCCGGTTCTCGTCAACGATCCCGACGCGACCCGGCTGGCGGAATCGGTCGCGCGCGACTGGCTCCATGAAGGCGGTCTCGTCGGCGACATGAAGCCCATCACGAACAGCGAGGACTTCGCATACGTCCTTGAACGCTGCCCCGGCTGCTATCTGCTGATCGGCAACGGCGAAGGCAAGGGCGGATGCATGGTGCACAACCCCGGCTACGACTTCAACGACGACATCCTGTCGATCGGCGCGAGCTACTGGGTTCGCCTGGTCGAGCGCTTCCTCGGCTAGCGCGCCCCGCAACGACCAAGGCAGACAGGCGCCGTCGCCTGTTCGCCGTTCCGATAACCATCGACGGCAACGCGTTCGCAACATGGGCCAACGCGCCCCCGGTCTGGAGACACCATGAAATCCCTGATTCGCCGCAGTCAGTTCGCGCTTTGCGCCATTCCGCTGGTGGCTTCGGCCGCCGATCCCCAGACGCTTCGCTTCGGCATCGACCCGACCTATCCGCCGTTCGAGTCGAAACGGCCGGATGGTTCGTTCGTCGGTTTCGACGTCGATCTCGGCAATGCGATTTGCGCCAACCTGCAGGTTCGCTGCGTCTGGGTCGAACAAAGCTTCGACGCAATGATTCCCGCGCTGAAGGCGCGCAAATTCGACGCGATCCTGTCGGCGATGACGGCGACGCCGGCCCGCCGGCAGCAGATCGATTTCTCGGACCGTCTCTATTCCGGCGCGCCGCGGCTGATCGCGCGCGCGGGTTCCACGCTGCAACCGACCGCGGAATCCCTGAAGGGCCGCAAGATCGGCGTCCAGCAAGGTTCGGTGCAGGAGAGCTATGCGCTGGCCGAATGGGCGTCGAAGGGCGTCCAGGTGATTTCCTACCCGGGCACCGACCAGATCTACCAGGACCTCGCGACCGGCCGTCTCGACGCGTCGTTCCAGACGGCGATCCAGGCGGACGTCGGCTTCCTGCGCACGCCGCGCGGCAAGGCATTTGCGTTCGCCGGCGCGGAGATCAAGGACAGGCGCGCATCGGGAGACGGCGTCGCGATCGGGATCCGCAAGGACGACAAGCCGCTGGCGGACAAGATCAACAAGGCGATCGCCGCCATTCGCAAGAGCGGCGAGTACGACACGCTCGCGCACAAGTATTTCTCGTTCGACATCTACGGCGAGTAAGCGGGACGCCCGAGCCCCGGGCGAGCCTTCAGCAAAGTTTCGATTCACGGCATCCATCGCGGCATGCCGGAGACGGCGCGCGCCTGCGACAGACGCATCGCACGCTTGCGCGCCGTGTCCGGCCGACAGATCAGAGCAATCAGAGGAGACTGGAACATGAAGAAACGAACGATCGGCTTGCTGCTGGCAGGCAGCGCAGCTTTATCGGCCCACGCGCAAAGCACCGTGACGCTCTACGGCTTGATCGACCAAGGCATCGACTACACGAGCAACGTCAACGGCCACGCTGCCTGGCAAATGGTGAGCGGCATCGCGCAGGGAAGTCGCTGGGGAATCAAAGGCGACGAAGATCTGGGGAGCGGACTGAAGGCGGTATTCAGGCTCGAGAACGGCTTCGACGCCAGCAGCGGACGACTGGCGCAGGGTGGACGCGAATTCGGCCGCCAGGCCTATGTCGGGCTGGCAAAGAGCGGGATCGGAACGTTGACATTCGGCCGGCAGTACGACTCGCTCGTCGAATTTCTCGGACCGTTGACCGCGAATGGAAGCTGGGGCGGCTTTCTCTTCGATCACCCGTACGGGAACGACAACACGGACAATTTCTTCCGCCTCGACAACGCGGTGCAGTTCTACAGCACCGATCTCTCGGGCTTCCAGATGAGCGCGACCTACGCGTTCTCGAACAGCGCGGGCCAGTTCTCGCTGAACAACGCACAGAGCGTTGGTGCTGGTTACTCGAGGGGGCCGCTGACGATCGGCGTCGGGTACCTGAACGTCAATCGCGGCGGCGCCAGCGAAGCCGGCGCGGTGACGCCGGACGACGCGGGCTTTCTCGCGGAACGCCAGCGCGTGTTCGGCGCTGGCATCAACTACCAGCTCGGCAAAGCGACGCTCGGCTTCGTTTATACGCACAGCGACTTGAAGAACCCGACGTCGTTCCAGTACATCACCGGTTCGATCGTGCCGACCGGGCAGACCGTGTCGCACCTGAAGTTCGACAACTACGAGGTCAATGCGACCTATCAGGCCACGCCGGCGCTGCTGCTCGGCGCCATGTACTACTACACGCAAGGATCGCTGGACGCGTCCGGCGGCAAATCCCGGCCGCATTGGCAAATGGTCGGGCTGACGGCCGACTATAACCTGTCGAAGCGAACCGACGTGTATGTTCAGGGCAGCTACATGAAGGCAGGCCGATCGACCGGCACGGCACTGGACGACGCCTACAACCCCGCATCGAGCGACTCCTCGTCGAACGATCGTCAACTGGTTGCTCGCGTCGGTATTCGACATCGATTCTGAGTCGCAATGAGTTCATCGGAGAACACGACAACCACGGCCCGCAACTTGGAACATTGAAAGCATCCCGAGGCCGGCATGAGTCTCGGGAGTTCCCATCCTGACCTCCAACACTGCAGGGTCTCAGCGAATCCGCTTTCTTCTCCCTATAGAAATCGATGAGTCGGACATCTTCAATCGGAATTTTTCAGCAGGAAATTCTCACGGAGCGCCGCTCGACCAGCAATTAGTCGCATTCGCCGCGCAGTTGCTCGGGCACCACTCCAAGGGTAGGCAAAACCAGGGACACGCCTACGCCGACCGCGTTTCGGTGGTGAAACTCACGCGCCTCAGTTCATTTCACCAACCTGGAAATCTCGCGACCAGCCTGAGCCAGATGTGCAAGCAACCAGCGTCGTGCATGTACCGCAGGGCCTCGCTTGCAAGCCAAGTACATGGAACACGCCGCAACCATATGGAGTCGGCACCTGATCGGTACATCCAGACAATCGTTGCAGCGATCATTTGCTGCTCCGGCGCCATCGCTCGAAAGGTTGCCCGCCATTCAGCCATCTCTACGGGGTGATGCTCCCCGGAGCGTTCGTTATAGGCGGCCGGGCAGATACTGCGATGGAACTCGCCCTGGGTGCTGGAACAGAACAGCGAGGGCAGTCGCAGTTCGACAATCGCCTGGTTCAAGGCCGCGAAAAAGTGTGTGGGCGCTCTGAGCGAACTCGCGTGTGCGCCGCTTGCCAGTTCCTCGAGCAACAGCGCGTCGCTCTCGTCAAGGTCCAGCGAACACGCGACGAGTCGGTCAAGCCGCGTTTCGTGCTCGGACGTCGCAATATTGGTCTGTGCGTGCAACGCACGCAGGATCGTATCTACGACGCCCGCAGTGTCCTCGTATGCGGATGCGGCAACGCGTTCGGAGTCGGTACTCATGTCTTCACATTCACTATCTTTCTGAGCAAGTTCCGGCATCGGATCCGTCGATGGATTCCGAATAGCGAGTACGTCATCGGCATCACGTGTACGAGTACACACACGCGATATCCAGCGCGCGCGATGCGCCGTCTCGCAAAGAACGATAACCATCGCGAACATATCGTTCGATCCGTTTCTTGCGGTCAAATCCAGAGGCATTGCGAGCAGAAAGTCCGATGCAGATTCTTTGAATCGCACCGCAAGAAACGAGTAGAAGCGAGCGACATCAGCCGCTATTGTTCGTTCAGAGCGGATCCACTCCGTCTCTCCATCAACTGCGATCAATAAGGAGTCCAACATGTATAAGGAAGACGATAACAAGGAAATCGTCGGGCGCTGGTTCACGCGTTTCTGGGGCGAGAAGTGCGACCTCAGCATCGTCGACGAGATTGCGGCTCCGGACATGCTGCTGAAGTACTCGCTGCATGAACCGCGCCGCGGTCGCGAAGACATCAAGGCATTCATGACCGACTTCCGTGCCGCCTTCCCGGATCTCAATTTCTGGGGTGTCACGGACCTGATCGCCGAAGGCGACTACGTGGTCGGTCAGTGGGAAGGTGGCGGCACGCACACCGGCCAGGCTTTCAGCGACTTCCTGATCGGTTCGCTGCCCGCAGCGACCGGCCGCCGCATGCGCTTCACCGGGACCACGATTCTTCGCCTGAAGGACGGTCTGATCGTCGAAGAACTCGGCCTCGACGACGGTGTGACGGCACTCACGCAACTCGAGTTGATCAAGAAGGCGTGAGCCCGGGCACGGGCCGTGCACTAACGGACCACTCGTCGTAGCGGAGATATGAGCACGGATTGGCTTTGGCCGATCCGTGCTCTTTCAATGACCCGCCATCCAACCCCAAATAAATCGCCTTGACGACCTATCTTTCGATATATATCTTTAGATATGTTTTCCGACATATAGGACTCGATCATGCGACACAGTCACTTCCGCGGCCATGCCCGTTGCGACGGTCATGGTGCGCAATCCGCCCCGTTCTGGGTCACCGGTTTCTGGCATGCGATCGGCCGCCATCGTCGCGGCCGCGATTCGTTCGGGGGCGGCCCGTTCGGCGGCCGAGGCGGTTTCGGGGGCTTCGGCGACGATGAGGCGATGCCGCGCGGCCGCCAGTTCAGCTCCGACGACCTGCAACTGCTGCTGCTTGCGCTGCTCGCCGACCAGCCGAGCCACGGCTACGAACTCATCAAGGCGCTCGATACACGTTCGAGCGGCTTCTACAGCCCGAGTCCGGGCATGGTCTACCCGGCGCTGACGTATCTCGAAGAAGTCGGCTTCGTCGCGTCGCAGGCGGAAGGCAACCGCAAGCGCTACGCACTGACGGATGCTGGCCGCACGCACCTCGACACGCAGCGCGAACGCGTCGACACGCTGTTTGCGCGCCTCACGCACCTCGCGCGAAAGATGGAATTCATGCGTCGCGCGTTTGCGGGCGAGACGGGAGGTGAGGCGGCAGGCGAGGCGGCGGACGAGTCGCAAGGCGGCTGGTTGCCCGAATTCGTCGAAGCACGCGTCGCGCTGAAGCACGCGCTGCTGCACAAGAGCAGCGCGTCGGCCGACGAACAGCGGCGCATCGCGGCGATCCTGCGCCGCGCGACCGCCGAGATCGAAGGCCGCTCGGGCGAGTAACCCGCGCCGCCGACCACGAAGCATCGGGCCCGACCCAGCGCCGAAGCGCAAACTCGGGCCGACCGCGAAGCATGGGGCCCGAGTAAGCGCCGAAGCGCCAACTCGGGCCGACATAGGAGAACCGATTGATGCAACAAGCCCCCGAACGCACCGTAACCCGCGTGCGTCACACCCTCAAGTTCCGCCTGCTGCAAGTCGTGCGCCTTCACGCGGTGACGCCGCATCTGCTGCGCGTCACGCTGAGCGGCCCCGATCTGGCGGATTTCGAATCGGCGTCGTTCGACGACCACGTGAAAGTGTTCCTGCCGGCGCCCGGCGCCGAGCGCCCCGCGCTGCCGGAGATGGGCCCGAACGGCCCCGTGTTCCCGGAAGGCGAGCCGAAGCCCGTCGCGCGCGACTTCACGCCGCGCCGCTTCGACCGCGCCGCATGCGAGCTGGATCTGGAATTCGTGCTGAACCACCCGGGCCCGGCGTCGCAATGGGCCGCGCAGGCGCGCGTCGGTCAATGGCTCGGGATCGGCGGCCCGCGCGGTTCGTTCGTCGTGCCGACCGATTTCGACTGGCACCTGCTGATCGGTGACGATACCGCGTTGCCGGCCGTCGCGCGGCGTCTGGAGGAATTGCCGGCCGGCGCGCGCGCGGCGGTCGTGCTGGAAGTCGCGGATCGCAGCGCGCAGATTGCGTTCGACACGCGCGCGGAAGTGCACGAGATCTGGCGTTTTCGCGACGAAACGCAAGCCGCCGATGGCAACGACGACGCGCTGCTGGACGCCGTCCGCGACCTGCCGTTGCCGACCGGCGACGGCTATGTATGGGCAGCCGGCGAAGCAATCTCGATGCGCGCGGTGCGCCAGCATCTGACCGGCGAACGCGGCGTCGACAAGGGGCGGATTCGCGCGGCGGCGTACTGGAAGCGCGGCGCGAGCGCGGTGCACGAAGCGCTCGACGACTGACGCGAATCGCGGCGTCCGGCGCGCGGACGGCTTGGCATCGGCACGGCGGCTGGTATATACCTACGTTTGCGCTGAAAACTGTCAGCACAAACAGGCAGCCGATGCTGTCCGACCCAGGAGCGCCGGGACATGACAAAAGAAAGCCACGCTTCGCCTTTCCTTCGCAACCTGAAGATCGCCGGCTATTGCGGCCTCGCGGCCGTCGCCCTTGCGCTGTTCATCGCGATGTGCGCGATCCTCAAGGAAAGCGCGCTGGAGCGCGATACCGCGCAGCAACCGGCAGACACCGCCGAGGAGCTGCACGGCGCAGCCGGCCCGGCCACAGCCGCTGAAGCGGTCAAAACGCCGGGCTGAACGCCCGGCCTCGTCCTTCCCGTGGATTACGGCGCGTGCGTGCGCCCCATCACGACCGCATGCACGGTCTCGCCGATGCGCTCGAGCATCGCCGTGACAGGCCGTGCGTACAGGTGCGCGGCCAGCGCACCCGCGGTGCCGACCAGCACGCCGCCCGCCATGTCGAACGGCCAATGCACGCCCGCATAGATCCGCCCCCACGCGATCGCCGCTGCCATCGCCACCATCACGAAGCCGGTCATGCGCGTCGTGCCGGCGAGCAACATGCCGGCAGCCACGCTCCACGCGAACGTCATGTGATCGCTCGGGAACGAGCCGTCAGTCGCATGCGGGATCAATTGCGTGCCGACGCCGATCATGAACGGCCGCGGCGAGAACCAGAAATGCGACAGCACCTGCGCGAGCCCGAGCGCCACGCACGCGCCGACGCCGGCTTCGATCGCCTGGCGCCGCGTCGGGCGCGCGCCGAACATCCAGGTCAGCAGCAGCATCGCCGGAATCGCGTAAACGAGCCAGTCGGCGGCGAAGATCGCGAGCCTCACGACGTCCGGTTGCGGCGCCGGACCGGCGTTGATGGCGGAAAAAAGGGTGAGATTGAGGTTCTGCATGAATCGGATTATTTGGGGCGGGGGTGCATGAACGGCCATTCGGTCACACACGATGCTAGGAGCGGCTCGCTTAAGCGATGCTTAATGACGTCCGGAATGGCGTCCTTGCGGGCGTCCGGCCCACGGGCGGAAGACGCCCGAACCGTCCGCAAGGACGTTCTTAGAACCTGCATTGCAACACAAGTTCACACAATTGCAATATTCCGCGCGGAGCGTCTCCCGTAAAGCCTCACCAACGCTCCCGTAAACGCTCACCTTTGACCACATCGCAACGTCATCGACGCCTGCGACGATCAAGGCGCTGAGCGTCCATCGAGGCCATTGGCGCTGTTCGGGTCAACATTTGCGCAGTCAATCCTTCGGTTGTTGCAACAATTTATTCCAGTTGCGGCATCGCACAACGGCTGCGCACAGGCATACGATTACAGGCACTCATCAACGAAGCCGATCAACAACTAGGAGTCCGCATGAAACCCAGCGATGTCCGATCGAAAGCATTTGCAATGCCGTTGACCAGCCCCGCCTTCCCGATGGGCCCTTACCGATTCGTCGATCGTGAGTTCCTGATCATCACGTACCGCACCGATCCGGCCCGTCTGCGCGAAATCGTGCCGGAACCCCTGCAGATCACCGAGCCGCTCGTGCATTACGAATTCATCCGCATGGCCGATTCGACCGGCTTCGGCGACTACACGGAAAGCGGCCAGGTGATTCCCGTCGAATACAACGGCCAGCCCGGCGGCTACACGCTCGCGATGTACCTCGACGACCACCCGCCGATCGCCGGCGGCCGCGAGCTGTGGGGATTCCCGAAGAAACTCGCGTCGCCGACGCTGCACGTGAACACCGATCACCTCCTCGGCACGCTCGACTACGGCAAGGTGCGCGTCGCGACCGGCACGATGGGCTACAAGCACAAGGAACTCGACATCGCCGAGCAGACGAAGCGCCTCGCCGGCCCGAATTTCCTGCTGAAGATCATTCCGCACGTCGACGGTACTGCGCGCGTGTGCGAGCTGGTGCGCTATTACATGCAGGACATCGTGATGAAGGGCGCATGGACGGGCCCCGCGTCGCTCGAGCTGTCGCCGCATGCGCTCGCGCCGGTGGCCGACCTCCCGGTGCTCGAGATTGTCGAGGCCCGCCATCTCGTCGCAGATTTGACACTCGGGCTCGGCGAAGTCGTCTACGATTACCTGGCTCAGTAATACCGTCCGCAGTCCTTTTCTCCTGTCAAACCCTTTACTACGGGAAATCGAACATGAGCAATCTGAATGGCAAGACCGCCGTCGTCACGGGCGCCGCAAGCGGCATCGGCAAGGAAATCGCGCTGGAGCTGGCGAAGGCCGGCGCGGCAGTCGCGATCGCCGACCTGAACCAGGACGGTGCGAACGCGGTCGCTGAAGAGATCAACAAGGCGGGCGGCAAGGCGATCGGCGTCGCGATGGACGTGACGAACGAGGACGCGGTCAACGCCGGCATCGACAAGGTCGCCGAGACGTTCGGCTCGGTCGACATCCTCGTGTCGAACGCGGGCATCCAGATCGTGAACCCGATCGAGAACTACGCGTTCGCCGACTGGAAGAAGATGCAGGCGATCCACGTCGACGGCGCGTTCCTGACGACGAAGGCTACGCTCAAGCACATGTACAAGGACGATCGCGGCGGCGTCGTGATCTACATGGGCTCGGTGCACTCGCACGAAGCGTCGCCGCTGAAGTCGGCGTACGTGACCGCCAAGCACGGGCTGCTCGGTCTCGCGCGCGTGCTGGCGAAGGAAGGCGCGAAGCACAACGTGCGCTCGCACGTCGTGTGCCCGGGCTTCGTGCGCACGCCGCTCGTCGACAAGCAGATTCCGGAGCAGGCGAAGGAGCTTGGGATCAGCGAAGAGGAAGTGGTGAAGAAGGTGATGCTCGGCAACACGGTCGACGGCGTGTTCACGACGGTGCAGGACGTCGCGCAGACGGTGCTGTTCCTGTCGGCGTTCCCGAGCGCCGCGCTCACGGGTCAATCGTTCGTCGTCAGCCACGGCTGGTTCATGCAATGAAGCCGCACGCCCTCACCGAAAAGCAGGCCGTCGATGCGGCGGACCTGCATCACGAAGCGGGGGCGCCGGCATCCGCGCGCACGCTGCCCTACGAGACGATCGCACTCGTGCTGCAGGGCGGCGGCGCGCTCGGCGCGTACCAGGCCGGCGTGTTCGAAGGCTTGCACGAGGTCGGCATTCCGCTCGACTGGATCGCGGGCATCTCGATTGGCGCGCTCAACACCGCGCTGATCGCGGGCAACGCGCCCGAGCATCGCGTCGAGCGGCTGCGCCAGTTCTGGGAAACGATCTGCCAGCCGGCATTCTTTCCCGCGATGCCGGCCGCGTTCGAGCTCGCACTGTTCAACAGCATCGACCAGGTCCGCACGTTCTTCACCGCGTCGCAGGCCGCCAGCGCGATGATGCAGGGCCAGCAGGGCTTCTTCGTGCCGCGCTTCCCGCCGCCGCTGCCCGGCGTGTCCGACCATCCGGACAAGATCAGCTGGTACGACACGTCCGCGTTGCGCGCGACGCTGCTGAAGCTGTGCGACTTCGACCGCATCAACTCGGGCGAGACCCGCGTGTCGGTCGGCGCGGTCAACGTCGGCACCGGCAACTTCGTGTACTTCGACAACGCGAAGACGACGCTGCGCCCCGAGCACTTCATGGCATCCGGCGCGCTGCCGCCCGCGTTCCCACCCGTCGAGATCGATGGCGAGTACTACTGGGACGGCGGCGTCGTGTCGAACACGCCGCTGATGGAAGTGCTGCGCGCGCGTCCGCGCCGCGACACGCTCGCGTTCCAGGTCGACCTGTGGAGCGCGCGCGGGCCGCTGCCGCGCACGATGGCCGATGTCGCCGAACGCACGAAGGATGTCCAGTATTCGAGCCGCACGCGTTTCGTCACCGACACGCTGCAGCGCGAACAGCGCTACCGCAACGTGCTGCGCCAGGTGCTCGAGCAGGTGCCGGAAGAGATGCGCAAGAACGATCCGTGGTGCATCGAGGCGGAAACGATGTCGTGCGGCAAGAAGTACAACATCCAGCACCTGATCTACCAGCAGAAGGCGTACGAGCATCACTACAAGGACTATCAGTTCGGTCTGTCGACGATGCGGGACCATTGGTCCGCAGGTCTCGACGACATCCGCAAGACCCTTGCCGTCAAGGACGGCCTCGCGTTGCCCGCGAACGACTCGGGCTTCGTGACGCACGACATCCACCGCAAGCGGTGACGTCGTGCAACGCGGACCGGCGCGGTGCCTGCGCCGGTCCGTTCCTTTTCTGATTCCGACATGCCGATTTTCATTGCCCTGTTCGCGCTCATCGCCCTCGTGTGGGGCGCGATTCATACCTATCACGTGATCGCCGCGCAGTTCGGCCAGCCGGTCGCGGTGGCCGCCGCGGTACTCGCTGCCACGCTCGCGATCGCACTGGCCGCGCGGTGGATCCGGCGCCGCCGCGACATCGCGCCGAATACGAGGGAACAAGGCTGGACCCACGTCGTGCATCGCGCGTGGGGCGAGTTGCGGGTGTCCGCGACGCAAGGCTTGCTGTGGCTGTCGCACGACGGCGCGGACGGCCGCTATACGCTGTCGCAGCTCGACGGCTGCCAGGCCGCGCCGATCGGCGGCCGCTGGCATCTCGTGGTGCGGATCCGCGACGCCGCACGCGGCGAATGGAAGCTGCCGATGACGGACAAGCGCGACGCGCAACGCTGGGCGCGCGTGCTGATGCTCGCGAAAGACAACCGGCTGTGACGCCGTCGGTGTGCAGGATTCGCCTGCGCACCGCTGTCCCGTAAAAGCTCACCTTTGACACGCGTTACGCGCGATCGTCGTTCGCGGTGTCGTTCAGACCGATGAACGCCTCCGCCAGAAAATCGACGCATACGCGCACTTTCGCGGACGTCGCAACACGTTCCGGATAGACGGCCCACACGCTCGCGGGCTGCGTCGCCTCCGGCAGCACGCGGCACAGCGCGCCGCTCGCGATCAGCGGCCCCGCTTCCCAGATCGACCGCAGCACGATCCCGCGCCCCGCGAGCGCCCATTGCACGGCGACTTCGCCATGATTCGTCGACAGCCCGCCGCCGACCTTCACCGTCGCTGTTTCGCCGCGCACGTTCAGGCGCCACACGCCGAGCGGATGGTCACGCTCCTTGATCGCGAGGCATTCGTGCGACGACAGCTCCGCAAGCGAGCGTGGCATGCCGCGCCGCGCGAGATAGTCGGGCGATGCGCACAGCACCCGGTAGTTCGCCGCGAGCCGGCGCGCGATCAGGTGATCGGCGATCTCGTCGCCGATCCGGATGTCGAGGTCGAACCCTTCACCCGCGACATCGACGAGCCGGTCGAACAGATCGAGCCGGACATTCAGCTGCGGATAGCGCGCGGTGAAGTCGAGCAGCGCGGGCGCGACGACGTGCCGGCCGAAGCCGAAGCTGCTCGAGATGCGCAGCGTGCCGCGCGGCACCGTGCGCGCGGTCGAAACGTCCTCGACGAGATGGTCGACGTCGTCGAGAATCTTCTCGGCGCGCGCGAGCACGCGTTCGCCGGCTTCCGTCACCGTGACGCGGCGCGTCGAGCGATGCAGCAGCCGCGTGCCGAGTTGCGCCTCGAGCAGCGCGATGCGCTTGCTCACGTATGCGGGCGACACGGCAAGCTGCTCGGCCGCCGCGCTGAAGCTTGTCAGGCGGACGACGAGGCTGAACACGCGCAGGTCGTCCAGGTTCGGCGATTTGTTCACGATTCGTGGAAAGTCGATTAACCTTTTCGGCGATTTTAATCTGTTTGGAAATAAATAAAATGGCTTCAACCGCCGCCGCGCACTCGATGCGCAGCGGCCCGATCAGACTTGGAGGAGCACTCGCATGAGCGACAGGACTTACAAAATCGCCGTCATCCCCGGTGACGGCATCGGCCGCGAAGTGATGCCCGAAGGCCTGCGCGCGCTCGACGCCGTGACGGCCCGCTTCGGCATCCGCTTCGACTTCACGCACATCGAGTGGGCGAGCTGCGACTACTACGCGCAGCACGGCCAGATGATGCCGGACGACTGGAAGGCGCAGCTCGCCGGCATGGACGCGATCCTGTTCGGCGCGGTCGGCTGGCCCGCCACGGTGCCGGATCACATTTCGCTGTGGGGATCGCTGCTGAAATTCCGCCGCGAGTTCGACCAGTACATCAACCTGCGGCCCGCGCGCCTGTTCGACGGCGTGCCGTCGCCGCTCGCCGGCCGCCGCGCGGGCGACATCGACTTCATGATCGTGCGCGAGAACACCGAGGGCGAATACTCGTCGGTCGGCGGCACGATGTTCGAAGGCACCGACCGCGAAGTGGTGATGCAGCAGTCGATCTTCACGCGGCACGGCACCGAGCGCGTGCTGAAGTTCGCGTTCGAGCTCGCGCAGCGGCGCGCGAAGCGCCTGACCGTCGCGACGAAGAGCAACGGCATCGCGATCAGCATGCCGTGGTGGGATGCGCGCGCGGCCGAGATGGCCGAACACTATCCGGAGATCGTCTGGGACAAGCAGCACATCGACATCCTGTGCGCGCGCTTCGTGCTGCAGCCGGACCGCTTCGACGTCGTCGTCGCGTCGAACCTGTTCGGCGACATCCTGTCCGACCTCGGCCCCGCGTGCACGGGCACGATCGGCATCGCACCGTCCGCGAACCTCAACCCCGACCGCACGTTTCCGTCGCTGTTCGAGCCCGTGCACGGCTCCGCGCCGGACATCGCGGGGCAGTTCGTCGCGAACCCGATCGCAATGGTCTGGTCGGCGGCGATGATGCTCGACTTCCTCGGCAATGGGGCGGGCCGCGAGCGTGAAGCGCACGATGTGATCGTCGCCGCGATCGAGGACGTGCTGCGCACGGGGCCGCGGACACGCGATCTCGGCGGCAGCGCCGGCACGGTCGAAGTGGGCGAGGCGCTCGCGAAGCGGATCGCGGGGTGAGGATTGGTCGCGGGCGAGGGGACGCGGATGCGTTTCGTCGCCCGTGAGGTGAGGCGGTCTGTGGGGCGATTCGCACCGCGTGGGCAATGACGCACGGTGTTGGCTTCGGGTGAGAAGCACGACGCGTCGATGCGCACCGCGAGGCGCGTGGCCGGTGCGGCAGCGCGCCGGCGATGACCACCGGTGAGAAGCGCGACAAGCCGCCACGCACTGACATGCAATCCGGTGTGCTCCGTCGTCGCCTTTGTTCCGGATCCTGTCGGTGAGATGCATGACATGCGACCGCGCACCGCGAAGCGCGTCGTCAAAGTCGTGACGAGGCGCCTGCTCGAGTTCGATCGGTGAAGCACACGGCTCACGATTGCGCACCCACGCACATTCCGTGCGATCACGTCGGTGCTTCCGCCTTGAATGCAATCGGTGAAGAAGACGAGTTGCGCCTGCGCACCTGAGTGCGATTCGGCACGATCGGCTGCTGATAGCGCTTCGAATTCGATGGGTGAGAAGCGCCACACACCGCTTCGCACCCAGACAACGCTCAGTCGATTCGTCAGGCGACCAGCGATCCGCAGTGACGCACTCGACGCACCCAACGCACAGGAGATGGAGAGTTTGGCGGAAAGGGCAGGCTCGCCCGCGACACTGCCCGAGCCTGCAACGTGAAGTCACAGCAGCATGCAGGCGAACCGTTGCGCAACCAAATTGCCGATCGGTTCGATCACACAGCGTGCGCATGACGCTTCCGAATGGTCACTTCAACCGCACGATTCACGCCTCCCGCAAAAGCTCACCCTTCGAAAACGCGCCCCCGTATTTCCTCACCATTCGACCGAGGTGAAGTTTTCCGTTCGGTTTCCTGCACGAAGCGCGACGGGCACTCGCAATTCCGTCGCGCCCGCCGGATCCGCGCTTACAGACCGAGATCGGACAGCCCCGGATGATCGTCCGGACGACGGCCGAGCGGCCAGTGATAGAGCCGGTCCGTCTCGCGGATCGGCAGGTCGTTGATGCTCGCGTGGCGATGCGCCATCAGGCCGTTTTCGTCGAATTCCCAGTTCTCGTTGCCGTATGAGCGAAACCAGTTGCCGGCATCGTCGTGCCATTCGTACGCAAAGCGCACCGCGATGCGGTTGCCGCCGAACGCCCACAGTTCCTTGATCAACCGGTAGTCGAGCTCGCGCGTCCATTTCCGCTGCAGCAGCCCGACAATCTCGTCCCGGCCGGTGACGAACTCCGCGCGGTTGCGCCAGCGGCTCTGCGGCGTGTAGGCGAGCGACACGCGCTGCGGATCGCGCGTGTTCCACGCATCCTCGGCGGCGCGGACTTTCTGGCGCGCCGTGTCGAGCGTAAACGGCGGAACGGGCGGGCGGACTTCGGCTGATTCGGACATCGCATTCTCCAGTTCAGGGTTCGGCCGCGACTATCGCGGCCGCTTCACTACGTCGACGACCGCGACACGGTGTCGAGCAACAGTTCGGCGGTGGCACGTGCATCGCGCGCGGCGGTCGCGTCGCCGCTCACGAGCGCCACGCCGATCGCGCCATCGATCAGGACCAGCCACTGACGCGCGACGCGCGCCAGCGCGCGCCGGTCGATTCCGGCGTCGCCGGCCAGTGCGTCGAGCCGTTCGCGCACGAACGCCAGCAATCGCGCCTTGTGCGCGCGTGCGACCACGCGCACCGGATCGTCGGGGTCGGCGATCTCGCCGGACGCGTTCAGGAATGCGCACCCGTGAAAGTCGGGCTGCCGGAACCAGTCGCGCAACACGTCGAACATCCCGAGCAGTTGCGCGCGCGGCGTCTTGCCGCACGCCAGCGTCGCATCGACGAACCAATTCATCCAGCGCGCGTCGCGCCGCTCGAGCGCAGCCACCACCAATGCTTCTTTCGATTCGAAGTGCGAATAAAAGCTTTTGCGCGCGGCGCCCGACCGTTTCACGATCGCATCGACGCCTGTCGCGTGTATCCCGCCCGAATAGATCAGCGCTTCGGCCGCATCGAGCAGCCGGTCGCGCACGCCCGGCTCGGCGGAAATGTCGTCATGTGTGTTCATGGGTATACGGTAGAACGATCGTTCTCCGTCGTCAAGGAACCCGCGGGAAAGACCACGCCGGTGCAAGGGATTGCGCGGTTGAATGCGATGTGTGGTGATCGCCGTCACATGCGCGTTCGGTTTCTGCGCGCCGTATCCCGCACGTCATCTTTACGACATTTTTTCTTGAAGCCGATACCCGGCGGTCTCTACACTGCGGACAGCTTGTTGCACGAAAGGACATCATGCAGCGATCCGTACCCACGCGCCGTACACGTGCTTATGCAGCCTACGCGAAGCGGCTCGACGGCCGCGTCGTCGTGCGGCGTTTCGATCCGCGCAGCGATTCGTACGATGCGTTGACGGCGCTGCTGCACCGCGCGTTCGCGCCGCTCGGCGCGCTGGGTTTCAACTGCCCGGGCGTCGACCAGCCTGCCGCCACGACGCGCGAGCACGCGCTCACCAGCGAGTGCTTCGTCGCGCTCGGCAACGATCACATGGTCGCGACGCTGACGATGCGCACGCACGATCCCGATTCCCCGTGCGATCCGTATCGCAGCCGGCGCGTGGCGACGCTTGGCCAACTGGCTGTCGATCCGGTCTGGCAGGATCGCGGCATCGGCCGTGCGCTGCTCGCGTTCGCAGAACAGCGGGCGGCCGCGCGCAGCGCGACGCATCTCGCGCTCGACGCGCCGCATGCGGCCATCCGGCTCGTCGATTTCTACGTACGTAAAGGGTTTCAGCTGATCGACGTGATGCGGTTCGCGGGTCACAACTACGACAGCGCGATTCTGTGCAAGCCCGTCGGGCCCTTCAGCGATCGGGGTCGTGCGCACGATACGCTGTCGTTTCAGCCGTTGCGGTGCACCGCCTCATCATGAAGCACGATGTATCGGAACATGGCGGTCACGACGAACGCGCGCGGCTCGCGCAGAGGCAGGCGCGTCTTCGCACGGCGCTGCGTCTGCGCGGCCTCGTCAAGCTGACGGTCATTACGATCGCAGTCGCGCACCTGCTGACGATCGCATTCCAGCACCTGCTCGCCGCGGCCGGCTTCGCGCCCGACGCCGCGACGCTGCTGCTGTTTCGCTTCGTTTCGTGCGCGCTCGTCAGCTACTGGCTGCAGGCGGATGCGTTGCGCGCCTACCGACACGCGTCGGAGCATGGTTTCGTCACGCTTCCCGGTGCGAATGGCGACGCGGTCAGCATCGCGGCGCAATGTCCGAGACGCTGGCTCGTCGTGTTGAATCTTCAGCTCGATCCGCGGTGGCTTGCCGAGGAGCGGATGAAGTAGGGGATGGGGCGGCGCCGGGTGGTCGATCGGCAACGCATCGCCGGAAGCGAATCGTGATCGTCGGGCATGCGCGATCCTCACCGATCGACATCGCGACGCGTGAAGCGGACCGCCTTCGCGAGTCGGAATCAGGCTCCCGAAACGGGCTCCCGAATCTCCTCACCTTTCGTGCTGATGGGCTTGCCGAGATGGTGGGTGAGATGGAACGCAAGCCGGACATCACCGACGTTGTCGACAGACTTTGTGCTTCCAGCACACGCGCCCGACAGTGAAGCCGGGCGCGTCCCATGCTGGACCGGACGTTGGCGCCCGGTATCCGGCGAACGGCACGCAGCAACCCGCGATCGCGACGTGCCGCCGTGCATGACGCTCAGACCGTCCAGTCGAGAATCACCTTGCCGCTTTCGCCCGACAGCATCGCCGCGAAGCCCTGCTCGTAGTCGTCGACCGCGAAGCGGTGCGTAATGATCGGCGACAGGTCGAGGCCGCTCTGCAGCATCGCGACCATCTTGTACCAGGTCTCGAACATCTCGCGGCCGTAGATCCCCTTGATCTCCAGTCCCTTGAAGATCACCTGGTTCCAGTCGATTGCCGTCTGCGCGGGCGGAATGCCGAGCAGCGCAACCTTGCCGCCGTGATTCATCGCCTCGAGCATGCTCGTGAAAGCGCTCGGCACGCCGGACATCTCGAGCCCGACGTCGAACCCTTCCGTCATGTGCAAGTCGGTCATCACGTCGCGCAACGACTCGCGCGCGACGTTGACCGCACGCGTCGCGCCCATCTTGCGCGCGAGCTCGAGCCGGTAGTCGTTGATGTCCGTGATGACGACGTTGCGCGCGCCGACATGCTTCGCGATCGCAACGGCCATGATGCCGATCGGACCGGCCCCGGTGATCAGCACGTCTTCGCCGACGAGGTTGAAGGACAGCGCCGTATGCGTCGCATTGCCGAACGGATCGAAGATCGACGCGAGATCGTCGGAAATCTCCGGCGGAATCTTGAATGCATTGAACGCGGGAATCGCCAGGTATTCGGCGAACGCGCCTTCGCGATTGACGCCGACGCCGATCGTGTTGCGGCACAGATGCCGGCGGCCCGCGCGGCAGTTCCGGCAGAAGCCGCAGGTGATGTGACCTTCGCCCGATACGCGGTCGCCGATCGCGAAACCGCGCACCTCCTGTCCCATCTCGACGATCTCGCCGACGTATTCGTGACCGACGTGCATCGGCACGGGAATCGTCTTCTGCGCCCAGTCGTCCCACTTCCAGATATGGATGTCGGTGCCGCAGATCGCCGTCCGGCGGATCTTGATCAGCACGTCGTTGTGCCCGACTTCGGGACGCTTCACGCGGGTCATCGACAGGCCGGGGCCGCGCTCGAGCTTTGCCAGTGCTTTCATGGTTGCCCCTCCGTCAGACGATGCCGAGCGACTTGCCGACGCGCACGAACGCCGCGACGGCCTGGTCGATCTGCTCGGGGGTGTGCGCGGCACTCATCTGCGTGCGGATCCGCGCGCGCCCGCGCGGCACGACCGGGAACGAGAAGCCGATCACGTAGACGCCTTCGCCGAGCAGCGCGTCGGCCATGTTCGTCGCGAGCTGCGCGTCGCCGAGCATCACCGGAATGATCGGGTGCGCACCGGGCACGAGCGTGAAGCCCGCTTCGGTCATCTGCTCGCGGAAGCGCACGCCGTTCTCGCGCACGCGCTCGCGCAGCTTCGCGCCCTCGTCGCTGCCGAGCAGCTTGAGCACTTCGAGCGACGCCGCGGCAATGCTCGGCGTGAGCGTGTTCGAGAACAGGTACGGACGCGAGCGCTGGCGCAGCAGGTCGATAACCTCGCGGCGCGCCGCGACGTAGCCGCCCGATGCGCCGCCGAGCGCCTTGCCGAGCGTGCCGGTGATGATGTCGACGCGCCCGTCGACGCCGCAATGTTCCGGCGTGCCGCGGCCGTGCGCGCCGATGAAGCCTACTGCATGCGAATCGTCGACCATCACGAGCGCGCCGTAGCGGTCCGCTAGGTCGCAGATGCCTTTCAGGTCGGCGATGATGCCGTCCATCGAGAACACGCCGTCGGTTGCGATCAGCTTGTGGCGTACGCCCGCCGCGTCGGCTTCCTTCAGCTTCGCTTCGAGATCGGCGAGATCGTTGTTCTTGTAGCGATAGCGCTTCGCCTTGCACAGACGGATGCCGTCGATGATGCTCGCGTGGTTCAGTTCGTCGCTGATCACCGCGTCGTTCTCGTCGAGCAGCGTCTCGAACAGCCCGCCGTTCGCGTCGAAGCAGCTCGAATAGAGAATGCTGTCCTCGGTGCCAAGGAACGCGGCAATCGCGCTTTCCAGCTGCTTGTGCACGGTTTGCGTGCCGCAGATGAAGCGCACCGATGCCATGCCGAACCCGTCCTGGTCGAGGCCGGCCTTGGCCGCCGCGATCAGGCGCGGGTCGCTCGCCAGACCAAGATAGTTGTTCGCGCAGAAATTCAGCACGCCGGTACCGCCGGCGAGCCGCACGGCCGCCGCTTGCGGGCTCGCGATCTCGCGCTCGGTCTTGTAGAAACCGTCCGCGCGGATCTGGTCGAGCGTGCCGCGCACCTGGGCGAAAAAGGCATCACGCATCGCAAAGCTCCTGACAGGAATCGCAACCCGCCGCGCGCCGCTCGTGGCGGCGCCGCAGCGGCCTGCTACTGTTATAGTCGGTCGTTCGGTTGACCGCTCTTTTCCGTTATTCCGAACTAAAATTCGAAATACCGAACAACTCTAAGCGAACGGAATCCAAATGGCAAGTTCCTCCGGCTCGCGGCGCGCGTCCGCGAGCGCCGCTCAGCCGCCGGCCAGCGCGACGCCGCCGCGCGTCGGCGAACAGATCCAGCGCCTGCGCAACGAGCGCAAGCTGACGCTCGACGACCTGTCGCGCGCGGCAGGCGTGTCGAAATCGATGCTCTCCGAGATCGAGCGGGACAAGGCGAACCCGACGATCGCAGTCGCGTGGCGCCTGACGAATGCGCTCGGCATCACGCTCGACGAGCTGTTCTCGCAGCCGAAGACGCCAGAGACGATTCGTGTCGACGGCCCGCACGACATCCCGACGCTGGCCGGCCACGACGGCCGGTACCAGTTGCGCGTGTGGGGCCCGATCGACCTCGCCGGCAAGTTCGAGTGGTACGAGCTGACGCTGCCAGGCGGCGGCGCGCTCGTGTCGAACGCGCATGAGCCGGGCACGCGCGAGCACCTCACCGTGCTGCAGGGCGCGATGGAAATCGAGGCCGCGGAGGCCGCCCGTCGCCTGAAAGCCGGCGACACCGCACGCTACCCGGCCGACGCGCCGCACGCGATCCGCAATCCCGGCAAGTCCGAAGCGAGAGCGTTGTTGATCGTGATTCATCGCTGACGCGCCGTCGAGTCATCCGTTCGGCCGGTTGCGGAAAACACTGTATGTTTGTACAGTATACGGACATTCCGCTTTGCATGGGACCGGAGCCTGCGATGACCGAAGAACAAGATTTGGCCGCTCTCAGCTTCAAGGCTGCTGCGCACGACCTGGAGAAGATCGTTCGCCATATTGCCGAACGCTACATCCGCCATCAGGTGCCGTTGACGTGGCGTCTGCTGCACGCGATCGAAGCCGAGGCGCTGGCGGACCTCGGCTTTGCCAGCCGGCATGACGCCGGCATGCGTCAACTGTTCGAACGGCCGTCGGACATGACGTTTCCCGAAACGGACGATTTGATCGATTTCGGGCAGTCGAACGCGCTGCCCGCCGTTTTCTCGTTCGCACTCAACGCGTACGAGGCCGAGGCACGCCGGCGCGATGCGCAACCCGCGGCGCGGACCGCCCGCGTCGCCAAGGCCTGGGGCGATTGATCGCAGCCCCGCGAGCGTCCGTCACGCGACGCCCGCGGCACGCTGGCCAGCACCCGGCCGCACTTGGCCGTTTCGCGGCAGAATGGCTGGCCGATCACGGCAGCACGGAAGCGAACACGAACGAGGGCCCGTCATCGTCTCGCCCGATCCAGCGCCGACTCGTGTCGAGCGAGACGAAGTCTGCGTCTCGCGTCAGGTCGTCCGGTCTCGCACTGGCACGACGTTGCAGAAAGAACTAGCATATACGCAACTAACGGAAAAAATGACATGTCCCTTCCTTTATCTGCGGAAGCTCGCTCGCCCGGCTCGGAAAAGGATCTGTTCGATCGCGGCACATCAGACTGGATCGCGTCGCCCGAAACCGCCTTCGATGCATGGCTTGCGATGCAGGATTATCGTCGGTCGTCGGCCGACGTCTATCGCGCGCAATGGGGTGCCTTTCTCACCTGGCTGCGCACGCATCAGAAGGATCTCTCGACGGTCGACACCGCATCGATCGCGAATTTCGTCGGCGAATTGCCGATCAGGAAAACGCAGCGCATGCGCTATTTGCGGCTGATCGAGCGTGTTCTCGACCACATTCGGCGCAGCGAATTCGCGTCGACCAACCCGGCGCGCTTCATCGCTCAGGATGGCGAAGCGATCTGGCGCAAGGCGCGCGACAACGAGCCGACCGGCTTTCTCGCGCCATCCGAACGCGCGAAATTGCTCACCTATCTGTTTTCGCCGATCGTCGTGTCCGGCGCCGCAATATGGAAAGAGCGCCGCGACCGGGCGCTCATTGCCGCATTTCTCGGTGCCGGCGTGAAGACCGGCGAAGCGCGCGTACTTACGCTTAGTTGCATCAATACGAGCGGCACGACGCTGCAGATTCCGTCGACGCATCCCGATTTCGCACGGGAAACGCATCTGGCGTCGTTCGCGATTGCGCTGTTCGACGCGTGGCTCGCGGAACGCAAGCGTCAGGAGATTCCGGGCGAGCTCGTGTTTCCGGCGTCACACGCCGGACGTCCGATGCACAAGGCAACGATGTTGCGCGCGGTCGATGCAATCGTCGAAGCGGCCGACATCGCGTCGTCGCGCACCGCGCGCGCAAGCCCGCAGACGCTGCGCAACACATATGCGGCGGAACTGTTCGAGCACGACGTGCCGCCCGAGCGGGTCGGCAAGTGGCTGGGCTTCATGCAGCCGATTTCGTCGAACCGCCTGCATCGCGCGTGGAAAAACTGGCGTGACGCCCAGATCGAACGCGAGGATAAGGGTGAGGCGACGTCCGATCGCGAATCTCACGAATGACATGCGTGCTGCTCACGCCCGACGAGACGTGAGCAGCCTTGCGAGGCGGGGCCTCACCGTCACGATGCTCCCGAAAAACCTCACCTTTTGTTTCCCGTAGCGTCTCACCTGTGCCGACGGCTGGGGTCAACGCCGCTCTGTCGTGGCAAACCGCGTGGCCGCTTCGAAGCGCGACGGCCACGAGCCCGACGTGTGCTCGCACTCCGGACACGACACTTCGAAACCCTCGTCGTCATGTGACAGTTCGGGTTCGCCGTCGCAATGCGGGCACTGGTTCGGCACCGGCGTGTCGTGGTCCAGCGCGGTGCCGATGACGGAAAACGCGTCGGTATCGAGCTTGCCGGTCTCGGCGAGGCGCCGGATCAGCGCGGCGATCTCCGGATTCATCTCGCGATTCGCGCGCAGCGCATTTCTCTCGCGCGTCGCCGTCTCCAATTCTTCACTCTGGCTGCGCAACTGCTCGTCGAGGCGGTCCGCGCGGGCTTTGGCGGCGCTCAGCTGCTGCAGGAAATCGAATTCCTTGCGTTGCACATCGCGCAATCCGGACTGGTAAGTCGACGCCATGCTGCGCAACGAATCCAGCTCGACCAGCATCGGCTTCACGCGACGCTCGGCTTCAGCCACCGCATCCTTGATCTGCTGCGCGTAATGCTCGGTGCGCTGCTGCAGTTCGGCTTGCAGCACATCGATGCGGTCACGCAACGCGGCGTTCTGGGTCTGCTCGACATCGACGCGGCCCGTGGCCGCGACCATTTCCTTTTCCAGTCGACTGACTGTGGTGAGCAGCGTCGCTTCGTTTGCCGAACCGTGCGTTGCCTGTGACGCAAGCTGCACCTCGAGTTCGGTGACGCGCACTTGCAGCTGCTCGTTGCGGGTTTCGCTGCGTGCGAGGGCAGCCTCAAGGGTTTCCTGCCGAACGATCGCGTCGCGCAATTGCTGTTCGGCCTGCGTGACATTCGCGCGGACCTGCTCGCGATCCGCGTCGAGACTGTCTCGTGCGGCTTTCAGCGCTTCTTCATACAGTGCACTGAGCAGCGCGCCGGCTTTTTCCTCGACGGCTTTCGGAATCGCCGCACCTTCGAGTCGAACCTTCGACGCGGAACGGATCCGCTCCCAGAAGTGATCGATGTCCTTCGGAATGTCGCTGGCGCTGCCGGTCTGGGTGAGATCGCGAACATTGGCGGCGGACGGCCGGATCCCGAGATCGAAGAACAAGCGCTTGCACGCATGCAGCGACAACTCCTGGCGTCGCGCGCCAGCAGCGCGCAGCGATTCCAGCTCTTCCCGGATGACCTGGCGCATCTCGTCGAGGGTCATGGCATAACTCGTGGCGATTTGAACGTTGAAATCATAACGAAATACGTGTTTTTCAATACTTCTTTTCGCTGGGCGTTGCAAATTTGCGTCAACAGTCACAGGAAGCGACGCTGTGAACGCCTGTGGTCGATCACAGCAGCAGATTCCGTGAAACAAAACGAAGAATCTGCCCTAACCGTTTGTATTGTCAGCATTTTCTGGCAAACGAAAAAAAAACGGGGTTGTTTCACAGAATCGGCTGTGAGCAGGCCGCTGGGTGTCGGGGTTAGGGGTGTCTGTGGAAAACTCGTCAGGGGACGTGTTGAGAGTATTAGAAGTAAACACCTTTGAACCCTTAGTTAAAAACGTTAACGCCACGGCACAGCCTTATATGACAAGGGTTTCCGGCCGACAAGGTGAAGCTTTACGGGAATCAAGGTGATCTTCTGCGGGAGCCGACGTGATGGGGTTCGGGGAGCTGCGTGAGCCGTTGCAGGAAAGATCGTGAGCGGATTCAGGAGCACAGCAAAACATGGAATTTTCCACAGGTGAGTGTTTCCGGGGCCGCACAGCCTCGAAACGCCTGCTGTGGCTGCATGCACAGTTTTCTGCCTGTGCAGACATAGGTGAGGCTTTTCAGGACCGGTTTCTGCCACCGATTCTGCCCTTCTTTTAGGCAATTTTGGCGAAAGGTGAGGTTTCACGGGACTCGGCGCGGATTTGGTGTGAGGATTTCCGGGAAACGAACGCCATTTTGCACAGCAAAAGGCCACTCCAGGGCCTGTGAAGCGGTAAAGGTGAGGGTTTTCGGGAGTGAAATCGGGGTTTTCCTGGCCAGATCCCCGTAAGGTGAAGGTTTTCGGGACCCTGTCCACAGTCGGGACGCATACCTCACAGGTGAGGTTTTTCGGGAACGGTATTTGCTCGAAAAATGGTCAAAGGTGAGACTTTTCGGGGGCAGTGGGCGATTACTTCCGCTGAAAACCGCGCCAGAGCTACATGGTGAGGCCATTTTGGCAAGCGTTTTTTCGGCAAAGGTGAAGTTTTTCGGGAGCCGACACGCTGTTGTCGGACGAATCGATACCCGGGAAAGGTGAGGCTATTCGGGAGATCGCTGTGCTGGCCTGCGCATGCGCGATTTGCGCATAAGTATCGGAGGACATTGGGATTTTTGAAACCGCGGAGGTTACGGTGAGGCTTTTCGGGAGCCTTGCTGCAGTGGGTTTTCACAGCGTCATTTGTCGATAAGGTGAGGAAATACGGGAGGCACAGCGGGTCGATCCCGCCTGTGCCGGACATCCCGCGGCAATCGAGTGTTCGGCCTGTGAATTCAAGAGGTGAGGTTTTTCGGGAGCCCGCGGCGATTGCGCGCTGTACAATGCGCGCCCGGGCTGCTGAGGCATGGGTGGAGATGTGCCGAAGCGGACGCCTGCCAGGCCGGATCGGCCTGCTCAAAGCGCCGGCATCCGCGCCTTTCGCGGATGCAAGGCAGCCTCGCCGGTCGCCCGCGATGCCGCGCCTGTACATGCATACAGGCGGTTGCGCGCGCGTTCACGGAGATCGGTTAGGTGCAATGTGGATACTGTGCGAAGTTCACGGAAATCAAGTCGTAAATTCGCGACAACGTGAAAGGTGAGCCGATACGGGAGCGCGTCGGGCATGTGTTCCGCACAGGCGAAAAACTGTGAATCGGTGCCTGCCGCGACGGGTAAAGGTGAGTCCGGAGCACAGTGATTCTGGTCCGGTGAGCATTTACGGGAGCCCGTTGGGGTGAGCGCTGTTTCGTGAGCGCGCTTCACCCGCTATGGTGAGCATGCCGTTCTGGACGCGCTTCACCACAGGCGCTATCCTTCCGGGAAACTTCTCCTCCGACCCGACGCATGGCCACGAAGCGCGCCAAAAAAACCGATGTGGATGTGGTGAGTGCCAGTTCAGCCGAATTGCGTAAGGCCGTCGAGGCGATCGCAATTCAGCCGAAAAGCGGCAAGATCACCCTCCTGACTCGCAAGCTGTTCAATGTCCTGCTGGCCGTGGCGCAGCAGGCCGACGATTCGGGCGATACCTATCGCGCGCTGTTGTCGGATATCGTCGCCAACTCTGCATTCGATTCGAACGACACCGCGCTCGTGAAGGAACACCTGCGTCGGATGGTGTCGGTGCAGGTCGAGTGGAGCACGGGCACGTCGAGCCAGAAGCCTGGCCGAAAGTGGGGGATCTCGACGCTGATCGCGGACGCGGAAATTCTCGAAGACCCGGCAACGCGCCGCGTGTGGGTCGAATTCTCGTTCGCGCCGAAGATCAAGAAGAAGCTGCTCGATCCGGTCCAGTATGCGCGCCTGAGCCTGCAGTTCCAGAGCCAGTTGCGCAGCAGCGCCGGTCTCGCGCTGTACGAGATCTGCGTGCGCTACCTGACGAACCCGAGCCACCTGACGATGCGCGAGCCGTGGGAATGGTGGCGGCCGATCCTGTCGGGCACGCCGGACACCGAGGCCGGCGACGAGGCGAAACGCGAATACAAGTACTTCAAGCGGGACTATCTGCGTCCGGCGATCGCGGAGGTCAACGCGGTCACCAACATCTTCGTCGAGCTGATCGAGCATCGCGAAGGGCGGCGGGTCGCCGAGATCCAGTTCCGTGTCACCGAACGCAAGCAGCCGATGCTCGCGCTCGACGAACATCCGAACGTGTTCGACAGCACGCTGGTCGACCGGATGGTGAAGATCGGCATTCCGCTGAAGGAAGCGCAGACGCTGTACGCGGATAGCGAGGAAAACCGGATCCGTGCCGCGCTGCAGATGACCGAGCAGCGGATGCGCAGCACGACGCTGCCGCCGGTGCGCAGTGCCGCGGCGCTGTTCAAGGATGCGCTGAAGAAGGGCTATGCGCCGCCTGTAGAGGCCGTCGAGGCCCTGCCGGCCGGTGGGACGCCGGGCAAGGCCGCAGCGGCCCAGCCGGACGATCTGAAGGCGCGTCTGCTGAGCGAATACACTGCATACCGCCGCAAGGAAGCGAAGGCGCTGTACGACGAGCAGGGCGAGGCGGAACGTGAAGTGGCGCGCGAGTCGTTCGAGTCGGAGGCGCTGCCGACGCTGGGCTCGCACATGCGCGAAGACTGGCGCAAGCGCGGCCTCGATTCCAAGCTGGCCGAGACGGCCTTCTTCGACTGGTTGGCCCAGAAGACCTGGGGCGAGCCGACCGACGGCGATCTGCTGTCCTTTACGCTGAATCAATCGCGGGCGGCCTGAGCCGCCCGTCCTGCCCGCGGCGGTGCCGGCATTGCCGGACTCCGCCGCGTCTTCCCGATCACTCCGACAACAGCATCCGCTCGAGCTGCTCGAGGATCGCGTCGCGCTTGTCCTTCGACAGTCCGCGCAGGCGCAATTCGATGCGGTCTTCTCCATACGACTTCAGATCGCCGACCGATACGCCACCGAGCTTGATCTCGAGGCGTTGCGCGTAACGCTGGCGGCTGGCCGGCTTCGGCGTTTCCTGCGCGGCCGCGCGACCCTTCACGATGTCGGATACCTGGCGCGTGCTCAGGTCGTCGGACACGATCTTGTTGATCAGGCGCAGCGTCGCATCCGTGCCGCGCGCGCCATGATAGCGGCCGACCTGATACGCCATGTTCGAGCCGAAGCGGTCAGGGCGAGCGACCATTTCCTGCATGATCGCTTCCGGCAGCTTGCCGATCGACAGCGCGACGGCGACCGTCGACTCGTCGAGGCCGAGATGCTCGGCCAATTCCTTCTGGCTCTGGAAATGCTTGTCGTCGAGGAAACGCCGCCAGACGACAGCGTTGTCGAACACGGTCTGCGAATCGCGCTGGACGTTCAGGTCGTACCCGAGCTTGTAGCTCTCGAGGCCGATCGGCAGATCGATTACGATCGCCTTGACCGTTTCCTTGTTCGCTTCTTTCAGCGCGCGCACGCGGCGGCCGCCGTCGCTGACGAAATACGTGCCCGGATTGTCGTAGTCGGGAATCACGTGAATCGCCTGCTGTTGACCTTGCTTCGCAAGGTTCACCGCGAGTTCGGCGATCGACGATTTCAGATAGAAGTGCCGCGGGTTGAACGGGCTGTGCTTGATCGCCTTCAGCGACAGCTCGATCACTTGCCCGGGCGCGTAACGGTTCTCGAGACGCCACGCGCGATACTGCGCCGTCTCGTCGGTCGACGCGTCGACGACGATGTCAGCGATGGCGGCGGGGGGCGGTGCCGTGTCCTTCTTGGCGGCTTTCGCGGTGGCGGGAGCGGACGTTTCCGGCTTGACGAGACCGTCGATCGCGTTGAGCCGATCGAGGGCCGTGCGCTTTTCGCTCGTCGTCGTATCCGGCCGCGCTTGGAATCCTTTGGCGAATTGGGAGGGTTTCATGCGACTCCTTTATGCGCATAAAGTCAGGGCAACATCGCGACGATCTCGTCGGCGCATGCGCGAATTTCCGTGGCAGCGAGCTTCGCGCCGCGATCGTTCATCTGCAGGACGGTCTGACCGAGCGCCATTGCCTGCTTGTACGCTTCCCGCGTCGGGATCTGCGTCTTGAGCAACGGGAAGCCGAGTTCTTCTAGCGCCCGCTTCAGTTCGCGGGTCAGCATGCGCTTCTCTTCGGTCTTGTTCAGCAGGAATACCGCGCGCAGGTCTTCGTTCATCACTTGTGCCTGCTGGATCAGCTTGACCAGCCCGACGCTCGACCAGTAATCGGCAGGCGACGACGAAGTCGGGATGACGGCAATCGATGCCGCCAGCAGAACGACGCCGGATACTTTCTCGGTGATCGACGGCGGGCAGTCGACGACGATGATGTCGTAGTCGTTGATGAACTTCTTGATCTCGCGGTGGATCTGGCCGCCGGCTTCCGCAAGATTGACCACCGGGAAAGGGATGCCGTTGTCACTGTCGCCCGATGCGCTCGACCAGTGAATCAGTGTGTTTTGACCGTCGGCGTCTACGACGAGAACGCGCTTCCCCTTTTCATGGAATGCCGCGCCGAGGTGCATGGCGATCGTGCTCTTGCCGACGCCGCCTTTTTGTTGAGTGACTGCAATGATTTCCGCGGCCAATTTTCACTCCTGTTTTTGGTCGTTGGAATTCTACAGGACGATATTCATAATTCAATGAAATTGTTGTTCATCGACTACGCGTTGGCCATACGGCCGGGTTGTTTATGCGCATAAACCGGTGCGGCAGAGGCGGAGGACGATGAGCGACGAGCCGGGTCACCACGCGGGGTGCTGTTGCGAGCTTTGATCGGCACATGTCACGCAATCACGTGACGCGCCAGGCTGATTCGCTGACGCGTCGACCTTGTCTTGCGATGAGCGCGAGCGATGCAGTGCAAGGCGCGACGTCGAGCATCCGAATGCAGCGGTTTATGCGCATAAACCCATTCGGCGACTGCGCTCGGAGGCAGGAATGTGCTGCGGCAAGCCAGGTGAAAGACGACAGGGGGCGACGTCGAATCGGCCCGTGACGTGGAATATCGGGCTGCGCTTGTGCCGAGTTTATGCGCATAAACCCATTCGGCGACCGCGATCGGATGCTGGCATGTGTTGCGGAGAGCACGGTGAAAGACGACCGGACGCGACGGCGAATCGGCTACGGCACGTGACGAGCGAGATCGGGCTGCGCTTTCGCCGGGTTTATGCGCATAAACCGGGACTCGGCGCGATTCGACGGCCCACCGCCGCATCGCAACCGCTCACACTCAAGACCGGTGACGATGCCGCACGCGTCGACGGCCGATATGCCCTCCCCCGGGTCGAGACAGTGGACGTCGCACGCTGCCGCGGACAGTCGACGGCGACCGGGCATCAACACCCACTCACTGGTTTATGCGCATAAACCGATCCGCACCATTGCCCAACGAATCGATGCCGCGCACCCGCCGGAGCACCCGCCGGAGCACCCGCCGCCGAACCCGCCGCCGAACCCGCCGCCGAACCCGCCGCCGAACCCGCCGCCGAACCCGCCGCCGAACCCGCCGCCGAACCCGCCGCCGAACCCGCCGCCGAACCCGTCGCCGAACCCGTCGCCGAACCCGTCGCCGAACCCGTCGCCGAACCCGCCGCCGAACCCGCCGCCGAACCCGCCGCCGAACCCGCCGCCGAACCCGCCGCCGAACCCGTCGCCGAACCCGTCGCCGAACCCGTCCATGCGTTGATCGCGCAACGCGTAGCTTGTCCGGCACGACGGACTTCAAACCGTGACATCGATTCGGGCGCTTGGCCGGACTGGCTACAATACGGGGCTCCACAATCCAGGTCCGAATGATGATCACGATCTACCACAACCCCCGATGCTCGAAGTCGCGCGAGACGCTGGCGCTTGTCGAGTCGCTGAACCCGAGCGGCGCGCCCGTCACGGTCGTCGAGTATCTGAAGACGCCGCCGACTGTTCAAGAGCTGGAAACGCTGCATCGACAGCTCGGGCGTCCGGTGCGCGACATGCTCCGTGATAACGAAGAGCCATACAAGGAACTTGATCTGGCGCGTGCGGATCTGACCGACGCGCAAGCGTACGAGGCGATCGCCGCGCACCCGATCCTGCTGCAGCGGCCCATCGTCGTGTACAACGGCAAAGCCGCTATCGGGCGACCGCCGGAATCGGTACGTGGATTGTTCGAATAATTCTAATTTCCGGAATTTTTCTTATTGTGAATATCCGGTGCACATGCGCCGGATGGACAATGTGCGCTGATGCGCATCGCAATCGATCGCATCGGCGTCCTTCCCGGTTAGCGCGATATCGCGCGGCAAGTGCAAACGCAAATGGCCGTCGACGCCGGCTTCCGCCGCGCCTCCCCGGATGCAAGTCAAATCGTGACGTGGGCCGTCGCATGTGGATGCGCGATTGCGTGCGCGGCTGCGCAGCGACTCGAAGCCCGCCGTTCGGTACGGATTCGCATTGACCGCCGACCCGCCGTGGCAACCCGGAGCGCCAGGCGCAAAGCCGTCACACCTCTCCGCCACCGTCACCTTCATGGCCGGCCGCAGTCCTCGCAGCCGTACGCAGCAGCGCGATCTGCAGGCGATACTGCCGGCAGCCGCTGCAGGCCGGCAAATGCACGCGCACCTGCACGCGCTCGTGGACCGTCAGGTGCCGGTCGAGCGCATCGGACAGCAGGCGCGTCACGTCCTTACATTTCCCCGGTAGCATCTTCGGTCGTCAGCCCCTTCTCGCTCAGGCAGGTGCGCAGGCGCGTACGCGCCCGGTACAGCAGCACGCTGCAATGGTTCGTCGTCAATGTCAGTTCGGTGCAGATGTCGTCGATCTCGAAATCGAGGAACTCGCGCATCATGAACACGCGGCCGATCTGTTCCGGAAGATGGTTCAGGCACGCCTCGAACAGCATCCAGAACTGCTGTTGCTGCAGCAGCGTTTCCGGCTGCGGCCATGGCCGCGGTTTCGCATGCGCGGTCCAGTGACCGTTGTCCTTGAAGAGTTCGCGGTCGAGCACCGATTCGCCGTCGAGTTCGGCGTCGAGCGCGGACAGGCTCACGACGCGCTGCCGCGCGCGCAGCACGTCGACGAGCTTGTTGCGCAGGATGCCGAACACCCATGTCTTGTGCGCGGACAGGCCCGCGAAGTCGCTTTCGCGTGTCCACGCGGCGGTCAGCGCTTCCTGCACGGCGTCCTCGGCCGCATCCGTATCGCGGAGCTGGAGGCGCGCAAAACGCAACAGGTCGCGCCGCAGTTGCGCAAGATAGGCGGGATTGTCGTACGCGGACGGCATCGATGGCACTCTCTCGAAGGAAGCCGCGCGCGTGTCACAGGCTGCTCGCGGCGCGGTGCGAGCAGCTTACTGGCCGACGCGCGGACCCG
This sequence comes from Burkholderia sp. MR1-5-21, assembly GCF_053427715.1. Classification (NCBI taxonomy): domain Bacteria; kingdom Pseudomonadati; phylum Pseudomonadota; class Betaproteobacteria; order Burkholderiales; family Burkholderiaceae; genus Burkholderia; species Burkholderia sp. MR1-5-21. Next base: position 78,102 of record NZ_JBSAXD010000004.1, read on the forward strand.
CAACGCATGTTCCGTCGCGATTTTCACGAACATCACGACCGGGCTGCGCTATGCTTGCCCACAGGCCGGTGCTGTGATGAACGCAGCGCTGTGCGACACGTCAGATGTAACGGCGGCACGTTCTGCAAAAGTTATCCACAGTTTCTGTGGAAAACCTTGTGGAAAGTCGGCCGGATGGCCCCGTGGGGCGGCTCGCGGACTGGCCTGCCTATAAACAGACCTTTGCCGCCTATCCAGAAGCAATCGATTCGATTCCCCACCCACCGGAAGGAGAAAATCATGGCACATCGTATTGCGGTCATCGTCGGCAGCCTGCGTCGCGAATCGTTGAACCGGGCGCTCGCCAAGGCCGTGGTCTCGCTCGCGCCTGCCGATCTTGCGTTCGAGTTCGTCGAGATCGGCGAGCTGCCGCTGTACAGCCAGGATTACGACGCGGACTTTCCGGAAGTCGCGCGGCGGTTCAAGCAGGCGATCGAAGCGGCCGACGGCCTGCTGTTCGTCACGCCGGAATACAACCGCTCGATGCCGGGCGTGCTGAAGAATGCGATCGACTGGGGCTCGCGTCCGTGGGGCGCCAACTCGTGGGCGCGCAAGCCCGGCGCGGTGCTCGGCACGTCGCCGGGCGCGACGGGCACCGCGCTCGCGCAGCAGCATCTGCGCAACGTGCTCGCGTATCTCGACGTCGCGACGCTCGGCCAGCCCGAGATGTTCATCAAGCACGACGACACGCGCGTCGACGCTCAAGGCCACATCCTCAACGAAAAGACGCGCACGTTCCTGCAGGGCTTCGTCGACCGCTACGCGGCGTGGGTGCGTACCCACAACGCGGCCTGAGCACGCGGCGCCGGTTCGGCGCCTGTCGCACTACCGCAAGCACTACCGCAAGCACGACCGCTAGATTCCCGCGTGCCTTGCGTCGTGCGCATCGCGCGCATCGCGAATGCCGAGCAGGATCTCGTCGAGCAGCGCGATGTCGAACGGCTTCGACAGCACGCGCACATTGACGGCGCGCGTGCGGTCGAGCTCCTCCGCATAGCCCGTCACGAGGATGACGGGCAGTTTTTCCGGACGCCGTCCGATCGCTTCCGCGAGATCGATGCCGTTGAGGCGGCCCGGCATGTGGATGTCGGAGATCACGAGGTCGAAGCGCTCGTGCGGCGACGCGTTTTCGACCAGCTGCAGTGCGTCGTCGGCGGACGCCGCGTAGGTTACGCGGTGTCCGAGCAGCGTGAGCAGCGCCTCCGTGCCGGCGGCGACTTCGCTGTTGTCCTCGACGAGCAGCACGTGCAGGCCTGCCGGCGGGCTCGCGTCGTGCGCATGTGCGGCGGCAAGCACCGGCCGCGCGGCCAGGTCCTGCGCGCTCGCGCGCGGCAGATAGAGGCGCACCGACGTGCCCGCGCCCACCGCGCTGTCGATCGTCGCGAGGCCGCCCGAGCGCTCGCAGAACGCGAACACCTGCGGCAGCCCGAGCCCCGTGCCCATCCCTTGCGTCTTCGTCGTAAACAGCGGCTCGAATGCGCGCGCGAGCACGTCGGGCGCCATCCCGGAGCCCGTGTCGTCGAGCGAGATCTGCACGAAATCGCCGGTCAGCGGAAATCCGTCCTCGCGGCGGAACGTCACGTTGCGCGCGCCGACGGTGAAGCGGCCGCCGGCCGGCATCGCGTCGCGCGCGTTGACGGCGAGGTTGATGACCGCGAGCTCGAGTTCGGCCACGTCCACGCGGATCGGCCACACGCCGGGCTCGATCGCGACGATCAGCGACGACTTCGAGCCGAGCGACGTCTTCAGCAGTTCGCGGCAGGTGCCGATCCAGTAACCGACGTCGATCGTCTCGTTGTGCAGCGGCTGCTTGCGCGCGACGCCGAGCAGCTGGCGCGTCAGCGACTGCCCGTTCTTCAGCGCCCGCTCGATCGCGCCGAGCTCGGTGTCGAGATGCTGGACGCCGCGACGCCGCACGATCTGCACGTTGCTCGAGATGATCATCAGCAGGTTGTTGAAGTCGTGCGCGACGCTGCCGACGAGGTTGCCGAGGGCCTGCATCTTGCGCGACTGCCGGTAGGCGGATTCGATCGAGCGCCGCATCGACGCTTCGGCCTGCCAGCGGTCCCACGCTTCCTCTTCCGCCTTGAGCCGCTTGAGCGACAGCCAGATCACGCACCACAGCGCGAACGACGGCACGAACATCGACACGAACAGCACGCTCAGGTGCTCGTACCATTCCTTCCAGATGGCCGCGGTCCGGTACGCGCACGATACGTACACCGGATAGCTGCCGACCTGCCGGTACGCGATGATCTCGCTGCCCGCGTCGTGGCGCACGCGCACGACGCCCGCGCGAGGATCGGTCCGCTCGCCGTCCGGCAGCATCACCTCGTTGGACAGCGCGGCGGCCGGCAGCGGCGGATATGACGCGATCACGGCGCCGTCGGTCCGGGTGAGCGCCATCGTCATCGGCGTGTTCGAGCCGCCGAGCAGGTCGCGGTAGAACGCGTTGAAATACGACGACTTCAGCGCGATCGACACCATGCCGGCGAACGATCCGTCGCTGTAGCGTCGCGCGACGCCCGTATTGAACACGGGGATGTTCTCGAGCTTCAGCGGCCCCATCATCAGCCGCGAGATGTGTTCGATGACCTTGCCGTCGCGGATGCCGACGAAGTCGTCGCGGTTCGCGATCGACGCATACGGCGCCGGGTAGTAGAGGCTGTTCGCGAGCAGCATCCCGCTCGCGCCGAAGATCGACACGGCCGCGACCTGCGGATAGCCGCCGCCGATCGTATTGAGCGCTTCGTGGATGTCGGATTCGTGCCTGCGCACCGTCGCATCGTCCATGTCCTGGACGAGATCGACGATTCGCGCATCGAGCGTTTCGCTCAGGTCGAACACCTTGAGCGCGTGCTCCTCGGCGACGCGCACGGTGCGCATCGTCACGTCGCTCGCGGCGGCCTCGCGCGCCTTCAGGTCGTTGTATGCCATGACCGTCACGTAGAGGCACGGCAGCACGATCGCGGCGATCAGCAGCACGATCAGCGTCACGCGGCGCACCGCGAAATCGTGTTCGGGCGCGCCGGACGCGTAGGTCGCGTCGTCCTGCCAATCGTCGGCGGGAGCGTGGTCGCGGGAATCGGCGGGCCGGTCGGACGTCATGGGCGGGAAAATCGGACGTGAAAGGGTGAAGCGCAGGTGCCTGCCATCATAAACGAGTTGCGCCGGCCCCCTCGCCGCGCGCGGCCCGCGCAACCCTGACGGTTCCTACAGGATGCAATTGTCAGATTGAAAACGCGACGAATCCGGAAGCGCAAACGTACACAAAGAAAAATTTTGCGTGCTTATCTTGAAAATGGTCGCACCTGTTTTCGGAATGCCGCCGGATCGGATCGATTCTGTTCGAAACGGTGAATATGGCGAGTTGCACCGCCTCGGTTTTACTCAGAGAATCGCGCCTTGCTTTCCCTGACAGATACGCGCCCGCCGACGGCTGCGCGCGGCCCGCGACGCATGCGAATGCGCGGCGGCGCCCGCCGTCCGTCCGGCAGGATGCCTGCGCCGGTTCGCGCGAGGCCTCAAGAAGCGCGCAGCGCGGTCGTTAACGCGAGAGAGACCATTCCGCATACCGCTCTGCCCGCCATGCCCTTGCCGATTGTGATTGCCGACGATTCACTGCTCGCCCGCAAGTTGTTGACGAAGGCCTTACCGGGAGACTGGGACGTCGACGTCGCATATGCCGCGAACGGCCGAGAGGCACTGGCGCTCTATCGTGACGGCAAGGCTTCCGTGATGTTTCTCGACCTGACGATGCCCGACATGAGCGGCTATCAGGTGCTGGAAACGTTGCGCCACGAGGATCTGAACACGTTCGTGATCGTGGTATCCGCCGATATCCAGCCGCAGGCGCGCGAGCGCGTGCGCGAGCTGGGTGCGATCGCATTCGTCGCGAAGCCCGTGACGTCGGAGGCGTTGCTGCCCATTCTCAAGGAGTATGGGTTGTATGCCTGACTCGGTGTTCACGGCGGAGCAACGCGACGCGTTGCAGGAAATCGCCAATCTCGCGATGGGCCGCGCCGCTGCGCGGCTCGCGTTGCTGCTCGGACGCTTCATCGAGCTGTCGGTGCCGCGCGTGCGCGTCGTGCACGCGGCCGATGCGGGCAGCGCGCTGCGCGAGATGACGGGCATTCACGAGAACGTGACCGCCGTGCGCCAGGGATTCCGGTCCGACATCAAGGGCGAAGCGCTCGTGCTGTGCCGCAGCGCGGCCGTCGGGCGGCTCGTGTCGCTCGTCGACCGCACGTTCGGCGACGGCGCGTGGGACGCGCATGCGGCGGACGCCCGCGGCGCGGCCGCCGCGCGCGGCGAGATCGCGCGCCACGACGAGCTCGTGTTTGACGTCGCGAACGTGCTGATGGGCGCGTGCGTCGCGTCGATCCTCGACGAGCTCGGCCGCACGCCGGTGTTCTTTCCGCCGGGCCTGCTGGGCGCGAACATGTCGTTCGACGAAGTGTTCCAGCCGACCGTGCTCGCGTGGAGCGTCGCGCTGCTGCTCGAAGTGAACTTCGGGCTCGAGGGCGACGGGTTCCGCGCACATTTCGTGATGCTGATGGCCGAAGATTCGATTCGGCTGATGGGCGACGCGCTCGACGCGTTGCTGTCCGCGCTATGACTGCCGCCACTTCCCCCATTTCCGCCGTTTCCCCCGCCTCGCTGAGCGACCTCGTGATCGAGCGGGTCGGCTTCGGCCTGTTCGTGCTCGATCGCGCGATGAACGTGCTGATGTGGAATCGCTTCATGCAGGACCACAGCGGCATCGCCGCGGCCGACGTGATCGGCCGCAACCTGTTCGACTGCTTTCCGGATCTGCCGCGCGCATGGCTCGCGCGCAAGCTCGACAGCGTGTTCCAGCTCGGCAGCTTCGCATTCAGCTCGTGGGAGCAGCGTCCGTACCTGTTCCGTTTCGAGCACGACCGGCCGATCACGGGCGGCGTCGACTTCATGCAGCAGGACTGTACGTTCATGCCGCTCACGCGCGGGCGTGAAGTCGAGGCCGTGTGCGTGACGATCTCCGATGTCACGCACGTCAGCGTGATGCAGCGCGAGCGCGAGGAGGCGGTCGCGAAGCTGCGCGAGCACGCGAACCGCGACGGCCTGACCGGCATCGCGAACCGCCGTTATTTCGAGGCGCGGCTGAACGACGAATTCGCGCGCTGGCAGCGCTACGGCGGGAAGCTGTCGGTGCTGCTGTTCGACCTCGACCACTTCAAGACGATCAACGATCGGTTCGGCCACGCGGTCGGTGACGCGGTGCTGCGCGAGATGGCGCAGCGCGTCGCGTCGATCGTGCGCGCGCAGGACACGTTTGGCCGCTTCGGCGGCGAGGAATTCGCGTTGCTGCTGCCGTGCACCGATCTCGACGAGGCGATGCAGGTCGCGGAGAAAGTGCGCTGCGCGATCGGCCGCGCGCCGGTCGACGCCGAGGGCATCTGCGTGCCGGTGACGGCGAGCGTCGGCGCCGCGTGCGCGCAGCCGGACGCGCAGACCTGCGAGATTCTCGTCAACGAGGCCGATGCCGCGCTCTATCGCGCGAAGCGGCTCGGCCGCGATCGTTCGGTCGCCTACGCATAGGCGCGGCGGCACGCGTCAACGGCGTGCGGGGGGCGAGGACGTCGCATGCGGCAGGCGGCCGCACGGATGCGCGGCCGCGCGCGTTCACGCTTTCGCGATATCCGCCAGCACGCCGGCCAGCACCGCCGGCTGCGACACGAACGGCGAGTGGCTGCTGTCGAGCTGGTGCACGTGCGTCGGGTTGTCCGGCGTGAAGGCGTCGGCATCGTCGATGAAGCGCTGCTGCAGCGCGGGCAGGATCACGCGGTCCTGCAGACACTTGATGTAGTGCCGGTCGATCGCGCCCCAGCGCGCGGCGGTCGTCGGGATCGCGGTGGCGAACGGCGCGGCCGGCACGTCGCAGCTCATCAGGTTCGCGATCGCCTCGTATTCCGCCTGCGACACGTCGTCGAACAGCGCGCGCTTGGCCGTCGTGCGATACGCGGCGTCGTCGCTGCGCGGATCCATGCGCAGCGCACCGGCGGCGCGCGGGCTCGCGAGCATCAGCTGGCCGAGCATCTCGCCCTGGTTCTCCGGCGCGCGCACGTAGTCGAGGCCCGGCACGCCCGACGCGGGCATGAACGCGGCGAGATAGACGATCTTCGCGATCTTCTCGGGCATCCGTTCGGCGGCCGCGGTGATCGCGATGCCGCCCATGCTGTGGCCGACCAGGACGACCTTGCCGTGGCCGAGCGCATACGCGTCGTCGACGGCCTGCATCACCTGCGTCGCATAGTCGTCGAGCGTCGTGTTCGCAACCGGCGACGGCTCGGTGGCGAACGCCTCCTTGTCGAGCGGACGCTTGAAGTACGACGCGGGAAAGCGCGCGAGGATTCCGTGTGCGGGCAGGTCGCGTGCGATCGACAGGTGGCCGCGCGCGGCGAGCGCTGCCTCGACGTGCGCGTAGCACCACGCGCCTTGCCAGGCACCATGCACGAGCACGAAAACGGGGTGGGCGGACTGCGGGGATGCGGGCGAGGCGGCTGTCACGTGCGTCTCCATCGGTTTCGGTGAATGTGTTTTTCGGACAAAGCGTCATCTTAGACGAACCCGTGCGGGCTCAAGCGGCGGCCGGCGAACGCACGCGGACAATCGAATGCGCATGGCGCGGCGGCGCGCGGCAATATGACCCTCAATGTGTCGCGCAGGCCACATTTCGTTCTGATCTGATTTAAATTCGCATCGGATCGCGTTAATTTGATGCTTTAGCCCGATTGCGCTCCATGAACGTCGACTATCTTTTCTTCCGGAAACCGGAAAAGTCCGGCCCCTATTCCCTCGACGACCTGGGCGACGTCGCGCCGCCGATCGGCGCAAGCGCCGCGGTGCGCGACGGCATCACGCGGGTGTTCGAGCAGATCGACTGGCAGGAGTCCGCCGACGTGCCCGGCGCGTGGTTCGGCACGGGCGGTCCCGTGTTCCAGTTCACCGCGGACCCGGACGGCCGCGTGACGAGCTTCATGGGCTCGCGGCTCGAGCGGCGCGCGATGCTGCTGCTGACGCGTGAAATGGGGCTGATCGCGCTCGACCTGCAGCGCGACGTTGTTTACGGCTAGGCGCGGGCGGCCGGGTGCAGCCGGCCGCACGTGGTTGGCCGCCCCTCGCCGGCCACCCCCATCCGCCCGCCGAGCGGGCTTCGAGCGGCCCCGGGCGCCGCCGCGCGGCGCGGCAGGCATCCCGCCATCGACCTTCAAAGATTGCTATACTTTCGCCCAATTCCGGCTTCCGGCCGGTAATTTGTGCCTGTCTGCGTCGAACGTTCGCACATCTCGCACGTACTTGACGCCTTTACCATCCCAGCCGGGCATGGCTTCTTCAATCGCCCCGCGTGGGCGTCTCCGTGGAGCTCGTCTTGGCCGTTTCCAATCTCGTCGTGGACGAACAAGAAACCGACGCCGCTGCCGTCACATCGGGCAGTTCTTTTTATCTCGCGATGCGCATCCTGCCGGCTGCGCAACGCGACGCGATGTTCCAGGTGTATGCGTTCTGCCGCGCGGTCGACGACATCGCCGACAGCGACCTGCCGCGCGCCGAGCGCGCCGCCGGTCTCGCGCGCTGGCGCGCGGACATCGACGCGTGCTTCGCCGGCCAGCCGCCGCGCCATCTCGCTGCGCTCACGCGCGAGATCCGCACGTTCGACCTGCAGCGCGACGATTTCCACGCGATGATCGACGGGATGGCGATGGACGCCGCCGAAGACATCTGCGCGCCCGACGAGCCGACGCTCGACCTCTATTGCGATCGCGTCGCGAGCGCGGCCGGTCGTCTGTCGGTGAGGATTTTCGGGATGCCGGAGGCGGAAGGGATCAAGCTGTCGCACCATCTCGGCCGCGCGCTGCAGCTGACCAACATCCTGCGCGACATCGACGAGGACGCGACGATCAACCGCTGCTACCTGCCGCGCGAGCTGCTCGCGCGCGAAGGCATCGCGATCACCGATCCGGCGACGATCGCACGCGAGCCGGCGCTGCCGCGCGTGTGCGCGACGCTGGTCGCGCGCGCGCTCGAGCACTTCCGGCAGGCGGACGCCGTGATGGACACCTGCGCGCGTGCGCAGGTCAAGGCGCCGCGCATCATGTCGGGCGCGTACCGATGCATTCTGGAAGCCGCGGTCGCCCGCGGCTTCGACGCGCCGCGCGCGCCGATCCGCAAGCCGAAGGCGCGCATGCTGATGATCGCCGCGCGTTACGCGCTGTTCTGAGCCGATGCCGAGAACCGTCCATGTGGTCGGGGCAGGACTCGCGGGCCTGTCGGCCGCCGTCGAGCTGCAACGCCGCGGGCGCCGCATCGTGCTGCACGACGCGCATGCGCAGGCGGGCGGGCGTTGCCGCTCGTGGTTCGACGGCACGCTGAACGCGACGATCGACAGCGGGCTGCATCAGGTGTTTGCAGGGCAGCCGGCGACGCAGCGCTACCTGCGCGCGATCGGCGCGGCCGACCAGCTGGCCGGGCCGTCGTTGCCTGAATTTCCGGTCGTCGACGTGTCGTCGCAGCAGCGCTGGACGCTGCGCTTCGGCAGCAGCGGCTGGCCGTCGTGGCTGTTCGACGCCGCGTCGCGGGCGCCCGGCACGACGCCGCTCGATTACCTGTCGCTCGCGCCGCTTGCGTTCGCGCGCACGGGCCGCTCACTCGCACAGACGATGCGGTGCGACGGCGTGCTGTGGGATCGTTGGCTGCGGTCGTTTTTCCTCGGCGCGCTGAATGTCGAGCCGCGCCATGCGACGGCCGAACTCGCGCGTGCGGCGGTGTGCGGCGCGTTCGCCGCGGGCGGGCCGGCGTGCCGCCCGCTCGTCGCGCGTCACGGGCTCGGCAGCGCGTTCGTCGATCCCGCGCTGCGGATGCTCCAGCATGGCGGCGCGACGATCCGGCTGCGCTCGCGTCTCGACGCGTTCGAATTCGGCGCGCACGGCAATGCCGTCGACGCGCTGGTGATCGACGGCGAGCGCGTCGATCTCGCGCCGGGTGACGCGGTCGTGCTGGCGGTGCCACCCGATGCCGCGCAGCCGCTCGTGCCCGACCTGACCGCGCCGGATACGTACAGCGCGGTCGTCACTGCGTATTTCGCGGCAGAACCGCCGCCGGGCTGCCCCGTCGGCACGACGATCGTGAACGGCGCCGTCGACGCGGTGCGGGCAGGCGGCGGCCTGCTCGCGGCGACGATCCGCGATGCAGGCCGCTGGCTCGACCAGCCGCGCGAGACGCTCGCGCAGACGATCTGGCAGGACGTCGCGCGCGTGACGGGCGCCCCCGCGGACATCCTGCCCCCGTGGCAGCTCGTCGTCGAGCCGCGTGCGGGTTTTGCGGCGGTGCCGTCGCAGGAAATGAAACGTCCGGCCGCGCGTACGCGCTGGACCAATCTCGTGCTTGCGGGCGACTGGATTGCCACCGGTTTGCCCGCAACGATCGAGGGCGCGATCCGCTCCGGCCAGAAGGCCGCGGACGTGCTCCAGACACAATAAGAGAGGGACCGATGAACGATCTCACCGATATGCCGACCCTGACCGCCGCCACCGTGCCGGCCGGCCTCGACGACGCTGTCGCCCGTGCGACCGACGCGTTGCTGGCCGCACAGAACGCGGACGGACACTGGGTTTACGAACTCGAAGCGGATTCGACGATTCCCGCCGAATACATCCTGCTCGTCCACTACCTCGGCGAGACGCCGAATCTCGAGCTCGAACAGAAGATCGCCCGCTATCTGCGCCGCGTCCAGCAGCCGGACGGCGGCTGGACGCTGTTCACCGACGGCGCGCCGAACATCAGCGCGAGCGTGAAGGCGTACTTCGCGCTGAAGGTGATCGGCGACGACGAGAACGCCGAGCACATGCAGCGTGCGCGCAAGGCGATCCATGCAATGGGCGGCGCCGAGATGTCGAACGTGTTCACGCGCATCCAGCTCGCGCTGTACGGCGCGATTCCGTGGCGCGCGGTGCCGATGATGCCGGTCGAGATCATGCTGCTGCCGCAGTGGTTCCCGTTCCACCTGTCGAAGGTGTCGTACTGGGCGCGCACCGTGATCGTGCCGCTGCTCGTGCTGAACGCGAAGCGGCCGATCGCGAAGAACCCGCGCGGCGTGCGCATCGACGAGCTGTTCATCGATCCGCCCGTCAACGCGGGGCTGCTGCCGCGCCAGGGGCACCAGAGCGCGGGCTGGTTCGCGTTCTTCCGTGTGGTCGACCACGCGCTGCGCGCGGTCGACGGGCTGTTCCCGAGCTACACGCGCGAACGCGCGATCCGGCAGGCCGTCGCATTCGTCGACGAGCGCCTGAACGGCGAGGACGGCCTCGGCGCGATCTATCCGGCGATGGCCAACGCGGTGATGATGTACGACGTGCTCGGCTATCCTGAAGATCATCCGAACCGCGCGATCGCGCGCAAGTCGCTCGAGAAGCTGCTCGTCGTGAAGGATGACGAAGCGTATTGCCAGCCGTGCCTGTCGCCGGTGTGGGATACGTCGCTCGCCGCGCACGCGCTGCTCGAGACGGAAGATCCGCGCGCCGAGGAAGCCGTGGTGCGCGGCCTCGAATGGCTGCGTCCGCTGCAGATCCTCGACGTGCGCGGCGACTGGATCTCGCGCCGTCCGAACGTGCGGCCGGGCGGCTGGGCGTTCCAGTACGCGAACCCGCATTACCCGGACGTCGACGATACGGCCGTGGTCGTGATGGCGATGGACCGCGTCGAGAAGCTCAGGAATTCGGACGCGTATCGCGAGTCGATCTCGCGCGCGCGCGAATGGGTCGTCGGCATGCAGAGCAGCGACGGCGGCTGGGGTGCGTTCGAGCCGGAAAACACGCAATACTACCTGAACAACATCCCGTTCTCCGATCACGGCGCGCTGCTCGATCCGCCGACGGCGGACGTGTCGGGCCGCTGCCTGTCGATGCTGTCGCAGCTCGGCGAGACGGCCGCGAACAGCGACGCCGCGCGTCGCTCGCTCGACTACATGCTGAAGGAGCAGGAGCCGGACGGCAGCTGGTACGGCCGCTGGGGGATGAACTACGTGTACGGCACGTGGACGGCGCTGGTCTCGCTGAACGCGGCCGGCCTCGGCCCCGAGGATCCGCGCGTGAAGCGCGGCGCGCAGTGGCTGCTGTCGATCCAGAACAAGGACGGCGGCTGGGGCGAGGACGGCGACAGCTACAAGCTCAACTATCGCGGCTACGAGCAGGCGCCGAGCACGTCGTCGCAGACGGCGTGGGCGCTGCTCGGCCTGATGGCGGCCGGCGAGGTGAACAACCCGGCGGTCGCGCGCGGTGTCGCGTACCTGATCGCCGAGCAGAACGAACAAGGCCTGTGGGACGAGACGCGCTTCACCGCGACCGGCTTCCCGCGCGTGTTCTACCTGCGCTACCACGGCTATCGCAAGTTCTTCCCGCTGTGGGCGATTGCGCGCTACCGCAACCTGAAGCGCGACAACGCGACGCGCGTGACGGTGGGGATGTAACGCGTGGCGGCGTCGACGCACAACGGCATGCTGCCCGTCATCGCGGTGACGGGGATGGCGTTCGAGGCGCGCATCGCGCGCGGCGACGGCGTCGAGGCCGTATTCGCCGCGCGTGCCGACCGTCTCGAGCGCGCGCTGACGGAAGCGACCGCGCGCGGCTGCGCCGGCATCGTCAGCTTCGGCACCGCGGGCGGGCTCGCGCCCGATCTGGCGCCGGGCGCGCTCGTGATCGCCGACGCGATCGACGGGCCGTTCGGGCGCGTGCAGACCGACGTCGCGTGGAGCGCGCGGCTCGTCGCCGCGCTGCACGACACGCCGGTCTGGCCGCGCGTGAAGCGCGGCGTGATGGCGGCCGTCGGCGCGCCGGTCGTGAGCGAAGAAGACAAGGCTTCGCTGTATCGCGCGAAGGGCGCGCAGGCCGTCGACATGGAGTCGCACATCGCGGCCGCGTTCGCGGCGGCGCGCGGCGTGCCGTTCGCGGTGTGCCGCGCGATCGTCGATCCCGCGTGGCGCACGCTGCCGCGCGCGGCGACGGCCGGGCTGCGCGACGACGGCAGCACGGCGATCCTGCCGATCCTGCGCGAACTCATCAAGCAACCTTCCCAACTCGGCCCGCTGCTGCAGGTCGCAGGCGATGCGCGCGCGGCGCGCACGACGCTGATCCAGGCGCGGCATGCATTCGGGCGCGCGGGCGCGCTGCGGATCGTCTGAGCGGGCGTTTCCGCTTTCTTCCCCCTCCCTTCGAATGAACGGTGTCCGCCGTGACGGCGGCGCGCGCCTCGACGCGTGACGGCTGCAGCGCATCGGCTACGGCGGGCCGCGTCGGGCAGTAGCGCGGAAAATCGCGCCGACCATTCACACTACCCGAACCGGCACTTCATGAATGGCGTTGTTGCCGTAACCTAGCCGGTTCCAATCGGCGCGCTCGGGTTGAGTGCGGCCGGCAAGATCGGTGGCCCGCGCACGCAGCGTGACGACGCCCGGCTCATGGGCCGAGGTGATCAGCTCCCACCACTGCCAGCTGTAGTGCGAGCGCGCGCCGACAAGATGCGCGTCCTGCCAGTTTCCGCCGCCCACGCTAATTTCCACGCGCGCAATCGGAGCGGCGCCGGACCAGGCCACGCCGCGAACGGCCAGTTCACCGCGCCGGACCTCCTGCTCCGACGCCGGCTCGGTGATCAAGGCTCGCACCCGTTGCAGCGTGACCGGTTCGCGGACGATCTGGTTCTCGCGCTCCCATTCATACCAATACTTGTCGGCCTGGTAATACCCGGCGAACGCTTGGTCGACGAGTTCGATTTCGGCAAGCCATTTGACCGACGCCACCGCATACCAGCCAGGAACGACCAGGCGTACGGGGTAGCCGTGCTGTATCGGCAGCCGCTCGCCGTTCATCGCGTAGGCCAACAGCAAGTCGGGATCGCGAGCATGATCGAGCCGAAGACTGCGCTCGAAGCGGATCCTTTCCGGGCGGTCCTCCACCGTTCCGCCGTCCGCGCCTCGGAACACCACCTCCGTCGCACCCGTGCGAACGCCAGCCCGGTCCAGAACTTCCGCCAGCGGCACACCGGTCCACTCTGCAGTGCTGACGGCACCTACGTCCCATTTCTCGCCCTCGATGGCGGGATGGAATTTCGTGCGACCGTTACCGGCGCACTCGAGGGTAACGATATGCGTCTGCGACGGCATGTTCTGTAGGTCGCGCAAGCTGAGGCTCAGCGCTCGTTCAACGAGGCCGCCAACGGTGAGCCGGAAGGCGGCCGGGTCGAGGACGGGGATCTGGAAGTGATTGCGGACATAAAAATGCGCGTTCGGCATGATCACGCCGCCGATCAGCGCGGATATCGACGTCTCGCAATTGAGCGGATGGGCGCGATGGACGATCAGGCCGGCGTCAATCGCATTCTGGCAGGCTTCGTCGGGATCCATCGCCGGCATGAACTCGCTCAGGGGCATCGGTGCGCTGCAGCCGCCGCAGGCGACCACCCGCGCGCACGTCGAGGCGGGATAGATGTCCACGCTGCCGACCATCTGGAACGGCTTCATGAATTCGTGAAGGTGGTCCTCATCTTCCGCTTCCACGATGAGGTACAACGTGTGTTCACGCTGCGCGACCGCCTCGCCCCGAATTTCCACACCGTGCAGTCTGACGTTTGGACGGCTCAGATGATTCAACAGCATGGCCCCCATATAGGGGTCCCGGGCTGGGCAGCGCTCGGCAGCGTGCTGATGCCGCACCACGAACAGTGCCATGGCCGCCTCCTTGGACGTCGGTCCGATTAGCTTACTCCGAATAAGTTTTCGGCAAAGCACGCATGCGATGGGGTGAACACCTCAAGTTCGCCGCAGAGGCAGGGCCCGGCGATTTCATTGATGTACCCCCGTTCGTACCTCATCAAGAGATCAACGCGAGTAAGACTGAGGTGCTCAGTTGCGTTGTGGTCCGTAGCGGTCAGGAACCGATAGTCGTCAACCTGGACATCGAGCCCGCCGAGCCGCCGGAAGATGTCTATTGGGTCGATCCGATTCATCCGCATCCCTAAGTGCGGTTACCGGTTTCTGCGGTCAGTTCCCGCATGGTTTTCCGGGACGCTATGGTCAACCGACTGTTGGTCGAGCGACTCTTCCTCCTGACTTCCATAAGGTCAGGCGTCAGGTTTCGCAATCGCTCTCCAAGGCTCCCCGGTTTCCGGCGATGAACCAAAAAAAAGCGCTGCAAAGAGCAGCGCTGGTGGTCGCCTTCCGGCTATTGCCGCGTTACGGCGTTACGGCGTTACGGCGTTGCGGGATTGCTTGCAGGCGCGGCAGGCGTGCTCGCCGGCATCGCGTTGTCCGCACCCGGATCGGCGTATTGCGGCAGCCCGGGCGTGGCCGGTGCGTTGGCCGCCCCGCCCGACTCGCCCGGATCCTCATAGCTCGGCAGCCCGGGCGCCGCCGGCGTGTTCGCGGGCTTGCCGCCCGGCGCCGCTTCACCGCCCGGCTGGCCACCCGAATTGCCGCCCGAGTCGCCCGGCTCGTTGTAGTTCGGCAGCGCGCCCGGCGCGGCCTCGCTCTTGTAGGTCAGCGACTTGCGCTGCTGCAGGTAAGCGTCGCGCACGAACGAGTACGGATCGAGCGCGGCCTGCTTCAGCAGGTCGGTCGCACCGAGCAGGTCCGACCGCGCGCTGATGAACTGCGCGATGTACATCGGGTTGCGCGCGGCCGGCTCGATGTAGTTGAGCAGGTTGAAGCGCACGTCGACCGCGCGGCCGACGCCGTCGCGGAACGTGCTCGGCCCGAACACCGGCAGCACGAGATACGGGCCGGACGGCATGCCCCAGCGCGCGAGCGTGAGCCCGAAATCCTGGTGATGCTTCGGCAGGCCGGCAGGTGTCGCGATGTCGATCAGGCCGCCGACGCCGAACAGCGAGTTCATCGCGACCCGCATCAGGTCTTCCGTCGCATCGGTGATGCGCAGCTGCAGCAGGTTGTTCGCGATGTTGCCGATGTCGCCGAGGTTCGAGAAGAAGTTGCTGATCGCCGTGCGCACCGGCGTCGGCGTGACCTTCTGGTAGCCCTTCGCGATCGGCACCGCGATGTGCGTGTCGACGGTGTCGTTGAACTTGTAGACCGCACGGTTCATCGGCTCGAGCGGGTCGGCCGGATTGCGGTCGGGGCCGGTCGCACAGCCGCTCAGCATCGCGCCCGCGGCGACGGTCGCCGCAATGATTCGCACCTTATTCATTGATTTCCTGCAATTGGTTCGTCGCGCGCTTCACGCGCGGTTTGCCCATGAGTACCGGCTGGAACACCACGGCCCCGATCACCGTGCACGTCAGCGCCAGCGCGAGCAGCTTGCCCATGCTGGACGTACCCGGGTGATGCGACAGCCACAGGCTGCCGAATGCGGTTGCCGTCGTCGCGGCGCTGAACAGCACGGCATGCGTGAGGCTCGAATGCAGCAGGCCCGTTTGCCCCGCGCGCCACGCCATCACGAAATACACCTTGAACGCGACGCCGACCCCGAGCATCAGCGGCAGCGCGATGATGTTCGCGAAGTTGAGCGGCATGCCGATCAACACGCAGAGCTCGAGCGTGACGACGCCCGACACGAGCAGCGGCACCAGCGTGCGCAGCACGTCGCCGAAACGGCGCAGCGTGATCCACAGCAGGATCGTGATCGACACGATCGACCACAGCGCCGCATGCAGGAACGCATCGATGATCGTGTCGGCCGAATGCAGGATCGAGATCGGCCCGCCGATCGCGCCCGGCTCGGCGGCCTTCACGGCCGTCGCGAAGCGGCGCAGCATCGTGTCGTCGTTCGGATCGACGCCCTTCGGCACCTTCGGCGAGATCTGCACGAGCGCGTGGCCGTCCGGCGCGACCCAGTCGCGCATTAGCGGCGCCGGCAGCGTGTCGCGCGTGATGTCCTGCGGCTGCAGCAGCGTCGCGAGCTGGTTGAGCGCGATGCGCAGCGTGTCGGAGAACGCGCGCTCCGCGCGGTCGCGGGTTGCAGCATCGGCGGCCGCGAGCTTCGCGAGCGATGCGGACAGATGCTGCGCGGCGGCGGCGCCCGGGCCCGGGTGATCCTCGGCCGCGTAGCTCAGCAGGTCGGACACCCGCTTGAGCGCGGCGACGCGCTGCGCGTCGGCCACGGGCGGCGCGGCGGGCTGGGTCAGCGCGGGCAGCAGCTCGCTCGCGGCGGCGGCGATCGACGCGCGCTTTGCCGGCTGGTCGGCCGGGATGAACGTCGACAGCGTCGTCGTACGGCCGACTTCCGGCAGCGCGTCGAGGCGCTTCGCGGCCGCGTCGGCCTCGGCGAGCGATGGCGCGAGCAGCGTGACGTCGTTGACCGATGCCTCGGGCGAATCCTTCAGCGCGAGCAGCGTCGCCATCGATTCGCTGTGCGGATCCTTCAGGTGCAGCGGGTTGAAGTCGAAGCGCAGGAACGCGAGCAGCGGCAGCGCGCCGATCACGACCGCGAGCGTGCCGATCAGGATCGGCTTGCGGTGCCTGTCGAGAAAATCGTCGACCGGCGCGAGGGCCGGGAAGCCAGGCGTCTTCGATTCGCCCGGCGGCGCGAACAGCCTCAGCAGCGCCGGCAGCAGCGTGAGTGTGCTCAGCAGCGCGACGAACATGCCGACGCCGGCGATCAGCCCTAGCTCGGACACGCCGCGATACGCGGTCGGGATGAACGAGAAGAAGCTCGCTGCAACCGCCGCGGTCGCGAGCGTGAGCGGCATGCCCATCGAGTGTGCGGCGCCGATCAGCGCGTGATCGATGCGCGGATCGCGAAAGCGCTCCTCGCGGTACTTCACGCCGTACTGGATCGAGAAGTCGACGCCGAGCCCGACGAACAGCACCATGAACGCGACCGAGATCATGTTCAGCGAGCCGACCATCATCAGGCCGAGCGCCGCGGTCACCACGAGGCCGACGAACAGCGTGACGAGCGTCGAGCAGATCATCCGCTTCGAGCGCAGCGCGAGCCACAGGATGCCGAGCACGACGAGCAGCGTCAGCGCGCCGTTGACCGCCGCGCCGTCCTCGACCGATGCGAATTCGTCATCGGCGAGCGGCTGCTCGCCGGTCAGGCGCACGACCGCGCCGTAGCGCTTCTCGAGATCGAGCGCGCGCGCGGTGTCGCGGATCGTCTCGCTCGTTTCCGCGCCGGCCTTCAGCGCGCCGTAGTTGACGACAGGCTGCACCGTCACGAACGCGCGCGCGGGCTGACGCGCCGCGTCGCTGTCGACGAGCGCGCGCCACGAGAACGCGGCCGGCTTGCCGGCGAGCACGTCGTCGACGGTCGCGGCGCTGCGCGCCAGCAGCTTGGCCATCCCCGGCAGCTTCACCTGGCCGGTCAGCAGCGGCTGGCCGAGCGTCGTCGACAGCGTGGTCGCGAGCCCGGTCAGGCTCGGATTCTTCGCGAGCTCGTTGACGAGCGGGCGCGCACTCGCGAGCTGCGACGTCGTATCAGCGACTTCCTGCGGCGACAGGAACAGCAGCCCGTTGTGTTCGAAGAACGGGCCGCCGCCCGGCTCGGCGACCTGGCCGATGCGGCCGGCGTCGGCCTGCTTCTGCAGTGCGCCCGTCAGCGCATGGGCGGCGGCTGTCGCGAATTCGGGCGCGGGCGCCTCGACGACCGCGAGGATCGTGCCGTTACGTTGCGGGAATGCGCTGTCGGTCGCCTGGCCGAGCGCGGCCCATTGCGGTTCGGCGTCGACGAGCTTGCTGATGTCCGTGTTGATCTTGAAATGACCGGCAACATAGACGGCACTCAGGGCGGCAATGATCAGCGACAGCACGACGACCGCGATCGGGCGTCGCACCGACCATGCAACGAGTCGAATGATGAAGGAAGTCACCATGTGGCGGTGGGGTGGGGCTGGAAAAGGCAAAGTAGCCAAGTATACCGGCGCAACGTGGCGGCGGTCGTTACGTTGCGGTGTTCCGGGGCCGGAAGGAGATTTGTCAGGCAGAGGGGGAATCTGGCCCTCAGGCCGGCGCGGCGGGCCTCGCAGGGCGGCGGACGTTGATATAAGTGTGTGCTTACATGAATTGGCGTCGCCGCAGGCGCGGGCTGTGACAATCGCGCGCCAAAGGTAACAGTCGGTCACCGCACGGCAGCCGGGCGTCAGGCCCGCTATACTTCCGTCGACCGGGCGGCGTGCCGCGCCGGCCGTCTTTCCCTACCGAGTGCGATATCCGTATGAAACGTCATCTGTTTGCTTTCCTCGCTGCCGCCACCGTGTCGATTTCCGCGTTCGCGCAAAGCGCGCCGGTCGATATCGTCCGCAATGCGGTCGAGGGCACCGTCACTGCGATGAAGGCGGATCCTGCCGCGCGTGCCGGCGACATGGCCAAGGTCACGCAGGTCGTCGAGCAGCGCTTCCTGCCGGCGACGAATTTCGAGCGCACGACCCGCATCGCCGTCGGCGACGCGTGGAAGCAGGCGAGCCCGCAACAGCAGCAGGAGCTGTACAAGCAGTTCAAGCTGCTGATGACGCGCACCTATGCCGCATCGCTCGCGCAGCTCGGCAGCCAGGACGCGAAGTTCTCGTTCAAGGCGGGCAGCGCGTCGGGCACGGATGCGCTCGTGCAGTCGACGGTGACGACACCGGGCGACAGCCAGTCGGTCGGCTACCGGCTCGGCAAGGTCGGCAACGACTGGAAGATCTACGACATCGACATGTCGGGCGCGTGGCTGATCCAGGTCTACCAGGGCCAGTTCAAGACCCAGCTCGCGTCGGGTGGCATCGACGGGCTGATCGCGTTCCTGCAGAAGCACAACGCGCGGACGAACTGAGCCGCGCATTGACGCGGGATGAAGGGCACGAAGGGCGCGAGATTCGCGCCCTTCTTCGTTTTGGGGCTTCGTGGCGAAGGTTCGATGCGCCGAGCGGCAATTCACGCTGCGCCGCTTCTTCCATCGCGCGGCCCGATTCATGCCAGCTCTCCCCCTCACCTCCGCCGATGCTCGACCGCGAACTTGATCAGCTCGGCCTGCCCGTCGATGTCGAGCTTGCGCTTCAGGTTGAGCCGGTGCGTTTCGACCGTGCGCACCGACAGCCCCGTCTGCTGCGCGATCTGCTTGCTCGACAGGCCTTGCGCGAGCGTGTCGAGGATGTCGCGTTCGCGCGGCGTCAGGCGATCGAGCGGCGACGCCGTCGCGTGCGCGTGGATCATCCGCGCGGCGAGGCCTTCGCTGAAGAACGTGTGGCCCGCGAGCACCGCGCCGATCGCGCGGACGATCTCGCTCGCCGGCGAATCCTTCAGCAGGTAGCCGCTCGCGCCCGCGCGCACGGCCTGTGTCACGTATTCGACGTTGTCGTGCATCGACAGCATCAGCACGCGGATCCCGGGATGGCGTTCGTGGAAGATGCCCGCGAGCGCGATGCCGTTCATCCCGTTCATGCCGACGTCCATCAGCGCGAGATCGGGCTCGAGCGTCTCGGCGAGCGCGAGCGCCTCGTCGGCATTGCCGGCTTCGCCGACGACCGACAGGTCCGCGGCTTCGAGCCGCATCCGCAGCCCGTCGCGCACGAGCGGGTGGTCGTCGACGAGCAGCAGGCGGGCGACGGGCTGGAAGGTGTTGTCAGGGGCGCTCATGGGCGAAGGGTCTCCTGGATGATTCGAGGGCGGCGCGCGCTCACGCCGGCGATGTCAGCGGCACGCGTGCGGCCACCACGGTGTGGCCGACCTGCGATGTGATCGACAGCGTGCCGCCGAGCGCGTCGAGGCGTTCGCGCATGTTGCGCAGGCCGATGCCGCGGCGTGCGTCGGCCTGCGAGCGTTCGGCGTCGAAGCCGCAGCCGTTGTCGGCGATGGTCAGCGTGACTGCATGCGCGCCGAGGTCGAGCGTGACGGCGGCGCGTGACGCATGTGCGTGATGCACGATGTTGCTGAGCGCTTCCTGCGCGATCCGGAACAGCGCGGTGTTGACGGCGGCGGGCAGCGGCTGCGTGCCGCTGTGCGCGACCTGCGTGTAGCCGATGTCGATGCCGCTCTCCGTGCCGAGTTCGCGCACGAGCTGGTCGAGCGCGGCCGCGAGGCCGAGATCGTCGAGCATCGACGGACGCAGCGCGTGCGAGATGCGCCGCACTTCACGCAGCGTGTCGCCGAGCCGCACGACGCCGGACGCGAGCGCCTGCTCGGCCGCCGGCACGCGCGTCGCGCCGCGCTCGAAGCGCGCGAGCGCCGATTCGAGCATCAGCTTCGCGGACACCATCATCTGGCTGATCCCATCGTGCAGCTCGCGCGACAGCCGCGCGCGTTCCTGTTCCTGCGATTCGACGACGCGCTGCGCGAGCTGCTTGAGCTTCGCATCCGCGCTGCGCGATTCGCTGACGTTCAGCACCAGCGCGCAAACGGCGATCGCCGCCGCGCCCGCCAGCGCGATCGCGGTGAGCCAGCTCATCGTGCGCTCGATGTTCGCCGACGCGCGCGCGTCGACGCGCTGCAATGCGTTGTCGACGTCGTCGAGATAGATGCCGGTGCCGATCATCCAGCCCCAGCGCTCGAGTGCGACGACATAGCCGAGCTTCGGCGCCGGGCGCCCCGTCGACGGGCGCTGCCAGATGTAGCGCACGTAGCCGCCACCGTGCGACGCGGCGGCGATCAGCTGCTGGATCGTCAGGCCGCCTTGCGCGTCGCGCATCGACCAGAAGTTGTGGCCGACCCGCTCGGGCTCGCGCGGATGCATCAGCGCGTTGCCGTGCAGGTCGTAGACGAAGAAGTAGCCGTCGGGGCCGAAATCCATTTTCTGCAGCACCGCGAGCGCCTGCGTGTGCAGCAGCGCGTCGTCGCGCCCGTTGCGGCCGCTCGCTTCGTAAAGCGGCATGATCGCGCTCGTCGCGAGTTCGACGTAATGCTTGAGCTCGACTTCCTTGCTCGACAGGTACGCGGCCTCGATCGTCGCGTGCTGCGTGCGCGCGAGCGCCGTCGCCTGCTGGCGCACTCCGATGCCGATGCCGGCGATCGCGAGGAGAAACGGCACGATGGCCAGAAGGAAGATCTTTGCCTTGAGTTTCATGACGGTAGGGACCGGCCAAGCGGCAGATCCGGGCCAGGACGCCGGCGACCGGTGCCGCATGCGCAGCGCGGCCGCGCTGCGAGCCGGTATTGTCGGCGATTTTGCGGGCGCGCGGCGGTGGGGGCGGCGCGCCCGTCGTGCGCGCCGTCAGGCGAGCCGGCGCGCGAAACGCGTGTCGGCCTGCACGACCACCTTGTTCCTGCCGTTCGCCTTCGCGCGGTACAGCGCTTCGTCGGCAACTTTCAGCGCGGCCTGGACGCCGCCGTCCCATTCGGGGAAGCAGGTCGTCACGCCGATGCTGGCGGTCAGCCGGCCGAATTCGCTCGCGGCGTGCTTGATCCCGAGCTCGTGGATGCTCGTGCGGATCGTCTCGGCGATCGCCAGCGCGCCGTCCGGGCCGACGTCCGGCAGGATCACGACGAACTCCTCGCCGCCGTAGCGCGCCGCGTAATCGGCCGGGCGGCGCAGGCACCCGGCGAGACAGCGTCCGACCGCCGCGAGCGCATCGTCGCCCGCCTGGTGCCCTTGCGTGTCGTTGTAGCGCTTGAAGTGGTCGACGTCGACGAACAGCAGCGACAGCGCATGCTGCGAGCGCGCGGCGCGGCGCCATTCGCGCTCGAGCGTGTCGTCGAGCATGCGGCGGTTGTCGAGGCCCGTGAGGCCGTCGGTGCGCGCGAGCGCCTGCAGTTCGGTTTCCGCGCGGTGGCGCTTGCGCAGCTGCACGTCGAGCAGCATCGACAGCGCGAGGAAGCCGAGCGTGAGGAGTGCCATCGCCGAGCCGACCGGGATCGCGCGGTCGTACCAGGCCGCGTAGATGTTCGATTCGGCCTCGGCGACCATGATGATGAGCGGCAGGTGATCGAGGTGCCGGAACACGTACAGGCGCCGCACGCCGTCGATCGACGCGGTGTCGGAGAAGCTGCCTTCGCTGGCGGCCATGAAGCGCTTGAACGTGCTCGCCTTGCTGATGTCCCGGCCGATGATCGCCGGATCGTACGGCTGGCGCATCAGCATCAGCCCGTTCGTCTCGATCAGCGACATCGAGCCGCGCTCGCCGAGCGCAAGGCGCCCGAACAGGTCATGGAAATATTCGAGCCGGATCGACATCACGGCGACGCCGCCGAACGAGCCGTCGGGCCGCGAGATGCGGCGGCTGAGCGCGACGCTCGGCGAGCCGTCGCGCAGCTTGGAGAAGTAAGGATCGCTGATGTACAGGCCGACGTCCGGACGGTCGCGATGCACGGTGAAGTACTTCCGGGTGCTGAAATTGCCCTTGCGCGGCACGTCGGTCGCACCGTCGACCGTGATGTTGCCGTTCTCGTCCATCACGTAGATGCCGCCGAGATAGCGCGCGGTCGTCGCGCGGTCGAACAGCACCTGGCGGCGCAGCCGCATCGGCAGCTTGGCCACGTCGGGCTGGTTTTCGCCCTCGACGACGGCCTGCAGCGACAGCGAATAGATCTCGATGTTGCGCTCGATGTCCCACGCGGCCATCAGTGCGAGGTTCTGCAGCGTCGTGCGAGCGCGCTCGCGCGCGTCGATACGGCCCTGGTAGAGCAGGATCCCGCACAGCATCAGCAGGACAAGCGCGATCAGCAGTGCTGAATAGAAGATCAGGTGGGGAGCGAACAGCCGGCGCAGGTGAGCGGCAGCGCGGCTCGTCAGGCCGGGCTCGCTGGACGCTGCGTAGTCGGTTTCTGCCATGGTCCAAAGATCGGTGGGCATCGCCGCACCACGCGAAGGGCGCAGCGGGTCGATGCGATTGTTCGTATGACGATATTGGCGGCGATCCGGTACGGCCGTTCATGCCGGATGACGGGCAGGCCCGCGGCGGGCGCCGAAGTCATCCTGTTGGTTGTCCCCTCCAGTGACGGAGAAATATCCGCTGATAATCGGCAGCGCGCACAGATGAAAATCGCGTAATCACCGCTGGCATCGGACACGATTCCGGACGCGATTCGATTCGCGCGCGCGCATCGGACGCAGTATAACGCGCGCACTTGCGGAAGCGATAAATGTTGAGAATCGTTACGGCGAATCAAATTACGTTTGATTCCAACGAACGCGAATATCGAATCGAGCCTTGCCCTGTAAGCGTTTTCGGGGATACGTCGACGATATTCCGACGCGTCGGTCGATTGAATCGAACAGTCGTTCGCCGTGGCGAGTCAGGGATAAACCGGATGCGAACCCGTATCTTTCGGCACGCACTGATTATCGGGATCAATCGGGATCAACCGGGCGCAATCGACAGCAATCGTCATACCTGGCGGATATAAAAAGGGCGGCCATTATGGCCGCCCGTATCGACTCAGACGCGCACGGACCGACACGGACACAGGCGGGGGCGAACCCGCCTGCGCCGGTGCCGGTCAGCCGGCGCGCTGGCGGGCCTTGAACGCGAGCCGGAACTGGTGCAGCAGTGGCTCGGTATAGCCGCTCGGCTGCGCGGTGCCCTGCAGCGTCAGCGCACACGCGGCCTTGAATGCGTACGACGAATCGAAGTCGGGCGCCATCGGCCGATAGTTCGCGTCGCCGGCGTTCTGCTGGTCGACGACGCGCGCCATCCGCTTGAACACGCCGAGCACGAAGTCCTCGGTGACCACGCCGTGGCGCAGCCAGTTCGCGATGTGCTGGCTCGAGATGCGCAGCGTCGCGCGGTCTTCCATCAGGCCGACGTTGTTGACGTCGGGCACCTTCGAGCAGCCGACGCCCTGTTCGACCCAGCGCACGACGTAGCCGAGGATCCCCTGCGCATTGTTCTCGACCTCGCGCAGGATCTCCTCCTCGCTCCATTCGGCGCGCTCGACGACCGGGATCGTCAGCAGCCGTTCGAGCAGCGCGTCGCGCTCGCTCGCGTACGCGATCTTCTCGAGTTCCTGCTGGACGGCCTGCACGTCGACGAGGTGATAGTGCAGCGCATGCAGCGTCGCCGCGGTCGGCGACGGCACCCACGCGGTGTTCGCGCCGGCGCGCGGATGCGCGATCTTCTGCTCGAGCATCGCGTGCATCAGGTCGGGCATCGCCCACATGCCCTTGCCGATCTGCGCGCGGCCGCGCAGGCCCGCGGCGAGGCCGGCGAGCACGTTGTTGCGCTCGTACGCGGTGATCCACTCGGACGTCTTCATGTCGCCCTTGCGGATCATCGGGCCCGCTTCCATCGACGAATGCATCTCGTCGCCGGTGCGGTCGAGGAAGCCCGTGTTGATGAACGCGACGCGCGCTGCGGTCGCCGCGATGCACGCGGACAGGTTCACGCTGGTGCGGCGCTCCTCGTCCATGATGCCCATCTTCAGCGTGTTGCGCGGCAGTCCGTACAGATCCTCGACGCGCGCGAACAGCGTGTCGGAGAACGCGACTTCGGCCGGGCCGTGCATCTTCGGCTTCACGATGTAGATCGAGCCCGTGCGCGAGTTGCGCTTCGACTTCAGGTCGTGAAGCGCGCACAGCGTCGTGACGACGCCGTCGAGGATGCCTTCCGGCACCTCGTTGCCGTCGCGGTCGAGCACCGCGCCGTTCGTCATCAGGTGGCCGACGTTGCGGATGAACAGCAGCGAGCGGCCGTGCAGCGTCAGCGTGCCGCCGGCGGGCGTCGTGTAGTCGCGGTCGGCATTCAGGCGGCGCGTGAAGGTCTTGCCGCCCTTCGACATTTCTTCGACGAGCGTGCCCTGCATCAGGCCCAGCCAGTTGCGGTAGAGCTGCACCTTGTCGTCGGCGTCGACCGCCGCGACCGAATCCTCGCAGTCGATGATCGTGCTGACCGCCGCTTCGAGCACGACGTCCTTCACGTTCGCGAGATCGGCGCGGCCGATCGGCGTCGACGCGTCGATCTGGATCTCGATGTGCAGGCCGTTGTGCTTCAGCAGGATCGCGGACGGCGCGTCGGCCGCGCCCTGGTAGCCGGCGAACTGCGCGGGCTGCGCGAGCGCGGTGACGCCCGCGTTCGTGTCGACGGCAAGCTGGCCGTCCTGTACGCGGTAGCGCAGCGCGTCGCGGTGCGAGCCGCGCGCGAGCGGCGCCGCGTTGTCGAGCACGCCGCGCGCATAGTCGATCACGTGCTGGCCGCGCGTCGGGTTGTAGGTCGCCGTGCGTTCGGCGCCGTTGTCTTCGGGCAGCGCGTCGGTGCCGTACAGCGCGTCGTACAGGCTGCCCCAGCGTGCGTTCGCGGCGTTCAGCGCGTAGCGCGCATTCGACAGCGGCACGACGAGCTGCGGGCCGGCCTGCTCGGCGATCTCGCTGTCGACGTTCGCGGTGGCGGCTGCAACGGTCGCGGGCGCGGGCGCCAGATAGCCGATCTGTTCGAGGAACGCGCGGTAGTTGGCGCGGTAGGCGGCAAGGTCGCGCACCGGGCCGGGGTGCGCGCGGTGCCACGCGTCGAGTTCCTGTTGCAGGCGGTCGCGTTCCGCGAGCAGTTCGCGGTTGCGCGGCGCGAGGTCGTGCACCAGGGCCGAGAAGCCGCGCCAGAACGCGGCCTTGTCGATGCCGGTGCCCGGCAGCGCTTCGTTTTCGATGAACTGGCTCAGCGCTGGCGCGACTTGCAGTCCGTCTTGGTCGATCATCGTGAATCCTCCCGGGGAAAGATGGGGCGCGCGCGGATCAGGCCGCGACGCTTTGTATGCCGGCGCGGGCGATCTGCGCGTCCTGCTCCGACTTTACGCCAGACACGCCGATCGCGCCCGCAATCTGGCCGCCGGCGATCACCGGCACGCCGCCTTCGAGCAGGCCCGAAACCGGCACGCTCAGGAAGGCGGTGCGGCCACCGTTGATCATATCCTCATACGCTTTCGTTTCGCGCCGGCCGAGCGCGGCGGCGCGGGCCTTTTCCTGCGCGATGTACGCGCTTGCGGGCGATGCGCCGTCGAGGCGTGAGAGCGCAAGCGGGTGGCCGCCGTCGTCGACGACGACGATCGTCACGGCCCAGCCGTGGCGTTCGGCTTCCGCGCGGGCGGCGGCGAGCATGCGCTCTGCGTCGGCGCGGTCGAGTGCGGGTTTGGTCTGCATGGCGGGTTCTCCGGAATCAGTAGGGTCAGGTGACGTGGGGCGTGTCGACGAGCTCGATCCAGTGACGCACGGGCGTGCGGCCCGCGCCATTCAGATGAGTCTGGCAGCCGATGTTCGCGGTGACAATCAGGTCCGGCCGCGCCGCTTCGAGCGCGTCGAGCTTGTTGTCGCGCAGCGTCGTCGCGAGCTCGGGCTGCGTCAGCGAATAGGTGCCGGCCGAGCCGCAGCACAGGTGCGCGTCGGCGACATTCGTCAGATCGAAGCCGAGCCGCGTGAGAATGCGTTCGACGGCGCCGCCGAGCCGCTGCGCATGCTGCAGCGTGCACGGGCAGTGGAACGCGACGCGCCGCGCGTCCGGCGCTTCGAGCACATTGAGCGCATCGAGCGGCTCGGCCGCGATCACTTCGGCGAGGTCGCGCGCGAGCACGCTGACGCGGCGCGCCTTGTCCGCATAGGCGGGGTCCGTGCGCAGCAGGTCGCCGTATTCCTTCACGAACGCGCCGCAGCCGCTTGCCGTCAGCACGATCGCCTCGGCGCCGGCGTCGATCGCGGGCCACCACGCGTCGATGTTGCGCCGTGCGCGGGCAAGGCCCGCGTCGTGCGCGTTCAGGTGGTATTCGGTCGCGCCGCAGCAGCCGGCCTGCGGCGCCGGCGTCACGCTGATGCCGAGCCGGTCGAGCACGCGCGCGGCCGCCGCATTGGTATTCGGCGACAGCGACGGCTGCACGCAGCCTTCGAGCATCAGCACGCGCCGCGCGTGACGCGCGGGCGGACGCGGCGCGGCCGCGGGCACCGCGGCCGGAATCTTGCCCTGCAGCGTGCCGGGCATCAGCGGGCGCAGCGCGCGTGCCGCCTTCAGCAGCGCGGCGAAGGTCGCCGGGCGCGGCACGACGTGTCGCAGGCCCGCGCGCAGCAGGCGCTCGCGCGCGGGGCGCTTCGCATGCTTCTCGGCTTGCGCGCGGCCGATGTCGAGCAGCGTGTGGTAGCGCACGCCCGACGGGCAGGTCGTCTCGCAGTTGCGGCAGGTGAGGCAGCGGTCGAGGTGCTGCAGCGTCGTGTCGCCGACGGGCTCGCCTTCGAGCATCTGCTTGATCAGGTAGATGCGGCCGCGCGGGCCGTCGAGTTCGTTGCCGAGCACCTGGTAGGTCGGGCAGGTCGCATTGCAGAAACCGCAATGCACGCACGAGCGCAGGATCGCTTCCGCCTCGTCGGCCCGCGCGAGGGCCTTGCTTGCTTCGCTGAGATTGGTTTGCATCGGCTGTTTAGGTCAGAAGTCGACTCAGAAATCGGCGTACAGGCGCCCGGGATTGAAGATCGCGTGCGGGTCGAGCTGCGCCTTCAGCGCGCGGTGCACGCGCAGCAGCGCGGGCGGCAGCGGCTGGAACGGCGTTGACGTCACGTCCGGCGTGAAGCACGTCGCGTGGCCGCCCCATTGCGCGGCGATGCGCTGCAGGCCGGCCGGTTCGGCGTCGCTCTTCAGCCAGCGCTGCGCACCACCCCAGTCGAGCAGCGTCGCGCCCGGGAGCGGGGCGCCCGGGTCGAGCGGCGCGGCGGCCGGCACCGACAGGCGCCACAGCGGGCGCGGATCGTCGAAGAACGGCAGCGCGCATTCGCGCAGCTGCGTCCAGAACGCACCGTCCATTTCGTCTCCGCCGATCGTCGCGCGCGCCGCATTCACCGAGCCGGAACCGCCTTCGAGCCGCACGCGCAGCACGCCGTCCGCATGGCACGCGCCCGCGAGCGGCAGCCCCGCGCGCCGCCATGCGGCGACGCGCGCGAGCGCGTCGGCCGCATCGAGTGCGAGCGCGAGGTTGCGCGTCGCGCGCGGCTTCGGCAGCACCTTCAGCGACACCTCGGTCACGACGCCGAGGCAGCCGAAGTTGCCCGCCAGCAGCCGCGACACGTCGTAGCCCGCGACGTTCTTCATCACCTCGCCGCCGAAGCGCAGGTGCTTCGCGTGGCCGGTGATCACGCGGCAGCCGAGCACGAAGTCGCGCACCGCGCCGGCCCACGGGCGGCGCGGGCCGGACAGCGCCGCCGCGAACATCCCGCCGACGGTCGCCGTGCCGCCGAACGTCGGCGGCTCGCACGGCAGCATCTGGCCGGCCGCGTCGAGCGCGGCGTTCAGCTCGGCGAGGGGCGTGCCCGCGCGTACGGTGACGACCAGTTCGGTCGGGTCGTAGCTGACGATGCCGCGATGCGTGCGCACGTCGAGCGTACGGATCTCGCGCGCGTCGACCGGGCGGCCGAGATGCGCCTTCGTGTCGCCGCCGCGGATGCGCAGCGGCTGCCGGTCGCCGAGCGCGGCCTCGACCTGGGCGAGCAATGTCGCGCTGTCGTCCGTCGATACTTCGAGTTCGCGACGCATCAGAAACGCTCCAGTTCGGGAAACGGCAGCTGGCCGTGGTGGACGTGCATCGCGCCGAATTCGGCACAGCGGTGCAGCGTCGGAATGTTCTTGCCGGGGTTCAGCAGCCCCTGCGGATCGAACGCGGCCTTCACCGCGTGGAAGAACGTGATCTCGTCGGCGTTGAACTGCACGCACATCTGGTTGATCTTCTCGCGGCCGACGCCGTGCTCGCCGGTGATGCTGCCGCCGACCGCGACGCACAGCTCGAGGATCCGGCCGCCGAGCGCCTCCGCGCGGTCGAGCTCGCCGGGCCGGTTCGCGTCGAACAGGATCAGCGGATGCATGTTGCCGTCGCCCGCGTGGAACACGTTCGCGACCGGCAGCCCGTATTCGGCCGACAGCGCCGCGATGCCTTCGAGCACGCGTGGCAGCTCGCGGCGCGGAATCGTGCCGTCCATGCAGTAGTAGTCGGGCGAGATGCGGCCGACCGCCGGGAACGCGTTCTTGCGGCCGGCCCAGAAGCGCTGGCGCTCGGCCTCGTCGCGCGCGACGCGGATCTCCGATGCGCCCGCGTCGCGCAGCAGCGCGGCCACGCGTTCGGCGTCCTCTTCGACGTCGGTTGCCGCGCCGTCGAGTTCGCACAGCAGGATCGCCTGCGCGTCGACCGGGTAGCCCGCGTGGATGAAATCCTCGGCCGCGCGGATCGCGAGGTTGTCCATCATCTCGAGCCCGCCCGGAATCACGCCCGCGCCGATGATCTGCGCGACCGCGCCGCCGGCCCGGCCGACGTCGTCGAAGCTCGCCATCAGCACCTTCACGCTCGGCGGCTTCGGCAGCAGCTTCACCGTCACTTCGACGACGATGCCAAGCATGCCTTCCGAACCCGTGAACAGCGCGAGCAGGTCGAAGCCGGCGCAATCGGGCGCATCGGCGCCGAGCGTCAGCAACTCGCCGTCGATCGTCAGGATGTCGACCTTCAGGATGTTGTGCACCGTGAGGCCGTATTTCAGGCAGTGCACGCCGCCCGCGTTTTCCGCGACGTTGCCGCCGATCGAGCACGCGATCTGCGACGACGGGTCCGGCGCGTAGTAGAGGCCATGGGGCGCCGCGGCCTGCGAGATCGCGAGGTTGCGCACGCCGGGCTGCACGCGCGCGATGCCGGCATCCGGATCGATCGACAGGATCCGGTTGAATTTCGCCATCACGAGCAGGATGCCCTTCTCGAGCGGCATCGCGCCGCCCGACAGCCCCGTGCCCGCGCCGCGCGCGACCACCGGCACGCCAAGCGCGGCCGCGACGCGCAGCACCGCGCGCACTTCGTCGACCGTCGCGGGCAACACGACCGCGAGCGGCACCGTGCGGTAGGCGGCGAGGCCGTCGCATTCGAACGGCTTCAGCGCTTCGCGCTCGTGCAGCACGTCGAGGCCCGGCGCCGCCGCGCGCAATGCGGCGACGAGCGTGGGCCGGTCGACCGACAGCAACGCGCCGTCGATCCGTTCGTCGTAGATGAAACTCATCGGGATGTCTCCGCCATGCTGACGGCCGCGTTCGGCGCGGTCCGTCGGAAGGACGGATTCTTGGCGGGCGCGGCACGTGTGTCCAGACCTCGGATGCGTGGTCATACCAGTTTTTTGCGAGCGGTTTTGCGACGGCGCTTTTATGGTCGTCAAAACCAAGCTGGAACAAGGGTTTGTGGCAGAATCAGCGGCATCTTCGGAAAGTGGTCATACCAGCATGGAAACGCAGGATCGGGAAGGCCGCGCGCGGCGCGTGGCGGACGTCGTCGCCGAGCGGATCGAGAAGCTGATCGTCGACGGCGTGCTGAAGGCGGGGCAGGCGTTGCCGTCCGAACGGCGGCTGACCGAGAAGCTCGGCGTGTCGAGAACGGCGGTGCGCGAAGGGATGAAGCTGCTTGCGGCGCGCGGCATCATCGACACGACGCACGGCAAGGGTTCGTTCGTCGCGAGCCTGACCCCGCAGCGGGAAATCACGCCGATGATGCATCTGCTCGGTTCGCAGCCGCGCACGCTGTACGACCTGTTCGAGGTGCGCGGGATGCTCGAGGCGGAGGCCGCGCGGCTCGCGGCGCTGCGCGGCACGCCGGCCGATTTCATCCTGATCACGCGCCGCTATGACGAGATGGTTGCGGCCGACGCGCAGGATCTCGATCCGGCCGCGCGCGCGAAGCTCGATCACGCGTTTCATCTGGCGATCTGCGAGGCGTCGCACAATCCGGTGCTCGTCAACACGCTGCAGTCGCTGACCGACCTGCTGCTCAGCTCCGTGTTCGCGTCGGTGAACAACCTGTATCACCGCGAGCCGCTGAAGAAGCAGATCGACCGCCAGCATGCGCGGCTCTTCAACGCGGTGACCGGGCGCTTGCCCGAGCAGGCGCGCAAGGCGGCGAGCGAACATATCCGCCAGTGCGTCGAGTATTTGCGGGAGATCGAAGAGGAGGAGCAGCGGCTCGTGCGCTCGACGCTCAGGCTCGAAGGGTGGACGTGAGAGGCGGGTAGCGCGTCGGCTAGTGACGTAATCGACGATCGGGCCGCGCACCAGCCTGGTCGTGACGCGATTCAGCCGTGCCCTCGTCGAAGGCGAGCCGCAAGGCGTCGCCCTCGCTCAGGCGCTTGGTCGCCATCGCGGCGGCAGATCTCCGGTGCTTCAGATATCGGTCTGATTCACGCGCTTCGACAGTGCGTCGGCGCTTTCCTTTCGTTCGCTATACCGATCGACCAGATAGGGGCCGATGTCTCGCGTCAGCAACGTGAACTTGACCAGCTCCTCCATCACGTCCACGACGCGATCGAAATACGCGGACGGCTTCATCCGGCCGGCTTCGTCGAATTCCATGAACGCCTTCGCGACCGACGACTGGTTCGGGATGGTCAGCATGCGCATCCAGCGCCCGAGCACGCGCATCTGGTTCACGGCGTTGAACGACTGCGAGCCGCCGCTGACCTGCATGACGGCGAGCGTTTTGCCCTGAGTCGGGCGCACTGCGCCGACCGAAAGCGGAATCCAGTCGATCTGCGACTTCATGATCCCGGTCATCGCGCCGTGCCGCTCCGGCGAGCACCACACCATCCCTTCCGACCATTGCACGAGTTCGCGCAGTTCGACGACCTTCGGGTGGCTTTCCGGCGCATCGTCGGGCAGCGGCAAGCCACTCGGATTGAATACGCGCACCTCGGCACCCATGGCCGTGAGAAGCCGCGCCGCTTCCTCGATCAGCAGGCGGCTGAACGAACGCTCGCGCAGCGACCCGTAAAGGAGCAGGAACCGGGGCGGATGGGTCGACGGCGACGCTGCCCGCAACTGGCTGGCGTCCGGCACGCGAAACAGCGTGGCGTCGAGTTGCGGCAGGTCGGTCAGGCGGTCAGGCATGCTTGTCCTCCGCGTCATCCTGCGGCATGTCGGGATCGCGCACGGCGTTCGCTTCGATGTCCGAGTCGCGGAATGTCGCCCGCGCGTGGCGCGCCGTCCGGCAATCCGGGGCGTGATGGAACGTGATGTCGGTCATGGTTTGTCCTTGTCGTTTCTCAAGCCCGCTCGTACCAGCCTTTGGACTGGTTGACGATGCGCACCACGAGCAGCATCACCGGCACCTCGATCAGCACGCCGACGACGGTTGCCAGTGCCGCGCCGGAATTGAAGCCGAACAGGCTGATCGCGGCCGCGACCGCCAGCTCGAAGAAGTTGGATGCGCCGATGAGTGCCGACGGGCAGGCGACGTTGTGCTTCTCGCCGACCGCGCGGTTGAGCCAGTACGCGAGCGCCGAGTTGAAGAACACCTGGATCAGGATCGGCACCGCGAGCAGCGCGATCACCAGCGGTTGCTTCAGGATCGCTTCGCCCTGGAACGCAAACAGCAGCACCAGCGTCGCCAGCAGCGCGGTGATGGACCACGGGCCGATCTTCGCCATCGCGGCATCGAATGCCGCCTGTCCTTTCGACAGCAGCAGCTTGCGCCAGATCTGCGCGAGGATCACCGGAATGACGATGTAGAGCACGACCGATGTGAGCAGCGTCGCCCACGGCACCGTGATCGCGGAAATACCCAGCAACAGGCCGACGAGTGGCGCGAACGCAATCACCATGATGCTGTCGTTCAACGCGACCTGCGACAGCGTGAACAGCGGATCGCCGCCCGTCAGCCGGCTCCAGACGAACACCATCGCCGTGCACGGTGCGGCGGCCAGCAGGATCAGGCCGGCGATGTAGCTGTCGAGCTGCGCCGCGGGCAGCATCGGCGCGAACAGGTGCTTGATGAACAGCCAGCCGAGAAACGCCATCGAGAACGGCTTGACGAGCCAGTTCACGACGAGCGTGACGCCGATGCCTTTGACGTGCTGACGGACTTCATGCAATGCGCCGAAGTCGACCTTGACGAGCATCGGGATGATCATCACCCAGATCAGCAGCCCGACGGGCAAGTTGACCTGCGCGTATTCCATCCGGCCGATCTGCTGGAACAGGCCGGGCAGTGCCTGGCCGAGCGCAATGCCGGCGACGATGCATAGCGCCACCCAGACGGTCAGGTAGCGTTCGAAGAAGTTGATGGCAGGCTTTGCGACGGCCTTTCCCGGTGGGGCGACATCGGACGTGTTCATTGGACAGGTTCAGTCTCGAAGATGCAGGCGGCACCCGGATTCGGCAGGCCGGCATGCGAATGATCAGTTTTGCGAAATGTCGGTCAACGCCGCCTGGAGTTCGGCATTGCTCATGCGATCGAGGGGCAGCGCCAGCAACTGCAGCATGCGATAGCCGATCGCCTGCCGCGTGAACTCGAACGCGAGTCGCTTGCCATCGTCGCCGCCCAACGCGTTCGACGGATCGGCGTAGCCCCAGTGCACTTTGACCGGGCTGCCCGGCCAGTACGGGCACGTCTCCGACGCCGCGCTGTCGCACACCGTGATGACGATGCGCATTTCAGGCGCGCCGTCGCCGACGAACTCGTCCCAGCTCTTGCTGCGGTAGCCGCTGACGTCGATGCCTGCGCCCGTCAGCGCTTCCAGCGCGAACGGATTGAGCCGGCCGCTCGGCGCGCTGCCGGCGCTGTACGCGCGCACGTCCTTGCCGAGCTTCGCGGCCCAATGATTGAGCATCCCTTCCGACAGCACGCTGCGTGCCGAGTTGTGGGTGCAGAGGATCAGTACATTCGTGGTCATGTGCGATGGATCTGGTTTTATGGTTGCCCGATGACGCGCGCGGATTTCCGGTGCGAGAACGGTGCCGAATGAAGCCGGATGCCGGCGCCCGGTACTTCGACGGGGAGACGGACGGGCAGGCGTGTCACGACGCCGTTTCCGCCGAGGGCTTGCAACTGCCGCCGCCGACGGGCGTGCACGGATTACCGCCGCAGCAGTTTTCGGTCAAGTAGCCCAGCAGATCGTTCATGGCTGCATAGTTGGCGGAATAGATCATGTAGCGCCCACGCTGCTCGACCGTGACGAGGTTCGCGTAAGTCAGTTCTTTCATGTGAAAGGACAGCGACGATGGTGGAATGCCGAGGTGCTCCGCGATTTGCCCCGCAGGCAGACCGCTGGGGCCCGCTTCGACGAGAAGCCGGAATATGGCCAGCCGGGATTCCTGAGCCAGCGCGCCAAGCGCGCGTACGACAGTGTTCGTTTCCATGTTTCGATAATAGTCGAAATGTCGAAGAATGCAAAGACGCCTGAATCGTGGGCGGACGACGAGCCGATCGCTTTGCCGCCGGCGGCCGCCCCGTTTTGCCCCGTTTGCGGCGAGAAATTCAGCGAATCGATCGGGGTTCGGCAAAGTGAAACCTGATTGTTCTATCGTGTGACGCAGCGTTGTCGTTGTCCGGACTGCATGGCGGCGTGGGTGCGAACACAGGGATCGCGGCGGATGGCTGAATGGGGTTCCTGCCCGGTCTGATGTACATCAACCACACCACTTTCACGACGGCCTCCGTCAGCACGATATGTCACAATGTGATCTATTTAGATGTCTGGCCCGTCATTCCCGGCGCGCGTCGTGTGCGTGTCCCGCCCGCCCACCCGTCGCGGTGCGCGCGTTTTTGCCGGCCCGCCTGACGCGCCGCCGATCCTGAAAGGAGGACGCCGCATGTCGATTCCGACGAGTGGCGACGGGCCCGATGCCCGCGCCGTCCGAACCCTGCACCGCCCCGTCTGCGATCTGCTCGGCTGCACCTGGCCGATCATGCTGGCGGGCATGGGCGGCGTCGCCCGCGCGGAGCTCGTGAGCGCCGTGACCGTGGCCGGCGGGTTCGGCTTTCTCGGCATGGTTCGCGAGCCGACCGCGCTGATCCGGCGTGAAGTGCAGCGGGTGCGCGCAGCGACCGGCCGTCCGTTCGGCGTCAACCTGATTCCCGCATCGACCCCGCCCGATCTGCTCGACGCGCAGCTCGACACCTGCATCGAACTCGGCGTGCCCGTCGTCGCGCTGTTCTGGGACGTCGTGCCGGCCGTCGTGAGGCGGCTGCGCGACGCGGGCGTGCGGGTCGTCCACCAGGTCGGCTCGCTCGACGACGCGCGCGCGGCGGAGGCAGCCGGCGCGCAGGCGCTGATCGTCCAGGGCGTCGAAGCCGGCGGCCACGTGCACGGCGACCGGCCGCTGTCCGCGTTGCTGCCCGACGTGATCGGCGCGACGCGCGTGCCGGTGCTCGCGGCGGGCGGGATCGTCGACGGCGCCGGCGTCGCGGCCGCGATGGCGCTTGGCGCGCAGGGCGCGGTGATGGGCACCGCGTTCCTCGCGACTCACGAATCGTTCGCGCATGCGTACCACAAGCAGCGCATCGTCGACGCGCGCGATGGCGACACGCTGCTGACCGACATCTTCCACATCAACTGGCCGCGCGGCGCGAAGGTGCGCGTGCTGCCGTCGAGCGTGACGCGCGGCGAGCGCGGCGATCCGTTCGGCGCCGCGCGGATCGTGATCGGCGACGAGGAAGGCCGCCCGATCTATCTGTTCAGCACGGATTCGCCGCTGCGGTCGATGACCGGCGATTTCGAGGCGATGGCGCTGTATGCGGGGACGGGGGCCGGCCGGATCGGCGAAATCGCGAGCGCGGGCGACGTATTGCGCCGCATCGTCGCCGACGCAGCGGCGATTCTGGAGAACGATGCGCAGAGCCGGCAAACGGGTGCGGCCGGGGGGCACCGACCGGCGCAAGGACCGGCGCAAGGACCGGCGGATGAATCGGCGGATGGACCGGTGCACGAACCGGCGGACGAACACCGCGCCGCGCTGCTGGCCGTGCTCGACGAACTGCTGGAAGCGGAACGTGCCGGCGCGCGCGTCGCATCGGAGACGGTCGCCGAGATTCACGACCCGGAACTCCGCAAGCTGATGGCGGACATCCGCCACGACGAGGCGCACTGGTGCGCGGTGCTCGTCGATGCAATCCGGTCGCTGAACGCGACACCGACGCGCGCCACCGGCGCGTTCTACGAAAAGGCGATGGCGATCGACGATCTGGCCGAACGGATGGCGTTCCTGAATCGCGGCCAGCGCTGGGTCGTGCGCAAGCTGCAGGCGCTGCTGCCGACGCTCGACCAGCCCGACATCCATCACGCGCTGACGCTGATGCTCGTGTCGCATGAGAAGAACATCGGGCACGTCGATGCGCGGCTACGCGCGGCCGGACCCGGCGAGAAGCCCGGCGGCGCGTAGCGGGGCCGCTCACGCACGAGTCGACGAAAAAAAGCCCGCGCAAGCGGGCAACCTCTCGATGAGGACTGGAACCGTTGGTGCGGGCGCCGCCCGCTCAGCCTTTCGTCGCGCCGAACGTGAGCCCCGCGACGAAATGTTTCTGCATCGCGAAGAACATCGCGACCGATGGCAGCGCGGCGAGGATCGAGCCGGCCGACACGAGGTTCCACGACGTCGTCCACTGCCCCTTGAGCGCGGCGACGCCCGCGGTGATCGGTGCGGCTTCGTCGCCCTGCGTGAGGCACAGCGCCCAGAAGTAGTCGTTCCACACGAACGTGAACACGAGGATCGCGAGCGCCGCGAGCGCGGGCCGGATCAGCGGCAGCACGATCCGCCAGAACACGGTCCATTCGCCCGCGCCCTCGATGCGCGCCGCCTCGATCAGCTCGAACGGAAGCTGCTTGATGAAATTGCGCAGGAACAGCGTGCAGAAGCCGGTCTGGAACGCGACGTGGAACAGGATCAGCGCTTCGACGGTATTGAACACGCCGAGCCTGAGCGACAGGTCGCGCACCGGGATCATCAGCACCTGCACCGGTACGAAGTTGCCGGCGACGAACGTGCCGAACAGCGCGGCGTTGCCGCGGAACCGGTAGGTCGCGAGCGCGAAGCCCGCCATTGCCGCGAGCGCGATCGAGCCGAGCACCGACGGCACGGTGATCTGCACGCTGTTCCAGAAGTAATGCAGCATCGGCGACGTCGTCAACGCGTCGCGATAGTTCTCGATCATCGAGAAGCGCTGCGGCCAGCCCCAGTAATGGCCTTCGACGAGCTCCTCGGTCGAGCGCACCGACGTGACGAACACCGCGATCATCGGCAGCAGCCAGATGACCAGCGCGACCGGCAGCGACAGCTTGTAGAGGCGGCGCGAAACGGGCTTCCATTGGGCGACGGGTGTCGGAAACATGAGGCCTCTCCGGTCAACGTTCGTTACGCAGCATGCGGCGCAACTGGAACACGATGTACACGAGCATGATCGCGAACAGCACGGCCGCGATCGCCGCCGAATAGCCGAGCCGGTAGTACTTGATCGCCTGGTCGTACATGTAATACGCGAGCACGGTCGAACTTTCGAACGGGCCGCCGCCCGTCATCACCGAGATCAGGTCGAAGCTGCGCAACGCGCCGATCACCGTGACGACGATCGCCATGAAGGTGGTCGGCCGCAACTGCGGCAGCACCACGTGCCGCAGCAGCGCGAAGCCGTGCGCGCCTTCCATCCGCGCGGCCTCGATCTGTTCCGGATCGAGCGTCGTCAGGCCCGTCAGGTAGAGGATCATGCAGTACGCGGTTTGCGGCCAGAGCGCGGCGAACACGATGCCGAACGTCGCATAGCGCGCGTCGCCGAGCACCGGGATGCCGTGCCCGGCAAGCAGCGCGAGGAGGCCGAAGGTCGGATCGTAGAACCACGAGAAGATCAGCCCGACGACGACGCCGGACAGCACGAACGGCGCGAAGAACAGCGATTTGACGAGCCGGATGCCGCCGACCGACTGGTTCAGGTACAGCGCGAGCGCGAGACCGAAGGGTGGCGCGAGCATGAAGAGCGCGAGCCAGATCACGTTGTTCTTCAGTGCCGTGTAGAACGTCGGCGCGTGCAGCAGTTCGACGTAGTTCGCGACGCCGACGAAGGTCCGCTCGGTCATGCCATCCCAGTTGCAGAGGCTCAGCCACAACGTCGACAGGATCGGCCAGATCACGTAGACGGCGACCATCGCGCACGCGGGGGTGAGAAAGAGCCACGCGGCGCGCCGCTGCCGCCGCGCGGCGAGCGACGCAGCGGCCGCGCCGCGCCGTGGCATCGCGGGGCCGGCGGGCGGCGCGTCGAACTGTCTGGGCGTGATCTGGCTGGACACGGCTAGGCTCCTGAACGGCTGCAGTACGATTCCGGCGTCGATTGCGATTGCGATTGCGATTGCGATTGCGACTGCGATTGCGATTGCGATTGCGATTGCGATTGCGACTGCGATTGCGATTGCGACTGCGACTGCGACTGCGACTGCGACTGAGGCTGCGACTGAGGCTGCGACTGAGGCTGCGACTACGACTGAGGCTGCGACTGCGACTGCGACTGCGACTGCGACTACGACTACGACTGAGGCTGAGGCTGAGGCTGAGGCTGAGGCAGCGGCGGCGCGTGGCCGCCGCTCCGGTCACTTCTTGTAGATCCGCTTGCGAGTCTGTTCGAGCTGCGCGAGCACGCTGTCGAGCTGCGCGGGGTCCGCCACGAACTGCTGCATCCCCTTCATCCCCTCGTCGGCCATTTCCTTCGTCATGTCGCGGTCGTAGAACTGCGCGACGCCGCCCTTCGTGTCGGCGAGGATCCGGAAGCCGATGCGCGAGATCGGATCGGCTGGCTCCGGCGATTTGCTATTTGCCGACAGCGAGCCGAGGCCTTCCGCGAGCTTCGCGCCCATCTCGGGTGTCTGCACGAACGTGAGGAACGCGCGCGCATCGGCCTTGTTCTTTGCTTTCGCCGGAATGTGCAGCGATTCGACCGGTCCTTCCTCGGCGGTCGGCACCTTGGGATCGATGACCGGGAACTGGAAGTAGCCGATTTGCGGCTTCACGTTCTGCGGAAAGCCCGCTGCGATGAAGGTGCCCATCAGCATCATCGCCGCCTTGCCCTGGAACACGAACGGCTGCGCGGCGTCGAGATCGTAGGACAGCGAATTGTCGATGAAGTAGCCCGCGTCGATCAGCGATTTCCATGCGGCGTAGACCTTCTTCACGCGCGGGTCGGTATACGCGACGTCGCCCGCCATCAGTTGCTGGTGGAACGCGTTGCCGTTCAGGCGGAGGTCGAGATAGTCGAACCAGCCGGCGAGCGTCCACGCGTCGCGGCCGCCGACTGCGATCGGCGTGATGCCGGCCGCCTTCAGCTTGCGGCATGCGTCGAGGAACTGGTCCCAGGTTTTCGGCTCGTCGGCGATGCCGACCTTGCGGAACAGGTCCTTGCGGTAGAACAGGCCCCACGAGTAGTAGACGGTCGGCGCCGCGTACTGCTTGCCGTTGTACGACGAGGCGTCGCGTGTCGACGCGTACGTCGCGCCCCAGCCGTTCTTCGCCCAATCGCCGCTCAGGTCCTCGAACAGCCCGCGCTTCGCGTAGTACGCCATCCGCTCGCCTGCATGCCAGTTCACGATGTCGGGCGAGACGGTCGTGAGCCACGCGGGGAGCTGGACCTTGTACGCTTCCTCGTCGACGAACGTGGCCTTCACGTCGATGTCGGGGTGCGCCTTGTGGAACGCGTCGAGCGTCGATTGCCAGACGGCGCGCTGGCTCGCGCCCTTGAACGCGATGTTGATCGTCAGGGTGTTCGCGCTGGCCGGCGCGGCGGCGCCGAGCGAAGCGAGTGCGATGGCGACGGCCGTCGTGAGCCGGGCGGCGAGGCGAAGGGGGCGGTGGATCATGCGTGTCTCCTGTGTCGACCAGAGTTGGCGCTTTAGCGCCTACTCTGGTCCCATGCTTCGCGGTCGACCAGAGTTGGCGCTTTAGCGCCTACTCTGGTCCCATGCTTCGCGGTCGACCAGCGTCGGTGCTTTAGCGCTTGCTCTGGTCCCATGCTTTGCGGTCAACCAGTGTTGGCGCTTCAGCGCTTGGCACGGTCCCATGCAGAGCTTTAGCGCTTGCTCTGGTCCCATGCTTTGCGGTCGATCCCATGCAAAGCTGTCGTTGTGTGTACCCGGCGCCGCGTGCGGCGCCGGCTTCTACCGCTGCTGCTGCTACTTCTGCTGCGCGCGGCTGCGATACGCCGCGACGCCTTGCGGCTCGACCTGCGCGGCGCCGAGCACGAAGTCCGACGGCGGCACCGAGTCGATCGTGTGCGGTGTCGCGCCGTAATTGAACACGTAGGTCAGGCCGCCACGGCGGCTGATGCGCACGCCATCGCCGAGCGGCGCCGGCGCGAGGCCCGCGTCGTCGGCGACATCGGCGAACAGGCGCGCGGTCGTCGCATCGTCGAACAGCGCAGCCCAGTAGTGCAGCGGCCCGTGCGAGAAGGCGGCCGGATGGCCGTCGGCGAAGCGTGCCTGTACGGCAATCTGCGCGTCGTCCGCGAATTCGACGAGATCGCGCCAGTGGCGCGCGTCGCCCGCGAACGCCGCGCTGTCGCGCAGCATGCCGTCGATCCGCTCGGTCACGTTCGGCCGCAGCGACTCGACGCGCCACACGCGGACCGGCAGGATCGACGCGAGCGGGCCCGGCGGCAGCGTCGGCGGAATCTGCAGGTCGCGAGTCTTCGAGCCTGTGCGCGGCCCGAGTACGACGTGTGCGCCCGACGCCGCGAGCCGCGCCGCGAAATCGTCCGGCACGACCGGCAGCGGCGGCACGACGATCAGCCGGTAGCCGTCGAGCGGCGCGTCGGCCGGGATCACGTCGACGTCGAAGCCGAGCGAGCGCAGCGCCGAGTAGTACTCGAACGCGAAGCGCGGGTAGTGGAAGTCCGCGCCTTGCGGCTGGACCTCGAACAGCCATTTCGCCTCGTAGTCGAAGACCAGCGCGACGGACGCGCGCACCGCGCCATCCGGGTCCGCGTCCGCGCCGGCGTCGCGCAGCGCGGCGATCTCCCGCGCGACCCGTTCGGCTTCGCGGCCGCCCGCGTCAAGGCGGTTGTCGGGCGTATTGAGGCCCGCATGCATCTGCTCCTGCGCGAACGGCGCCTGCCGCCAGCGGAAGTACGATACGCAGCCCGCCCCGTGCGCGAACGCTTCCCAGCTCCAGAGGCGCACCATGCCGGGCAGCGGCGCGGGGTTCCACTGCGCCCAGTTGACGGGCCCCGGCTGCTGCTCCATCACCCAGAACGGCAGCTTGGACATGCCGCGGTACAGGTCGTGATTGAACGACGCGAAATCCGGATGCCCGGTGCGCAGCCAGCGCGCCTTCACGTCGGGCGCGAACCATTGCTCCTCTAGCGCGCCGAGCGGATAGCTGTCCCATGTGGCGACGTCGAGGTCGCGCGCCACCTCGTAATGATCGAATTCGGTAAAGAGCTGCATGAAATTGTGCGCGACGGGCCGGCCCGGCGAGTGCGCGCGGATCACGTCGGCCTGCATCCGGTGATAGCGCGCGACCTCGTCCGACGCGAAGCGCCGGTAGTCGAGGCGATGCGACGGATGGGCCTCGGTCACGGTGCCGACGGGCGCGTCGATCTCGTCGAAGTGGCGGTACTCCATGCTCCAGAACACGGTGCCCCATGCGCGGTTCAGCGCGTCGATCGTGCCGTAGCGCGCGTTGAGCCACGTGCGGAAGGAGGCCACGGCGGCCGGCGAATAGCTGACGACGGTCAGGTGGCAGCCGAGCTCGTTGTCGGTCTGCCAGTAGCGGACGGCCGGATGGCGGCCGTAGCGATCGGCGACGGCCGCGCAGATGCGGCGCGACGCTTCGTGATAGACCGGCGACGAGAAGTCGTAGTGGCGGCGCGAGCCGAACGCGCGCGGCCGGCCGTCGGCGCCGATCGCGAGGATGTCGGGATGGCGGTCGACGAGCCATTTCGGCGGCGTCGCGGTCGGCGTGCACATCACGATCTCGAGGCCCGCCGCGCCGAGCACGTCGACTGCGCGGTCGAGCCAGCCCCAATCGTATTCGCCGGGCGAAGGCTCGATGCGGCTCCACGCGAACTCGGCGATCCGCACCTGCTCGATGCCGAGCGCTTTCATGCGGCGGGCGTCG
This sequence comes from Burkholderia sp. MR1-5-21, assembly GCF_053427715.1. Lineage (NCBI taxonomy): Bacteria > Pseudomonadati > Pseudomonadota > Betaproteobacteria > Burkholderiales > Burkholderiaceae > Burkholderia > Burkholderia sp. MR1-5-21. Next base: position 119,874 of record NZ_JBSAXD010000004.1, read on the forward strand.
TCCGCCCACATCGATTCCGGCCAGTGTTCCGGGTAGTAACAGACGCCGACGCGCATGCGCGATCCTTATGCGTAATGGGGAACGTCGGCCGGCGCGGGCAGTGCGCGGCCGTCTTCGGTGAACAGATGCCACGCCGCGGCCGGTGCATGGAAGCGCACGCGGTCGCCTGCGTGCAGCCGCGCGTCGCCGGGCACCTTCGCGATGCAGGGCGCGCCATCGGCCGTGTCGACGTGCACGCAGGTCTGCTCGCCGAGGCGTTCGAGCAGCGCAACGTCGCGCACGAGCGTCGTCGCGCCGTCGTGGACGGCATCGACGCTCGCGAGCGTCAGGTGTTCGGGGCGGATGCCGAGCGTGACGGCGTCGCCCGCGCGCAGCGCCGAGCCGTCGCGCGGCACGGCGAACGTTTCGCCGGAGTGCGCGACGGTGACGGTCGCGCTGCGCGCGCCGCAGGCCGTGACGACGGCGGGCAGAAAGTTCATCCGCGGGGAACCGATGAAGCCGGCGACGAAGCGGCTCGCCGGGCGGTGGTAGAGGTCGAGCGGCGCGCCGACCTGCGCGATGCTGCCGTGCCGCGCAGTGTCCGCGCCCGCGTGCAGCAGCACGATCTTGTCGGCGAGCGTCATCGCCTCGGTCTGGTCGTGCGTCACGTAGACGACGCTCGCGCGCTCGAACTGCCGGTGCAGCCGGGCGATCTCGATGCGGGTCTGGCCGCGCAGCGCGGCGTCGAGATTCGACAGCGGCTCGTCGAACAGGAACACGCCCGGCTCGCGCACGATCGCGCGGCCGATCGCGACGCGTTGCCGCTGGCCGCCCGACAGCGCCTTCGGCTTGCGCTCGAGCAGCGCGTCGAGCTGCAGCACGCGCGCGGCGTCGCGCACCTTCCTGTCGATCTCGGGTTTCGGCACGCGCGCGAGCTTGAGGCCGAACGCCATGTTCTCGTACACCGTCATGTGCGGAAACAGCGCATAGCTCTGGAACACCATCGCGACGCCGCGCTCGGCGGCCGGCACGTCGTCGACGCGGCGGCCATCGATCAGCAGCTCGCCCGCACTCGGATCCTCGAGCCCCGCGATCAGCCGCAGCAGCGTCGACTTGCCGCATCCCGACGGCCCGAGAAACACGCAGAACTCGTGCGCGCCGATCTCCAGATCGACGTCGCGAATGACCGGGGCGTGATCGCCGTAGGCTTTCTGCACGCCTCGCAATGAGATGCTCGCCATCGTCTCCACTCCATGTTCTAATGCGCCGTGCGCTGGATTAAGCGCTTAAGCATCGCAGTCAAAAAAATAGGCGAATGCGATCGCGGCTGCATCGCGCCCGTTGGCCGGGCGGTCAGGGCCCGTTGTCAGCGCGAACAGGCCTTGGATGTGCGGCGATGGTGCGCCACTTCGTGATGCGAAGCAAATACTGAATCGACGTCCCAAATACTGAGTGAAGTCATGACCACGCTGAACGAAGTCGCGCGGCGTGCCGGCGTGACGGCCGCGACAGTGTCGAACGTGCTGCGCAATCGCGGCCGCGTCGGCGAAGCGACGCGTGCGCGGGTGCTGGAAGCGGTGCGCGCGCTCGGCTACCGTCCGCACCTCGCCGCACGGGCGCTGGCGGAAGGGCGCGCGCCGACGGTCGCGCTGATGGTGTCGAGCATCGCGAACCCGTTCTACCCGGAATTCGCGCTTGCGGTCGAGCGCGCGGTGCGCCGCAACGGCCAGTTCCTGATCGTCTGCAATACGAACGACGATCCGTCGGAAGGGCGCGCGTATCTCGACCAGATCGCCGGGACGATCTCCGAGGGCATCCTCGTGACCAACGCGAACCTGCATCTGCCGGATCTGCTCGATGCGACGCGGCGCGGCGTGCCGGTCGTGCTGTGCATGTGGGAGCGACCTGAAGCGCCGCCCGACGCACTGCCGTGCGTCGCGGTCGACTTCCGCGAGGCGGGGCGGATCGCGACGCGTCATCTGCTCGGGCTCGGCCATCGGGAGATCGGCGTGATCGTCGGCGGCTCGGCGAACGGCGTGCAGGCCGCGCGCTACGACGGCTTCGTCGACGCAATGCGCGACGCGGGGCTCGATGCGTCGCGCGTCGCGTGCGAGCCCGACACGATCGAAGGCGGCGTGCGTGCCGCGGGCCGGCTGCTCGACGCGCATCCGGCGCTCACCGCGCTGTTCGCGACCAACGACCTGCCCGCGATCGGCGCGATGCACGCGGCGGCGGAGCGGGGCCGGCGCGTGCCCGAGGATCTGTCGATCGTCGGGATCACGAACATCCACCTTGCGAGCGAGACGCGGCCCGCGCTGACAACGGTCGCGCTGCCGATCGACGAAGCGGCCGATCTGGCGGTCGATCTGCTCAACGCGTTGAGGGTGGAGGGCGGGCAGGCGGACGACGTGCCATGGGTGCGGACGACGTCCACGCCACGCCTGGTCGTGCGAGGCACGACGGCGCGGGTGCCTGCGGCGGGAAAGGTGTAGTGCTGCAGCGGGGGCCGAAGCGGGGTGGAGCGGGTTGGGGCTGAGTTGGAGCCGGGGCCGGGGCCGGCGCCGTAGTCAGCGCCGAAATCAGGGCAGGAATCAGGGCAGGAATCAGCGCCGAAATCAGGGCAGGAATCCGCGCAAGAGCACGCATCGCCGGCCGACCGCCTCCCCGCCCGTCACATCACACCGACGCGCCGTACACCTCCCGTGCGGCTGCGCGGATCGCGTCGACCATCACCGACGCGGCCGGCGAATGCAGCCGGTCGGTGCGCGTAATGATGCCGAAATCGTCCATCCGGCAATCCATCTCCAGCGGCAGCAGCGCGACGATGCCGTGGCCCGCGTAATAGCGCGCGACCTCGTCCGCGAGCACCGCGATCATGTCGCTCTGCTCCAGCACGCGCGTGATGAACAGCAGCGCGGCCGTCTCCACGACGTTCGCCGGCGGCGCGAGGCTTGCGCGCTGGAACATCAGCTCGAAGCGATGGCGCAGCACGCTGCCGGCCGGCGGCACGACCCACGCGGCGCGCTGCACGTCGGCGAGCGCGAGCGGCGCGCGCGCGAGCAGCGGATGGCCGGGCCGCACGACCGCGGCGACCGGCTCGCCGGTCAGCGGCTCATAGCGCAGGTGCAGCTTGTCGTGTTCCGCGGAGAGCCGGCCGAGCACGATGTCGAGCTTGTCCTGCGCGAGGCGTTCGAGCAGCACGTTGCTCGTGTCGATGTCGACGGACACGTGGACGCCCGCATGCGTGCCCTTCACGGCGGCGACCGCCGGCGGCACGAGCCGCAGGCCCGGCGACGTGATCGCGCCGACCGCGACGTGCCCGAGGCGCCCGGACTTCAGCGCGGCGAGCTCCTCGCGGGCCTGGTCGAGGCTGCCGAGCGCCGCGCGCGCATGGCGGATCAGCGCGTCGCCGTACAGCGTCGGCCGCATTCCGCGCGGCAGGCGCTCGAACAGCACCGCGCCGATCGTGTCCTCGAGCTCGCGCAGCAGCTTCGACGCGGCCGGCTGCGTCATGTTCAGCACGGCCGCCGCGCGATGGATGCTGCCTTCGTCGGCGAGCGCGACGACCAGCAGCAGCTGGCGCGTCTTCAGGCGGGTGCGGGGTTCCCACGGGCTGGCGTCTGGCATCGTACGGGTTTATATCGATGTGGAAAGTGATATCGCAGGCATTGAAAACGTCATTGGTAGGTTATCAAAATTCTCCCTAGACTGCGCCGATATCCCCGTCTCACACAGGACAGACGATGTCGGCAACCAAGCCCAAGCTGCGCTCCGCCCAATGGTTCGGCACGACGGACAAGAACGGCTTCATGTACCGGAGCTGGATGAAGAACCAGGGCATCCCCGATCACGAGTTCGACGGCCGGCCGATCGTCGGCATCTGCAATACGTGGTCCGAACTGACGCCGTGCAACGCGCATTTCCGCAAGCTCGCGGAGCACGTGAAGCGCGGCATCTACGAGGCCGGCGGCTTTCCGGTCGAGTTTCCGGTGTTCTCGAACGGCGAATCGAACCTGCGGCCGTCCGCGATGCTGACGCGCAATCTCGCGTCGATGGACGTCGAGGAAGCGATCCGCGGCAACCCGATCGACGCGGTCGTGCTGCTCGCCGGCTGCGACAAGACCACCCCCGCGCTGCTGATGGGCGCGGCGAGCTGCGACGTGCCGGCGATCGTCGTGTCCGGCGGGCCGATGCTGAACGGCAAGCTCGACGGCAAGGACATCGGTTCCGGCACGGCCGTGTGGCAACTGCACGAATCGCTGAAGGCGGGCGAGATCGAGCTGCATCATTTCCTGTCGGCGGAAGCCGGCATGTCGCGCTCGGCCGGCACCTGCAACACGATGGGCACCGCGTCGACGATGGCCTGCCTCGCGGAGGCGCTCGGCGTCACGCTGCCGCACAACGCGGCGATCCCGGCCGTCGATGCGCGGCGCTACGTGCTCGCGCACATGTCGGGCATCCGTATCGTCGAGATGGCGCTCGAAGGGCTCACACTGTCGAAGGTGCTCACGCGCGCCGCGTTCGAGAACGCGATCCGCGCGAACGCGGCGATCGGCGGCTCGACCAACGCAGTCATTCACCTGAAGGCGATCGCGGGGCGGCTCGGCGTGCCGCTCGAACTCGAGGACTGGATGCGCATCGGCCGCGACACGCCGACGATCGTCGACCTGATGCCGTCGGGCCGCTTCCTGATGGAGGAGTTCTATTACGCGGGCGGCCTGCCGGCCGTGCTGCGCCGGCTCGGCGAGGGCGGGCTGCTGCCGCACCCCGATGCGCTGACGGTCAACGGCCGGACGCTGTGGGACAACGTGCGCAACGCGCCGAACCACGACGATGAGGTGATCCGCCCGCTCGACCGGCCGCTGATCGCAGACGGCGGCATCCGCATCCTGCGCGGCAATCTTGCGCCGCGCGGCGCGGTGCTGAAGCCGTCGGCGGCGAGCCCCGAGTTGCTGAAGCATCGCGGCCGCGCGGTGGTGTTCGAGAACTTCGACCACTACAAGGCCGCGATCAACGACGAAGCGCTCGACGTCGACGCGAGTTCGGTGCTCGTGCTGAAGAACTGCGGCCCGCGCGGCTATCCGGGGATGGCCGAGGTCGGCAACATGGGCCTGCCGCCGAAGCTGCTGCGGCAGGGCGTGAAGGACATGGTGCGGATCTCCGATGCGCGGATGAGCGGCACCGCGTACGGCACGGTCGTGCTGCATGTCGCGCCGGAAGCGGCCGCGGGCGGACCGCTCGCGGCGGTGCGCACCGGCGACTGGATCGAACTCGACTGCGACGCGGGCACGCTGCATCTCGACATCGGCGACGACGAGCTGGAACGCCGGCTGTCGGACGTCGACCCGGCCGCCGCGCCGGGTGTCGCCGGGCAGCTCGGCAAGGGCGGCTACACGCGGCTGTACATCGATCACGTGCTGCAGGCCGACGAAGGCTGCGACCTCGACTTCCTGGTCGGCCAGCGCGGCGCGGCGGTGCCGAGCCATTCGCATTGACGCGGACGTGCCGGCCCGCTCCCGGCGTATTCCAGACCAGGACCCGACCATGACACTCAGCCGTTCCCCGCGCTACCGTGGCATCTTCCCCGTCGTGCCGACGACGTTCACCGAGACCGGCGCGCTCGATCTCGCGAGCCAGAAACGCGCGGTCGATTTCATGATCGACGCGGGCGCCGACGGGCTGTGCATTCTCGCGAACTTTTCCGAGCAGTTCGCACTAGCGGACGACGAGCGCGACACGCTCGCGCGCACGGTTCTCGAGCACGTCGCGGGCCGCGTGCCGGTAATCGTGACGACGTCGCACTACAGCTCGGACGTCTGCGCCGCCCGCAGCCGCCGCGCGCAGGACCTCGGCGCGTCGATGGTGATGCTGATGCCGCCGTATCACGGCGCGACGTTCCGCGTACCCGAGCCGCAGATCTTCGCCTTCTATGCACGCGTGTCGGACGCGCTCGACATCCCGATCATGATCCAGGATGCGCCGGCGAGCGGCACCGTGCTGTCCGCGCCGTTTCTTGCGCGGATGGCGCGCGAGATCGAGCAGGTCGCGTACTTCAAGATCGAGACGCCGGGCGCGGCGAACAAGCTGCGCGAGCTGATCCGGCTCGGCGGCGACGCGGTCGAAGGGCCGTGGGACGGCGAGGAGGCGATCACGCTGCTCGCCGACCTGAACGCCGGCGCGACCGGCGCGATGACGGGAGGCGCGTATCCGGACGGCCTGCGGCCGATCCTCGTCGCGCATCGCGAAGGGCGCATCGACGACGCGTATGCGCGCTACGCGCAGTGGCTGCCGCTGATCAATCACGAGAACCGCCAGGCGGGATTGCTCGCCGCGAAGGCGCTGATGCGCGAGGGCGGCGTGATCGCGTGCGAGCGGCCGCGGCACCCGTTGCCGGACCTGCATCCGGACACGCGCGCCGAACTGGTCGCGATCGCGCGCCGGCTCGATCCGCTCGTGCTGCGCTGGGCGCGCTGACCTGCCGGCCGTGAGGAACACATGATGAAAAGCGCGTCGCCGCCGGCCATGAAGAGCACGCGATGAAAACTGCATCGCTGCCGGCCATGAGGAGCACACGATGAACACCACATCGAACACCGCTTATACGCTGGGCGTCGTCGGCATCGGCAAGATCGCCCGTGACCAGCATCTGCCCGCGATCGCCGCCGAGACGGGCTTCGCGCTGGCCGCGTGCGCGAGCCGCCACGCGGAAGTCGCCGGTGTGCGGAACTATCCGAACCTCGACGCGTTGCTCGCGGCCGAACCGGATCTTGACGCGGTGTCGCTGTGCGCGCCGCCTCAGGTGCGCTATGCGCAGGCGCGCGCCGCGCTCGAAGCGGGTAAGCACGTGATGCTCGAGAAGCCGCCGGGCGCGACGCTCGGCGAAGTGGCCGCGCTGCAGGCGCTCGCGCACGCGCGCGGCCGCACGCTGTTCGCGACCTGGCACTCGCGTTACGCGAGCGCGGTCGAGCCGGCGCGCGCGTGGCTCGCGTCGCGCCCGATCCGCGCGGTCCAGGTACGCTGGAAAGAGGACGTGCGGCGCTGGCATCCGGGCCAGCAGTGGATCTGGGAGCCCGGCGGCCTCGGCGTGTTCGATCCGGGCATCAACGCGCTGTCGATCGTCACGCAGATCCTGCCGCGCGAACTGGTGCTGGCTTCCGCGCGCCTGTTCGTGCCGAGCGACGCGCAGACGCCGATCGCGGCCGAGCTCGACTGCGTCGATACCGGCGGCGTGCCGGTGCGCGCCGAATTCGACTGGCGGCACGGCCCGGTCGAGCAGTGGGAGATCGCGGTCGACACCGCGGACGGCGTGCTCGCGATCAGCAACGGCGGCGCGCAGCTGTCGATCGCGGGCGACCCGGTCGCGCTGGCGCCGCAGCGCGAATATCCGGCGCTGTACGCGCGCTTTCACGAACTGATTTCCCGGCGCGACAGCGATGTCGATGCGCGGCCGCTGCGGCTCGTCGCCGACGCGTTCCTGTTCGGCCGCCGCATCGAGACGGACGCGTTCGGCCGCTGACCGGACAGTCCCGCAACACGCTTCACCGCCATCGGGCACGACACACCCATACCGACACCACGGTCGCCAACGACCTGAAACAAGGAGACACGACATGACCCGCACGATCCGTCGACTGACCCTGCGCGCCGCGCTCGCGGCGCTGTGCGTCGCACCGCTCGGCATGCACGGTGCCGCCCGCGCCGATGCGCCGCTCAAGATCGGCTTTCTCGTGAAGATGCCCGAGCAGGCCTGGTTCATCAACGAGCAGAAAGCGGCCACGGCGCTCGGCCAGAAGGAAGGCTTCTCGGTCGTGAAGATCGGCACGCCCGACGGCGAGAAGACGCTCGCCGCGATCGACAACCTCGGCTCGCAGGGCGCGCAGGGCTTCGTGATCTGCGCGCCGGACGTGCGGCTCGGGCCCGCGATCGCGGCGCGCGCGAAGCGCTACAACATGAAGTTCGTGACGGTCGACGACCAGCTCGTCGATTCGTCCGGCAAGCCGCTCGCGAACGTGCCGCATCTCGGGATGTCGGCGACCAAGATCGGCAACCAGGTCGGCCAGGCGATCGCCGACGAGATGAAGAAGCGCGGCTGGAAGCCGGAGGAGGTCGGCGCGCTGCGCGTGACCAACTACGAGCTGCCGACCGCGAAGCTGCGCACCGACGGCGCGACGCAGGCGCTGCTCGCGAACGGCTTCCGCAACGAGAACATCTTCGACGCGCCGCAGAAGACGACCGACGACGAAGGCGGCTTCAGCGCCGCCGCGCCGGTGCTCGCGCGGCATCCGAACGTGAAGAAGTGGGTGATCTTCGCGCTGAACGAGGAAACCGTGCTCGGCGCGGTGCGTGCGACCGAGCAGCTGCACATCCCGGCCGCCGACGTGATCGGCGTCGGCATCAACGGCGCGGGCGAGGCGTTCGCCGAGTTCCAGAAGAAGGAGCCGACCGGTTTCTACGGCACGATCGCGGTCAGCTCGACGAACCACGGCAAGGACAGCACGCAGAACCTCGTCGACTGGATTCGCAACGGCAAGACGCCGCCCGACGACACGCAGACGAGCGGCAAGCTGATGACGCGCGGCAACTGGCAGGCCGTGCGCGCCGAGCTGGGCATCTGACGACGGCCGGCGAGGATGGCGATGACGACGGACACGATCACGAACGGGCAGGCGGGCGCCGCGGCGGTGCCCGCGCGAGCCGGCGCCGTGAGCGCCGCCGGTGCGGGCGGTGCGCTGCTGGCGCTCGACGGCATCACGGTGAGCTTTCCGGGCGTGCGCGCGCTCGACGCGGTGTCGATGTCGGTGCGCGCGGGCGAGGTGCACGGGCTGATGGGCGAGAACGGCGCAGGGAAGTCGACGCTGCTGAAGGTGCTGTCCGGCGTGAACCAGCCGCAGGCCGGCACGCTGACGCTGGACGGCATCGTGCAGCGATTCGCGTCGACCCGCGCGGCGCTGGAGGCCGGCATCGCGATCATCTACCAGGAGCTGCATCTCGTACCGGAGCTGACGGTCGCGGAAAACCTGATGCTCGGGCAGCTGCCGAACCGGCTCGGCGTGGTCGACGAGCGCGCGCTGGCTGCACGCGCGATGCGCGAGCTCGAACGGCTCGGCGAGCGCATCGACCCCGACACGCCGGTCAAGCACCTGTCGATCGGGCAGCGCCAGATGATCGAGATCGGCAAGGCGCTGATGCGCGACGCGCGCGTGATCGCGTTCGACGAGCCGACCAGTTCGCTGTCCGCGCGCGAGACCGCGCAGCTGTTCCGGATCATCCGCGCACTGCGTGCGGACGGCCGCGCGATCATCTACGTCACGCATCGGATGGAGGAGGTCTATGAACTGTGCGACCGCGTGACGGTGTTTCGCGACGGCCGGCGCATCGAGACCTTCGACTCGGTGGCCGGCCTCGACCGCGACCGGCTGATCGGCTGCATGGTCGGCCGCCCGATCGCGGACGTGTACGGCTACCGGCCGCGCGCGGCCGGCGACGTGCTGATCGAGGCGAAAGGGCTGGCCGGGCCCGGGCTGTCCGAGCCGGTGTCGTTCAGCGCGTGCCGCGGCGAGATCGTCGGGTTCTTCGGGCTCGTCGGCGCGGGGCGTTCGGAGCTGATGAAGCTGCTGTACGGCGCGGCGCGCCCGAGCGCGGGCCACGTCGAGCTGAACGGGCGGCGCGTCGCGTTCGCGAGCCCGCGCGACGCGGTGCGCGCCGGCATCGCGCTGTGCCCGGAAGACCGCAAGCAGGAAGGCATCGTCGCGATCGCGTCGGTCGCCGACAACCTGAACCTCAGCGCGCGCCGGCATTTCAGCCCCGCGCGCATGCTGCTCGCACCGCGGCGCGAACGCGCGCTCGCGCAGCGCTATATCGAGCGGCTCGCGATCAAGACCCGCGACGGCGACACGCCGATCGGCGCGCTGTCAGGCGGCAACCAGCAGAAGGTGATCCTCGCGCGCTGGCTGGCCGAACGCATCGACGTGTTCCTGATGGACGAGCCGACGCGCGGCATCGACGTCGGCGCGCGCGCGGAAATCTACAACCTGTTCTACGAACTCGCGGAAGCAGGCCGCACGGTGATCCTCGTGTCGAGCGATCTCGCCGAGGTGATCGGCGTGTCGGACCGGATCATCGTGATGAAGGAAGGGCGGATCGCGGGCGGCATGACGAAGGCGCAGGCGAGCCCCGATGCGCTGATCAGGCTCGCGCTGCCGCGGTAGCGGTGCGAATCGCGGCGGCGCGGCTGCGCGAAGCCGATGCAGGTACGACGCGGCGCTGGCGTGGAGCCGAAGGGCTGCCGAATGCACGCCGCAGCGCAATCGAAGCAGGACCGCAGAAGGACCGCAGAAGGACCGAAGCCAAACCGGAACGGAAACGACGTAACGACATGAGCCAAGCCATGCAACCTCAAGGCACTTCCCCTTCCCCCGACACGCCCGCGCCGGCGGCACGCGCGCGCGGCGGCGTGTGGAGCCTGATCAACCGCTCCGGCATCGTGATGGTGTTCGTCGTGCTGTTCGCGGCGCTGTCGCTGACCGTGCCGGATTTCCTCACGCCGCGCAACATCCAGGGCCTGCTGCTGTCGGTCACGCTGATCGGCTCGATCGCGGTGACGATGATGTTCGTGCTCGCGCTCGGCGAGGTCGACCTGTCGGTCGCGTCGATCGTCGCGTTTTCCGGCGTCGTCGCATCGACGCTGATCACCGCGACGCACAGCATCGTGCTCGGCACGGCGGCCGGCGTGCTCGCGGGCGGCGCGGTCGGGCTCGTCAACGGCGTGCTGATCGCGCGCTGGCGGATCAACTCGCTGATCGTCACGCTCGCGATGATGGAAGTCGTGCGCGGGCTCGCGTTCATCACGTCGAACGGCGACGCGGTGATGATCTCCGAGGAACGCTTCTTCGAGCTCGGCTCGGGTTCGTTCCTCGGCATCTCGTACCCGATCTGGAGCAACATCGTCGGCTTCGTCGTGTTCGGCTTCCTGCTGCGCAAGACGGTGTTCGGCAAGAACGTGCTGGCCGTCGGCGGCAACGGCGAAGCGGCGCTGCTCGCGGGGCTGCCGGTCATGCGCATCAAGATCACCGTGTTCGTGCTGCAGGGGCTCGTGACCGGCTTCGCGGGCGTGATGCTCGCATCGCGGATGAGCCTCGGCGACCCGAAGACGTCGGTCGGCCTCGAACTCGGCGTAATTTCCGCTTGCGTGCTCGGCGGCGTGTCGCTGACGGGCGGCGTCGCGACGATCTCCGGCGTGCTCGTCGGCGTGCTGATCATGGGCGCGGTGCAGGACGCAATGAGCCTGATGAACGTGCCGACGTTTTACCAATATCTGATACGCGGCGGGATTCTGTTGCTTGCCGTGCTGTTCGACCAGTATCGTCGCAATCAGCGCCGCGCGATGCGGGTCTGACGGTCGAGCCGGGGACCCGCGACGCACCGCTGCGCACGAATGCAGACAGGGATTCCGGAGACAGCATGCAACAGGAGAATCAGGTGGCATCGGGGGCGGGTACATCGGCGACGCTGCTCGTGGACTGCCGCAATACGCTCGGCGAGGGCGCGACGTGGTGCGATGCGACGCGCGCGCTGTACTGGACTGACATCGAGGGCGCGCGGCTGTGGCGATGGCGCGCGGACGGCACGGGCGCGGCGAGCTGGCCGATGCCTGAGCGCCTCGCGTGCTTCGCGCTGACCCACGAGCCGGATGTGCTGCTGGTCGGTCTCGCGACGCATCTCGCGTTTTTCGACCTCCGCACGGAGACTTTCACGCGGATCGTCGACGTCGAGCCCGACCTGCCGACGCGGTTCAACGACGGCCGCTGCGATCCGCACGGCGCGTTCGTGTTCGGGATGAAGGACGAAGGCGGCGGCGCGGCGCCGCGTGCGATCGGAGGTTTCTACCGCCTGAACCCGGACCTCACGCTCGAACGGCTCGCGTTGCCGCCGGCTGCGATCGCGAACAGCATCGCGTTCTCGCCGGATGGATCGCGGATGGTTTTCTGCGATTCGCCGTCGCGCGAGATCCTCGTCTGCGACTATGGCAAGGATGGCGGCGTGGCGAACGTGCGGCTGTTCGCACGGCTCACGGACAAGGACGGTGAACCGGATGGCTCGACGGTCGACCGCGACGGCGGCCTGTGGAATGCGCAATGGGGCGCGGGTCGGGTCGTCCGCTACGGGCCGGACGGCGTCGAGACCGATCGGATCGCGGTGCCGACCGCGCAGCCGAGTTGCGTAGCGCTTGACGACGCAGGACGCCTGTACGTGACGAGTGCGCGCGTCGGACTGGACGACGCGGCGCTCGCGCACGACGCGCACGCTGGCGGCGTGTTCGTCGCGCAGACGCGATACGCGGGATTGCCGACGGCGCGCTTTTCGTTCAGGCGAGCGGCTCGCGGTTGACGGCACTACGGATGCGGCATCGCGTCTTCGCGGCCTCCGGATCCAAGCAAGCGGCACGGGCGCGTGCCGCTTGCGTTCCAGCGAACGGACCCGCGCAGCGTGCGCGATGGCCGGCACGCGTCGCACCGCGCGCCGCCTTCTTCAACCCTGCACCAGATTCCTCGGCGATCCGGCGACGAACCGCTCGATGTTCCCGATCAACTGATCCGCGAGCGCCTGCTGCGCGTCGTCCGACGCCCACGCGACATGCGGCGTCAGGATCACGTTCGGGCGGCCGGCGATGCGCATCATCGGATCGTCGGCGGCCGGCGGCTCCGCCGACGCGACGTCGAACCCGGCGCCGCTGATCAGCCCTTCGTCGAGCGCCTCGACCAGATCGTGCTCGTTGACGAGCCCGCCGCGCGCGGTGTTGATGATCAGCGGCTTGCGCTTCATCGCACGGAATTCCGGCGCGGCGATCAGATTGCGCGTGTCGCGCGTGAGCGGGCAATGCAGCGTGATGATGTCGCTGGTTTCGAGCACGGTTTCCCACGGCGTGTAGAGCATGCCGGCCGTGCCGCCACTCTTGTGCGCGGCGAACAGCGGCCGCATCCCGAACGCCTTCGCGAGTTCGGCGACGCGCTGCCCGAGCACGCCTTCGCCGACGATGCCGAGCGTCGCGCCCGACAGGTCGCGGATCGGATGATCGAAGAAGCAGAACTGTCCCGATTGCTGCCAGACGCCGCGCAGCACGTCGTCGCGATACGCGACGAGGTTGCGCCGCAGCGCGAGGATCAGCGCGAACGTGTGCTCCGGCACGGTGTCGATTGCGTAGCCGCGGATGTTCGCGACCGCGATGCCGCGCTGCGCGCACGCGGCCTTGTCGACGCAGTCGGTGCCGGTCGCCGCGACGGCGATCAGTTTCAGGTCGGGCAATTCGGCGAGCATGTCGGCGGTGATCGCGACCTTGTTGGTGATGGCGATGGTCGCGCCGGCGAGGCGTTCGACCACCTGTTCGGCGCGCGTGCCCGGGTATTCGACGAGACGATGCGCGAATGCCGGCGACGGCAGGGTGATCTGCGGCGCGAGCGTCGCGCGGTCGAGGAAAACGATCGTATGCATGGCAGTGACTGGATGAATGACGTGGCGGTTCACAGATGCCGCTTCGCAGCGGCGACGATGTGCTCGGGCGTGATGCCGAAGTGCGCGTACAGCGTGTCGGCCGGCCCCGATGCGCCGAAGCCGGCCATGCCGACGAATTCGCCGGTGTCGCCGAGGTAGCGGTCCCAGCCGAAGCGCACGGCGGCTTCCACCGCGACGCGCACCGTGCCCGTGCCGAGCACGCTTTGCCGGTACGCGGCGTCCTGTTCGTCGAACAGCTCGCAGCACGGCATCGACACGACGGCGGCGCCGATGCCGTCCTGTTGCAGCCGCGCTCGCGCGGCCAGCGCGAGCGCGACTTCGGAGCCGGTCGCGATCAGCGTGACGCGCCGCGCGCCCACCTCCGCTTCGGCGAGCACGTACGCGCCGCGCTCGCACGCATTGCCGGGGCCGGCCGCCTGGCGCACGAGCGGCAGTGTCTGGCGCGCGAACACGAGCGTGCTCGGCCCGCTGCGATGCCGGTACGCGAGCGCCCAGCATTCGGCGGCCTCGACCGCATCGGCAGGGCGGAACACGCGCATGTTCGGCATCGCGCGCAGCGACGCGAGGATCTCGACCGGCTGGTGCGTGGGGCCGTTGCGGCCGACGCCGATCGAATCGTGGCTGAACACGAACTTGACGGGCAGCCCCATCAGTGCGGCCATCCGCATCGCCGGCCGTTCGTAGTCCGAGAACGCGAGATACGTGACGCTGAGCGGAATCACGCCGCCGTGCGCGGCCATCCCGTTCGCCATCGCGCCCATCAGGTGCTCGCGGATCCCGCAATGCACGTACGCGCCCGCGCGGTCCGCGGCGGTGAACGCGTGCAGGCTGCGCTTGTGGCTCGTCGGCGCTTCGAGGTCGGCGCAGCCGACCATGCGTTCCGGCAGCACCGGCGCGAGCAGGTCGTTGAGCTCCGCGGAAATCATGATGCCGGCCTGCGCTTCGCCGGAATCGATCGCGTCGCGGCGGTAGCGCTCGAGCACGTCCTGCCAGCCGTCGGGCAGATCGCCTGCGATCACGCGCTCGAATTCGGCGCGCTCGGCGGCCGGCAGCGCGGCGACCCGCGCGCGCCATGCGAGATACTCGCCTTCGCTGCGCCGTCCGGCTGCACGCCATGCGGACAGCACGTCGTCCGGAATCTCGAACGGCGCATGCGGCCAGCCGCGGTCGCGGCGTGCGGCGTCGGCGTCGGCGTCGTAGAGCCGTCCGCTATGCCCGCCGCGCTGGCCCTGCAGGCGCGCAATCCCGCGCGCAATGTCGGTGCGGCACGCGATCATCGACGGCCGCGGGTCGCGGCGCGCGAGCGTGAGCGCCGCCGACACCGCGTCGATGTCGTGACCGTCGACGTCGACGACGTGCCAGCCGGCGACGCGAAACCGCTCGGCGACGTCCTCGGAAATCGACAGCGCGGTGCTGCCGTCGTCGGTGATGCGGTTGTCGTCCCAGCACAGGATCAGCTTGCCGAGTCGCAGATGGCCGGCGAGCGAAATCATCTCCTGCCCGACGCCTTCCTGCAGGCAGCCGTCGCCGACGAACGCGTACGTGTAGTGATCGACGATGCCGTCGCCGAAGCGCGCGTTCAGGTACGCCTCGGCTACCGCCATCCCGAACGCGTTCGCGATCCCCTGGCCGAGCGGCCCCGTGGTGATCTCGATGCCGGCCGCGGGATCGTATTCCGGGTGGCCCGCGCAGTGCGAGCCGAACTCGCGGAACGACCTGATCGCGTCGAGATCGATGCGCTGGTAGCCGGTCAGGTGCAGCAGTGCATACAGCAGCATCGAGCCATGGCCGTTCGACAGCACGAAGCGGTCGCGGTCGGGCCACGCGGGATCGGCCGGATTGAACTTCAGGTGGCGCGTGAACAGCGCGGTCGCGATTTCGGCCATGCCGAGCGGCACGCCCTGGTGGCCTTCGCCGGCGCGCACGATCGCGTCGATCGCGAGAAAGCGGATCGCATCGGCGAGCGGCGGGGTGGCGGGAACGGACATGATGCAGGACTCCTCGGCGCCGTCCGGTCGCGGACGGCGCGCACGATATGCGTTGCGGGGAAAGGGAAGCGGATGTCCTCGCGCGGATCGTCGGAAGCGCGAGGACGCGGGATCAATGCAGCAGGCCGATCGAGATCCACGGCACCGCGGCGACCACGATCAGGCCGACGATCAGCGCGGCGATGTAGCCGACGATCGGCTTCATCCCTTCGTCGGGATTGATGCGGCTGACCGCGCAGGCCGAGTAGTAGCCGACGCCGAACGGCGGCGCGAACAGGCCGACGCCCATCGACAGGATCACGACCATCGCATAGTGGACGTCGTGGATGCCCATCTGCCGCGCGATCGGGAACATCAGCGGGCCGAACAGCACGATCGCCGGAATGCCTTCGAGCACGCTGCCGAGCACGACGAACGCGACGATCGACGCGGCCATGAACATCGCGGCGCCGCCAGGCAGGCCGGCCATCGCGCTCGCGAGCTGGCCCGAGAAGCCGGACTGCGTGAGCGCCCACGCCATGCCGGTGGCCGCGCCGATGATCAGCAGGATCGCGCCGGACAGCGCGGCGGTGTCGATCAGCATCGGCTTGAGCCGCCGCCATTCGAAGCGCCGGTAGATCAGCAGGCCCGCGACGACCGAGTACGCGATGCCGATCGTCGACACTTCGGTCGCGGTCGCGACACCTTCGACGACGGCCGCGCGGATCACGAACGGCAGCGCGAGCGCGGGAATCGCGACGAGCAGCTTGCGCAGCACCTCGGCGCGGCTCGCGCGCTTCACGTTCGACAGGTCGTCGCCGCGGTAGCGCCACCAGACGACCGCGCACAGCGTGATCGCGAGCACGATGCCCGGCAGCATGCCGCCCGTGAACAGCGCGGAGATCGACACGCCGGTGACCGAGCCGAGCGTGATCAGCACGAGGCTCGGCGGAATCGTCTCGGTCTGCGCGCCGGTTGCCGCGAGCAGCGCGACGAGGTCGCCGGGCTTTGCGCCGCGCGCCTTCATCTCGGGGAACAGCACGGGCGCCACCGCCGCCATGTCGGCCGCCTTCGAGCCGGAGATGCCCGACACGAGGTACATCGCGCCGACCAGCACGTACGACAGGCCGCCGCGCACGTGGCCGAGCAGGCTCGCGAGGAACGCGATCATCGCCGCGGCCATGCCGGTCATCTCGATCAGCTGGCCGAGGAACACGAACAGCGGCACCGACAGCAGGATCAGGTGCGACATCCCTTCGTCCATGCGGCCGACGACCACGACGAGCGGCGTGCTGGTCGTGAGCGCGAGATAGCCGAACGTCGCGAGCCCGAACGAGAACGCGATCGGCACGCCGGACAGCACCGCGACCGCGACCAGGCCGACGAAGAAGATCAGCAGGTTCACGTTGCCGAGGTCCTGCAGCACCGGCGCGGCGACGACGAAGCCGCCGGCGATCGCCGCGACCGCCGCGATCGCGCCGAGCGTCAGGTGCCAGTTCGCGCTGCGGATCAGCCGCAGGCACGCGACGAGCGCCATCAGCGTCGTGCCGACCGGCAGCGCGGCCGCGCGCCAGCTGTTCGGGATCTCGAGCGCGGGCGACGTGATGAACGCCTCGTCCTGCGCGAAATCGACGGCCGGCCCGATCACCAGCACGAGGAACGCGAGCGGCGCGGCGATCGCGACGACATCGAGGAACGCGCGCACGCCCGGCGACGCCTTGCCGACGAGCGCGGTCATCCGCATGTGCTCGCCGCGCCGCAGCGCGACGACCGCGCCGAGCATCGCGAGCCACAGGAACAGCATCGACGCGAGCTCGTCGGACCAGACGAGCGGCGCGTGCAGCAGGTAGCGGCTCGTGACGCCGGCGAGCAGCACGACGATCTCGGCAACGACGAGGATCGCGGCGGGGATCTCGACCAGGTGGCCGAGCAGCGTGTCGAGGGCACCGGCGATGCGGCGCGGCGCCGGGTGCGGGAGCAGGATCGTCGTCATCGCTTTACACCAGCTTGCCTACGTTCTTTTCGAGCAGCGCCCATGCTTCGGCGCCGTACCTGGCCTTCCAGTCGCTGTAGAAGCTCGTCTTGCGCAGCGCGTTGCGGAACGCGTCGTGATCGACGTCGACGACCGTGATGCCCTTGGCCGTCAGGTCGGCGCGCAGGGACGTGTTCAGGCGCGCGATGTCCGCACGCTGCAACAGCGCCGCGCGCTCGAACTCGCGGGTGACGATCGCGCGCATGTCGGCGGGCAGGCGCTCCCAGGCGCGGCGGTTGCCGAGAATCCAGTACGCGTCCCACACGTGCGACGTCAGGCTGATCGACTTCTGCACCTCGTACAGCTTCGCGGTCGCGATGATCGGCAGCGGGTTCTCCTGGCCTTCGACGACGCCGGTCTGCAGCGCGGAATACAGCTCGTTGAAATTGATCGGCGCGGGGCCGGCGTCGAATGCCTTGAACATCGACGTCAGCATCGGCGCCTGCGGCACGCGGATCTTGAAGCCTTTCAGGTCTTCCGGCTTGCGGATCACGCGCGTCGACGAGCTGATCTGGCGGAAGCCGTTGTCCCACGGGCGCGACACGGACACGATGCCCGACTTCTCGATCTGCGCGCGCACGAACGCGCCGAGATCGCCGTCCATCGCGCGCCACACCGCGTCATAGTTCTGGAACGCGAAACCGGTGTTGACGATGCCGGCAGCGGGCGTCAGCGTCGCGAGGATCGACGACGCCTGGTTGAAGAACTCGACCCCGCCGCTTCGCACCTGCGACAGCAGGTCGGTGTCGGAGCCGAGCTGGTTCTGCGGAAACAGCTTGATGTCGAGCCGCCCGCCGGTTGCTTCGCGAATGCGGTTCAGCGCTTCCTGCGCGCGCACGTTGACCGGGTGCGTCGGGTCCTGGCCGGTCGCGAGCTTGTAGTTGAAGTCGGCCGCGAACGCGCGACGCGTCGACACGCCCCAGAGCGGCACCGCCGCGGCCGCCGCTGCGCCCGCCTTCAGGAACGTGCGCCGGTCGATGCCTTTGGCTGCTTTCGAATCGATCGTCATGATGTCTTCCTCCAATGTGGTAGTCGTTATCGTGTCGTCCGAGGCAACGCGCTCTGCGGCGTGTTTGCCGGGCGGCGCGCCATGTCGGCGCGCTTGCGGCGGCCCCCGCGCTGTCGGCGCGGGGCCGCGGCTCGGCTCGTCAGCCGTGGATCAGCATCCCGCCGTTGACGTCGATCACCGCGCCCGTCAGGTACGACGAAATGTCGGACGACAGGAACAGGAACGCGCCCGCGACATCGTCCGGCACGCCGAGACGGCCGAGCGGAATGCCCGCGAGGATGTCGCCGCGCTTGTCGTCGGGGATCTTGCCGGCGTTGATGTCGGTCTGGATCAGGCCCGGCGTCACGCAGTTCACGCGGATGCCGGCCGGGCCGAACTCGCGCGCCATCGCCTTCGCGAGGCCCAGCACGCCGGCTTTCGCAGCCGAGTAGTGCGGCCCGCCGAGGATGCCGCCGCCGCGCTGCGCGGACACCGACGACATGCACGCGATCGCGCCCGAGCGCTGCTTCTTCATCTGCGGCACGACCGCCTGCGACAGGTACAGCACGCCGCGCAGGTTCACGTCGAGGATCCGGTCCCAGCTTTGCGGGTCGATGTCGAGCAGCTGCGCCGGCTGCGTGATGCCCGCGTTGTTGATCAGCACGTCGATCTGGCCGAAATCGGCGACGATCTGCTCGGCCGCCTGCTTGCACGCGTGCTGGTCCGTGACGTCGCACGCATAGCCGCGATGCTCCGGCCCGATCGACGCGGCTGCGTCGCGCGCGGCGGCCGCGTCGAGGTCGAGGATCGCGACGCGCGCGCCGTGCTTCGCGAACATGCGCGCGGTGGCCATGCCGATCCCGCGCGGGGATGCGGCACCGGAAATGACGGCGACCTTGCCGTCGAGAAGACGCGATTCGGACATGATGGGTTCTCCTGATAAGGGTAGATCGTATGGATTGTGTGTGTGGGCTTCCGGCGCTCAGCCGAGCCAGCCCTTGATCGTGTCGGACATCGCCTGCGTGGAAATGCCGTAGCGGTCGTGCAGCGTCGGCAGCGCGCCGGCGTCGAGGAACGCGTCGGGCAGTGCGATCTGCCGGAACTGCGGCGTGACGCCGGCCGTGAGCAGCGCGGTGGCGACCGCCTCGCCGAGCCCGCCGATCACCGTGTGGTTCTGCGCGACGACGACGAGGCGTCCGCTGCGCTTCGCTTCGCGCAGGATCGTCGCGGTGTCGAGCGGCTTGATGGTCGGCACGTGCAGCACGCCGACGTCGATGCGGTCGGCGGCGAGCGCCTTCGCCGTGTCGAGCGCGCGCATCGTCAGGATGCCGGACGAGATGATCAGCACGTCCGCGCCGTCGCGCAGCAGCTTCGCCTTGCCGAGCTCGAAGCGGTAGTCGTATTCGTCGAGCACGACCGGCACGTTGCCGCGCAACAGGCGGGCGTAGACGGGGCCGCGGTGCGCGGCGATCGCGGGCACCATCTGCTCGATGTCGAGCGCGTCGCACGGATCGATCACCGTCATGTTCGGCATCGCGCGCATCAGCGCGAGATCCTCGGTGGCCTGATGGCTCGGCCCGTAGCCGGTCGTGAGGCCGGGCAACGCGGCGACGATCTTCACGTCGAGGTTGTCCTCGGCGATCGCCTGGTGCATGAAGTCATATGCACGCCGGGTCGCGAACACCGCGTAGGTCGTCACGAACGGCTGCGCGCCTTCGTGCGCGATGCCGGCCGCCGCGCCCATCAGCAGCTGCTCGGCCATGCCCATCTGGTAATAGCGCTCGGGGAACGCCTTCGCGAAGATGTGCAGGTCCGTGTACTTGCCGAGGTCGGCCGTCATGCCGACGACGTCGGCGCGCTCGCGCGCGAGTTCGACGAGCGCGTGGCCGAACGGTGCTGCGCGGGTCGCCTGCCCGTCGGCGGCGATCGACGCGATCATCGCCGAGGTCTTCAGGCGCGGTTTGGATGCGGTCGTGGTGCTCATGCCTGTCTCCCTGCATCCAGCGCGTCGAGGGCGAGCTGCCATTCGTGCGCGTCGACGCGGATGAAGTGGTTTTTCTCGCGGGCTTCGAGGAACGGGACGCCGCAGCCCATCTTCGTGTCGCAGACGATGATCCGCGGCTGCGCGCCCGGATGGCTGCGCGCGGCGTCGAACGCGGCGGCGACCGCGTCGATGTCGTTGCCGTCGATGCGCTGCGTGAACCAGCCGAACGCTTCGAGCTTCTCGACGAGCGGCTCGAACGCCATCACCTGCGTCGACGGGCCGTCGGCCTGCTGGTTGTTCACGTCGACGATCGCGATCAGGTTGTCGAGCTTCCAGTGGCTCGCGGACAGCATCGCCTCCCACACCGCGCCCTCGTCGAGCTCGCCGTCGGAGAACAGCGTGTAGACGAACGCGTCCGAGCCCTTGCGCTTCAGGCCGAGGCAGCGGCCGACCGCGATGGTCAGGCCCTGGCCGAGCGAGCCGCCGGACATTTCCATGCCGGGCGTGTAGCTCGCCATCCCGGACATCGGCAGGCGGCTGTCGTCGCTGCCGTAGGTCTCGAGCTCCTCGGGCGGCAGCACGCCGGCTTCGAACAGCGCCGCGTACAGCGCGATCGCATAGTGGCCGTTCGACAGCAGGAAGCGGTCGCGTCCTTCCCATTCGGGATCGTCGGGCCGGTAGCGCATGGCGTGGAAGTAGGCGACGGCGAGCACGTCGGCGATATCGAGGGCCTGGCCGATGTAGCCCTGCCCCTGCACCTCGCCCATCCGCAACGCGTTGCGGCGGATGCGGTAGGCGCGTTCTGCGAGATGGGCGGCTTGCCCGGCTTCGCGCGTATTCAAGCGAGTCTCCTTGCTGCGGCGCACCGTCGAACGGCGCGGCCGTCATGGGGTCGGTCTGGCCGGCCGTCGCATCGGTTGCATCGGTCGCGTCGGCCGTCATCTGCCGCGCATCGGGATAAACCCTTGTTTCAGGTGTGCGGCAGGTACGAAACAGCGTATCGGCTTGAATTCGCGCGCTCAAACGAATTAAATGGGCCGACAGTTGAATTGAATTCATCCGGATCTTGCAATGCACAATCGGGTCACGCTCAAGTCCATACAGGCGTTCGAGGCGGCCGCGCGGCTGTCGTCGTTCGCGCTTGCAGCAGAAGAACTGTTCGTGACGCCGTCCGCGATCAGCCATCAGATCAAGCTGCTCGAGGAGCAACTGGACGTGCGGCTGTTCCATCGCGTGCATCGCGCGGTGATCCTGACCGACGCGGGGCGTCAATACGCGGAGGAAATCGCGGCGGCGTTCACGCGCATCGACACGGCGACGCGCAACATCGGCCGCACGACGAAAAGCGACATCCTGACCGTGCATTCGACCCCGAGCTTCGCGACGCAATGGCTGATGTCGCGGCTCGCGCGCTTCAGCGCGCTGAACCCGGATATCGACGTGCGGCTGAACGCGTCGGCCGACTTTTGCGACCTGACGACCGAAGCGGTCGATATCGACATCCGCTACGGCGCGCGCAAGCTGCAGCCGGCGGGCACGATGGTGCTCGAGCTGCCGGCCGAGACGATCGTGCCGCTGTGCTCGCCCGCGTTGATGGAAGGCGAGCATCCGATCCGCACGACGGCGGATCTGCAGCATCACGCGCTGATCCACAGCGAGGGCTGTCTCGTCGGCTGGCGCGACTGGATGCGCCAGCATCGCAAGGTGAGGCTCGACATCACGCGCGGCCCGCGCTTCGACCGGTCGTTCATGGCGATCAGCGCGGCGGCGGACGGCATGGGCGTCTGCCTCGAAAGCCTGCTGCTCGTGCAGCGCGAGCTGGAGACGGGGCGGCTCGTCGCGCCGCTCGGGATGGACGGGCTGCGGATCAACGGCTACACGCTGAACTTGCTGAAAGCGCGCGCCGAATTGCCGAAGCTGAAGAGTTTTCAGGACTGGCTGTTTGCGGAACTTGGTGCGTGAGGCGGGTACTGACGCGGCCCGCGACGTGCTCCGATGCGCCCTCGACGCGCTCCCAGGGCTACCAGGGCGCCCAACGCGCCCAACGCGCCCAACGCGCCCAACGCGCTCCCAACGCGTCCCCAACGCGCTCCCAACGCGTCCCCAACGCGTCCCCAACGCGAGGCCGGCGCCCCGCGCACGCCGGCGCGTGGCGGATCTGCGCCGCCGACAGCCCGAGCAATGCGACCGCGTTGTCCTTGAGGATCAGCGGATGCACGTCAGGCCGGAACCCGGCGTGCTGGAAATCGTCGAGCCACCGGTCCGGACGGATCAGCGGAAAATCCGACGCGAACAGCACCTTGTGCCGGAGCAGCGTGTTCGCATACTTGACGAGCTCCGGCGAGAAATACTTCGGCGACCATCCGGACAGATCGATATAGACGTTCGGCTTGTGCAACGCGATCGACAGCGCCTGCTCCTGCTCCTGCCATGGCCACGACGGATGCGCGATCACGATCTTCATGTCGGGAAAATCCGCGGCAACGTCATCGAGATGAATCGGTTCGGAATACTTGAGACGCAGCCCGCCGCCGCCGCGCATGCCCGACCCCATGCCGGAATGGCCGCTGTGGAACACGGCCGGCAGTCCATGCTCGGCGATGACCTCGTAGATCGGATAAGCGAGCCGGTCGTTCGGAAAGCACCCCTGCATCGTCGGGTGGAACTTGAAGCCCCTCACGCCGTGTTCCTCGATCAGCCGGCGCGCCTCGCGCGCGCCGAAGCGGCCCTTGTGCGGATCGATGCTCGCGAACGCGATCATGATGTCGCCGTTCTCGCGCGCGAAATCCGCGATCTCCTCGTTCGGAATGCGGCGCCGGCCGATGTTCGCCTCGCAGTCCACAGTGAACATCACGAAGCCGATCCGGCGCTCGCGGTAGTACGCGATCGTTTCGGGAATCGTCGGCCGGCGGCCCTGCTTCAGCACCGTGCCGAAGTACTTGTCGGCCGCGTCGTCGAATGCCTTGGCGAACAGGTCGGGCGGCTGGCAGCACGACACTTCGGCGTGCACGTGCGTGTCGATCGCAATCAGGTTCCGGATATCCAAGCGTGTCTCCTCATGTCGTGATTCATCGCCGCGACGGGGCGCGATGCAGCACGTTCGCACCCGATTAGGGGTTTCTCCCGAGCCGCTTCCATTCTACTTTACATATCAGGTTACCTGATAGTAAATTGGCAGCGAGTCGCGAGGGGCGGCACTGTCATTGGAGAACGAAGATGAGTTACGAAGGTCGCTGGAACACCGTGAAGGTCGCGGTCGAGGGCGGGATCGCATGGGTCACGCTGAACCGTCCGGAGAAGCGCAACGCGATGAGCCCGACGCTGAATTCGGAGATGATCGACGTGCTGGAAGCGATCGAGCTCGATCCGGAAGCACAGGTGCTCGTGCTGACCGGCGAAGGCGACGCGTGGACGGCCGGCATGGACCTGAAGGAATACTTCCGCGAGATCGACGCGGGCCCGGAGATCCTGCAGGAGAAGATCCGCCGCGACGCGAGCCGCTGGCAGTGGCAGTTGCTGCGCATGTATGCGAAGCCGACGATCGCGATGGTCAACGGCTGGTGCTTCGGCGGCGGGTTCTCGCCGCTCGTCGCGTGCGATCTCGCGATCGCGGCCGACGAAGCCGTGTTCGGCCTGTCGGAGATCAACTGGGGCATCCCGCCCGGCAATCTCGTCAGCAAGGCGATGGCGGACACGGTCGGCCACCGCCAGGCGCTGTACTACATCATGACCGGCGACACGTTCACGGGGCAGCAGGCCGCGCAGATGGGGCTCGTCAACAAGAGCGTGCCGCGTGCACAGCTGCGCGACGAAGTGCGCGCGCTCGCCGCGAAGCTGCTCGACAAGAACCCGGTCGTGATCCGCAATGCTAAGCACGGCTTCAAGCGCTGCCGCGAGTTGACATGGGAGCAGAACGAGGACTACCTGTACGCGAAGCTCGACCAGGCGAACCATCGCGATCCCGAAGGCGGCCGCGAGCAGGGGCTCAAGCAGTTCCTCGACGACAAGAGCATCAAGCCGGGCCTGCAGGCGTACAAGCGCTGACACGGCGCACCGCACGCAACCGGACCTGAGCGGAGAGACAGCGAAATGCACGAAGTGCGCGAAGTGAGTTTGTTGATCGACGGCGTGTCGCGCGGCGCGTCGGACGGCAGGACGTTCGACCGGATCGATCCGGCGACGGGGCAGGTGGCGTCGCGCGCCGCAGCGGCGACGACGGCCGACGCCGATGCCGCGGTCGCGGCGGCCGGACGCGCGTTTCCGGCGTGGGCGGCGCTCGCGCCGACCGAGCGCCGCCGGCGTCTGCTGGCGGCCGCCGACCGGATGGATGCACGCGCCGGCGAATTCATCGAGACCGGCCGCGCGGAAACCGGCGCGATGGCGAACTGGTACGGCTTCAACGTGATGCTCGCCGCGAACATGCTGCGCGAGGCGGCCGCGATGACGACCCAGATCGACGGCGCGGTGATTCCGTCCGACGTGCCGGGCAGTCTCGCGATGGCCGTGCGCCAGCCGTGCGGCGTCGTGCTCGGCATTGCGCCGTGGAATGCGCCGGTGATCCTCGCGACCCGCGCGCTTGCAATGCCGCTCGCGTGCGGCAACACGGTCGTGCTGAAGGCATCCGAAGGCTGCCCGGGCGTGCATCGGCTGATCGGCAGCGTGCTGCACGAAGCCGGGCTTGGCGATGGCGTCGTCAACGTGATCACGCATGCGCCGCAGGACGCGCCCGCGATCGTCGAGCGGCTGATCGCGAACCCCGCGGTGCGGCGCGTGAACTTCACGGGCTCGACGCGCGTCGGCCGGATCGTCGCCGAGCTGTCGGCGCGGCACCTGAAGCCTGCGCTGCTCGAACTCGGCGGCAAGGCGCCGGTGCTCGTGCTCGACGACGCGGATCTCGATGCGGCCGTCGACGCGGTCGCATTCGGCGCATTCTTCAACCAGGGGCAGATCTGCATGTCGACCGAGCGCGTGATCGTCGACCGCAAGGTCGCGGACGCGTTCGTCGACAAACTCGTCGCGAAGGCGCGCACGCTGAAGGCCGGCAACCCGGCTGCGCCCGGCGTGGTGCTCGGCACGCTCGAAAGCGCGGCGGCCGCGCAGCGCATCGCGGCGCTCGTCGCCGATGCGCGCGCGCATGGCGCTGCGCTGCCGCTCGGCTGCGAGGTGGACGGCGCGGTGATGCAGCCGACGATCGTCGACGGCGTCACGCGCGCGATGAAGCTCTATGCGGACGAATCGTTCGGGCCGGTCGTGACCGTGCAGCGCGTCGACGGCGACGACGACGCGCTCGCGGCCGCGAACGACAGCGAATACGGGTTGTCGGCGGCCGTGTTCAGCCGCGACATCGCGCGCGCGATGAACCTCGCGAAACGCGTCGAATCGGGCATCTGCCACATCAACGGCCCGACCGTGCACGACGAGGCGCAGATGCCGTTCGGCGGCGTGAAGGCGAGCGGCTACGGCCGCTTCGGCAGCAAGGCGTCGATCGCCGAGTTCACCGACCTGCGCTGGATCACGGTGCAGACCGGGCCGCGCCACTACCCGATCTGAGCGGGCGCAGGGTCGCGACAACGCGGCAACGCGGCAACTCGGCCACGATAACGACAACACATGACGAAGTGCCCGCCGGGCGCGAGCGAGTGCGTCCGGCGGAACTGAATGGAGACAGACCTTGGATGCGGATCCGACCCAACCTCGCGGCGTCGCCACCGAGCCTCCGGCGCCCGCGGGCTACCGGAGCGTCGCGATCGGCGCGACGCCGCCGCACATCGTGCAGCGCGACGGCTGCTGGTACCTGCGTTCCGCGGCACCGCTCGGCGACTATCCGCGCCGGCTGACCGACCGCCTCGCGAGCGGCGCGCGCGCACACCCGGACCGCTGGCTGGTCGCGCGGCGCGGCGCCGATGGCGCGTGGGTCGGCATCACCTATGCGCAGATGCTCGAACGGGCGCGTGCGATCGGCCAGGCACTGCTCGATCGCGGGCTGTCGGCCGAGCGGCCGGTCGCGATCCTGTCCGGCAACGATCTCGAACACCTGCAGGTCGCGTTCGGCGCGATGTGGGCCGGCATTCCTTATGCGCCGCTGTCGCCCGCGTATTCGCTCGTGTCGAGCGACTTCGGCAAGCTGCGCCATGCGCTGTCGCTGCTGACGCCGGGCCTCGTGTTCGCGGCCGACGGCCATGCGTTCCAGGCCGCGCTCGACGCGACCGTGCCGCCCGATGTCGAACGCGTGGTCGTGTCCGCGCCGGACGGGATGCGCGGCGTCACGCGCTTCGCGTCGCTGCTCGACACGGCGCCGCACAGTGTCGATGCGGCCCACGACGCGATCACCGGCGAGACGATCGCGAAGTTCCTGTTCACGTCCGGTTCGACACGCCTGCCGAAGGCGGTGCCGACCACGCACCGGATGCTGTGCAGCAACCAGCAGATGCTGCTCGAGACGTTCCCGCAGTTCGGCCTCGAGCCGCCGGTGCTGGTCGACTGGCTGCCGTGGAATCACACGTTCGGCGGCAGCCACAACGTCGGCATCGCGCTCTACAACGGCGGCACGCTGTACATCGACGACGGCAAGCCGGTGCCCGGCAAGTTCGACGAGACGCTGCGCAACCTGCGCGAGATCGCGCCGACGCTGTACTTCAACGTGCCGAAGGGCTGGGAAGAGCTGACGGCCGCGCTCGAAACCGACGCCGGCCTGCGCGCGACCTTCTTCTCGCGCGTGAGGATGTATTTCTTCGCGGGCGCGGGGCTGTCGCAGGCCGCATGGGACCGGCTCGAGCGCGTGACGCTCGCGCACTGCGGCGAACGCATCCGCATCATGGCGGGCCTCGGGATGACCGAGGCCGCGCCGTCGTGCCTGTTCACGACCGGGCCGATGTCGGGCGCCGGCTATATCGGCTTGCCCGCGCCCGGCTGCGAGGCGAAGCTCGTGCCGGTCGACGGCAAGCTCGAGGCGCGCTTTCGCGGGCCAAACGTGATGGCCGGCTACTGGCGCGCGAGCGGCGCGGACGCGCGCGACGTGTTCGACGACGAAGGCTACTACCGCAGCGGCGACGCGGTGCGCTTCGCCGATCCGCAGCGCCCGGACGTCGGCCTGATGTTCGACGGCCGGATCGCCGAGGATTTCAAGCTGTCGTCGGGCACGTTCGTGAGCGTCGGGCCGATGCGCGCGCGGATCATCTCGAACGGCGCGCCGTACGTGCAGGACGCGGTCGTCACGGGGATGAACCGCGACGACGTCGGCGCGATGATCTTCCCGCGTGTCGACGATTGCCGGCGCCTTGCCGGCGCGGGACCTGACGCCGATGCGCGAGCCGTGCTGCGCGCGCCGGCCGTGCGCGCGTTCTTCGCGGACCTGCTCGCGCGCCTGAACCGCGATGCGACCGGCAGCGCGACCTTCATCACGCGGCTGCGCGTGCTCGACGAGCCGCCGTCGCTCGATCTCGGCGAGATCACCGAGAAGGGCTCGATCAACCAGCGCGCGGTGCTCGCGCAGCGCGCGGCGCTGGTCGATGCGATGTACGCGGCGGATGCGGCGGGTGTGGCCGAATCCGGCATGATCTTCGCCAACGCGGCGCGTCGCGTTTGAGGGGGCACGATGAGTGCCTCCTATCGCGCGCCGCTGCGCGACATGCGTTTCGTGATCGACGAATGGCTCGACGCGCCGGCGTTGTGGCGCCGTGTGCCCGAATGGGCGGACCTCGACGCGCCGACCGCGCAGCAGGTGCTTGACGAAGCCGCGCGCTTCGTCGTCGGGCGGCTCGCGCCGCTGAATGCGAGCGGCGATCTGCAGGGCTGCCGGTTCGACGACGGCGGCGTGACGATGCCCGACGGATTCCGCGATGCGTATCGCGACTACGTCGACGCCGGCTGGCCGACGCTCGCGCTCGATCCGGACTGCGGCGGGCAGGGCCTGCCGCATCTGCTCGACGTCGCGCTGCAGGAGATGCTTGCGGCGGCCAACCACGCGTGGCTGATGTCGCCGGGCCTCACGCACGGCGCGGTCGCGTGCCTGCGCGCGCATGGCGCCGAGCGGCTCGCGCGCGACGTGCTGCCGAAGATCGCGAGCGGCGAATGGCTGACGACGATGTGCGTGACCGAGCCGCAGGCCGGCAGCGACCTCGGCCTGCTGCGCACGCAGGCGGTGCCCGATCCGGCCGGCGACGGCTACCGGATCAGCGGCAGCAAGCTGTTCATCACGGGCGGCGAGCACGACCTCACCGACAACATCGTGCATCTCGTGCTCGCGCGGCTGCCGGACGCGCCACCCGGCACGAAGGGCCTGTCGCTGTTCGTCGTGCCGAAGTGGTGCGACGCGCCGGCCGGGCGCGTGCGCAACGGCGTGTGGTGCGACGGTATCGAGAAGAAGATGGGGCTGAAGGCGAGCCCGACCTGCGCGATGCGCTTCGAGGATGCGGCCGGCTGGCTCGTCGGCGAGCCGCATCGCGGGCTCGCGTCGGTGTTCGTGATGATGAACGCGGCGCGGCTGCAGGTCGCGATGCAGGGCGTCGGGCACGCGGAAAGCGCGTGGCAGGCCGCATCGGCGTATGCGCGCGAACGCGTTCAGGGTCGCGTCACCGGCGGCGCGCACGCGCCGGGCGCGGCGGCGCCGATCGCGCTGCATCCGGCGGTGCGCCGCAACCTGCTCGATACGCAGGCGATCGTCGAAGGCGAGCGCGCGATCGGCTTCTGGATCGGGTACTGGCTCGACGTCGCCGCGCACGATCCGGATGCTGCCGAGCGGCAGGCGGCGTCGCGGCTCGTGTCGCTGCTGACGCCGGTCGCGAAGGCGTTCTTCACCGAGAACGGCTTTGCGGCCGCGTCGAACGCGCTGCAGGTGTTCGGCGGCTACGGCTATATCCACGACTACGGGATCGAGCAGACGGTGCGCGACAGCCGCGTGTCGATGCTGTACGAAGGCACGAACGAGATCCAGGCGATCGACCTGCTGACGCGCAAGCTGCTCGCGGATCGGGGCGAGGGCCTGCGCGCGCTGCTCGATCTCGTGCGTGCGGAGGCGGTGCGTTGCGATGGCGGTGCCGGCGAAACGGTGAAGCAGGCGGGCGCACGCGTGAGCGCGCTGTGCGCGGACGTCGAACGCGTGACGTCGGACCTGATGCGTGCGAGCGCCGACGATTCCGGGTTGCCGTATCGCGTCGCGGACGACTATCTCGCGCTGCTCGGGTGGCTGCTGCTCGCGTTCTCGTGGGCGCGCACGCTGCGGATCGCCGCCGACGCGCCGCACGACGATCCGTTCCATGCGGACAAGCGTGAGCTCGGCGCATATTTCTTCGACTATCCGCTCGCGGCGTTCGCGCATCGGCTCGCGCTTGTCGAAGCCGGGTGCCGGGCCCCGTTGCCGGCCGGATCGCATCACGCTGTTGCGTGCTAGCGGCGCGACCAATCCGCCAGGGCCGTTTCTGTACGACTGCCGGGCTGTACGGAATCCGTTGAGCCGGAGCCAATCAGGAACAAGTGAGCTGCGTGTCCGCGAGACGGTCGGAAGACCGGTCGCGCGTCGCCCAGCCTCATGCGGCGACGCTGCGCGCAGCTTCTCGTTCAGATATCGAGCACCAGCACCGGCGTGACCGCGCGCGAACAGCACGGCAGGATCTGGTCGTTGGCCGCGCGCTCGTCGTCGGTCAAGTACACGTCGCGATGATCGGGCGTGCCGGACAGCACCCGCGTGAGGCAGGTGCCGCACACGCCCTGTTCGCACGACACGGGCACGTCGATTCCGCTGCTGCGCAGCGCTTCGACGATCGACGTGCCGGCCGGCACGTCGACCACGCGTCCCGACTGCGCGAGCGACACCTGGAACGCGCGGTCGCCGTCTTTGGACGCAGGGTCTGCCGCACCTACGCCGGCAGCACCTTTGCCGGCCGCGCCTACGCCGGTCGCACCTACGCCGGTCGCACCTACGCCGGCCGCACCTACGCCGGCCGCACCTACGCCGGTCGCACCGAAATACTCGCGATGCACGTTCGCCGCGCTCCATCCGGCCTGCGCGGCCGCCGCGAGCGCGGCGTCGATGAATCCGCCGGGACCACACACGTACAGGTGCGTGCGTGGGTCCGGGTTCGCGAGCACCTGCGCGAAATCGATGCGCCGGCCGGCCGGATCGTCGTCGAACCAGAGCCGCGTGCGGGCCCCGAGCGCCGGCGTGGCGAGCCGGTCGAGAAAGGCGGCGCGCGCCCGCTCGCGCGCGCAGTAATGCAGCTCGAACGACTGGCCGGTCTCGACCAGATGAGCGGTCATGCTGAGCAACGGCGTGATGCCGATGCCGCCGGCCAGCAGCACGCTGTGCGCGGCACGCGGGTCGAGCGGGAAATGATTGCGCGGCGCGCTGACGTCGAGCGTTGCGCCGGGCTCGCACGCGTGCATCGCGCGCGAGCCGCCGCGCGACGCGGGCTCGCGCAGCACGCCGATCCGGTAGACGTCCGCTTCGGACGGACTGTTGCACAGCGAGTACTGGCGCACGAAACCGCCGACATGGACGTCGATGTGCGCGCCGGCCGTGAACGGCGGCAGCGCGGCGCCGTCGGCCGACACCAGTTCGAACTCGCAGATGTCGGTCGCGGCGGGAAGCTTGCAGGTAAGTGTGACTTTCATGGGGACGATGGAGTGAGCGCACCGCACCGCCGCAGCGCGACGGCGCGGCACGCGGTCAGCACGACAGCGCGGCGGCGCGCTCCTGGTCGATCAGCCGGTCGAGCACGTGCCGCGACTGCACGCCGCCCGCGTCGATGTTGAGCTTGAGGAGCGGCCGGTCCGGCCAGGTCAGCAGGTTGCGCTGCTGCGCTTCGAGCATGTCGAGATCCTCGGCGAAGATCCTGCCTTGCCCGGTGCGGATGGTTTCCGTCAGCGCGGCATCGTCGACCGCGAAGCTGCGCGCCATCCCCCAGAAGTACCAGATCGACGTCTCCGTCTCCGGCGTGATGAAATCGACGACGATGCTCGACACCTTGTCGCGCGGATCCGCGTGGTAGCCGCCTTTGCCCGCATGCGCGACGCCGACCTCGATCATCACGTGGCTCGGCGGCGTGAAGTGGCAGATCTGCCAGCGGTCGCAGCGCACGTCGTCGGCGAGGCCGTTGCCGCGCAGCGCGGCCGCCCAGAACGGCGGCGGCACGATGCCTTCCATGAAGCGGCTGGTCGTGACCGTGTCGCCGTTCACCTTCGTCGCGGGCGGCGCCTCCTCGATCTCCGGCTGGCCGATGCTCGACGCATGCACGTAGGTCTCGTGCGTGAGGTCCATCAGGTTGTCGATCATCAGCCGGTAGTCGCAGCCGATGTGATACAGGCCGCCGCCGTAGGCCCAGCCCGGATCGTCGGCCCAGTCGAGCCGGTGGATCGCCGCCGGGTCGGCCCGCTCAGGATCGCCGGGCCATACCCACACGAAGCCGTGCCGCTCGACGGCCGGATAGGTGCGGATCGCCGGAATGCCGCCGACGCGCTGGCACGGCATGCTCGCGCATTTGCCGTTCGCGCCCATCGTCAGCCCGTGATACCCGCAGACGAGCCGGCCGTCGCGGACGGTGCCGAGCGACAGCGGCGCGCCGCGATGCGGGCAGAAATCCTCGAGCGCGGCGACCTGGCCGTCTGCATCGCGAAAGAACACCATGCGCTCGCCGCAGATCTGCCGGCCGAGCGGCTTGCCCGCGAATTCGTCGGGTGTGCATGCGACATACCACGCGTTTTTCAGGAACATGCGTCTCCTCCAGGGCGTGCTCGCACGCCATGTGTGTGGGTCGGAAGGGCGGCGCCGCATGTGCCGGGCGCCGCGTATGAACAGGCCGCGCGCCGGGTCAGCCGGCGTCGCGGCGGATCAGGTTGCCGCCGGCGAGCTTCGTGATCGCGCGCTGGTTGTCGAGCACGCGCTTCAGGTTGCCGTGGGCGATCTGCGCGTGCTCGCGCATCAGCGCTTCCGCACGCGCGCCCTGGCGGCGCTCGATTGCGTCGAGCACCGCACGATGCTGCGCCTGGGCGACGACGAGCGTTTCGTGCGCGCGCGGATCGAGCGACTGCACGACCACGAACGCGCTGGCGGACGCGAACGGCAGCGTCGCGACCTTGTCGATCTGCCGCGCGACGACGTCGCTGCCTGCCGCGCCCGCGAGCAGCCGGTGGAAGCGCGCGTTCGCATCGACGTAGCGCGAGAACGTGTCGTCGGTCAGCGGGCCCGCGAGCAGCGCGTCGATTTCATCGGCGCAGGCATGCAGGTCGCGCAGCGTCGGCGACGGTACGCCGCGCTCGGCCGCGAGCCGCGCGGCGAGCCCTTCGAGCGTGCCGCGCAGTTCGATCGCGTCGCCGATCTCGCGCGCGGAAAATGCGCGCACCGCGAAGCCGCCGGTCGGGATCGGTTCGATCAGCCCTTCTTCCTGGAGCCGGATCAGCGCCGCGCGAACCGGCGTGCGGGATACGCCGAGCCGCTCGACGACCCACAGCTCGGAGATCCGCTCGCCGGGGCCCAGCTCGCCGCCGACGATGAGTTCGCGCAGGCCGAGCAGCGCGCGGACGGTCTGCGACGGAGACGCGGCGGCGTGCGTGTCGGGTGACGGTGCGTCGATATGGGTCATGAGGTGTCGGGTGAGGTGTCGTACCGCGTGCGCGGCGCGATCGTTTGTATCAGGTTGCCTGAGTCAAATTGTATACATGGATGCGCGGCGATCAAGGGGAATTGCAGGAATTGCCGGGTAAACGAGCACAATGCCGGACTCGGTAGGGCCATGCTGTATACAGTTTCCCGGCAGTCACGAAG
Source organism: Burkholderia sp. MR1-5-21 (assembly GCF_053427715.1). Taxonomy (NCBI): domain Bacteria; kingdom Pseudomonadati; phylum Pseudomonadota; class Betaproteobacteria; order Burkholderiales; family Burkholderiaceae; genus Burkholderia; species Burkholderia sp. MR1-5-21. The sequence continues at coordinate 153,090 of NZ_JBSAXD010000004.1, forward strand.
CCTGTCGCGCGTGAGGTAAGATGGCCCGCGACCTTCATTCCGACACCTTCATGAGTTCGACACCCGTCAAGCCGGCCGGCGCGAAACGCGCGGCTCGCGCCACCGAAGAACAGCCGCGCACGCGCCCTCAGCAGCGGCTGACCTACCTGATCGGCAATCTCGACCGGCTGCTGCGCCGCCAGATGAGCGATGCGCTCGCGCCGCTCGGCGTGACGCTCGCGCAGTACACGGCGCTGTCGGTGCTCGAGGCACGCGGCGCGCTGTCCAATGCGCAGCTCGCGGTGCGGTCGTTCATCACGCCGCAGTCGGCGAACGAGGTGATGGTCGCGATGGCGGGCCGCGGCTTCGTCACGCGCGAAGCCGATCCGAATCACGGCCGCGTGATCCTGCTGCGGCTCACCGACGAAGGCTCGGCGATCCTGCGCGAATGCGAACACGTGCTGCGGCCGCTCGAACGCCGGATGCTCGGCGACGGCCTGACGGCCGACGACGTCGCGCAGGTCCAGCGCACGCTGGAGCTGTTCGTGCGCAACCTGCGCGACTGACCCGCGCCTTTCCCTCCGTCACTGCCTGACCCGATTGCGCCGGTTCCCGTGTCCATTGCGGGTTAACACCGGCGCTCGCCGCACTTGAAATATCAGGTTACCTGTTATTAAATCGTCCCGTCCTTCGATGGAATGACGATCCGCGCGGCTGACGTGCCGAGCGGATTTTATTTCGGACTTTGAATCAGGTTACCTGACAAAGCCGATGCGTGATCCGATCATGAAAAGTACAGCGCGCATGCGTGTCGGCATGCCGCGCAGGTTAGGAGACGAAATGGACACCTATGTTGCCGAGAGGCCGGCCGTCGCAACGACGCTCGGCTTGTGTTTCGCGATCGCGCTGCTCGAGGGGCTCGACCTGCAGTCGGTCGGCGTTGCCGCGCCGCGCATGGCCCATGAATTCGGGCTGACCGTATCGCAGATGGGCATTGCGTTCAGCGCAGGCACGTTCGGCCTGCTGCCGGGCGCGCTGCTCGGCGGGCGGCTCGCCGACCGGATCGGCCGCAAGCGCGTGCTGATCGCGTCGGTCTGCCTGTTCGGCCTGCTGTCGATCGCCACTGCACAGGTATCGAGCTTCGCGATGCTGGTCGTCGTGCGCGCGCTCACCGGCATCGGCCTCGGCGGCGCGCTGCCGAACCTGATCGCGCTGTCGTCGGAGGCGGTCGAGCCGCGCTCGCGCAGCAGCGCGGTCGCCGCGATGTACTGCGGCATTCCGTTCGGCGGCGTGATCGCGTCGCTGATCGGCGTGCTGCTCGCGGGCGACACCGAATGGCGGCACATCTTCTATGTCGGCGGCGCCGGGCCGCTGCTGCTCGTGCCGCTGCTGGCCGGGCTGTTGCCGGAATCGCGCGCGTTCCTCGACGTCAGTGCGTCGGGCGCCGCGCGCCCGGGCGTCGCGCACACGCTGTTCGGCGATGCGCGCGCGGGCACGACGCTCGCGCTGTGGCTCAGCTACTTCTGCACGCTGATCGTGCTGTATTTCCTGCTGAACTGGCTGCCGTCGCTGATGGCCGCAAAGGGCCTCGCACGCGCTCAGGCGGGGATCGTGCAGATCTTCTTCAACATCGGCGGCGGTCTCGGCGCGCTCGGCATCGGGATGTCGATGGACCGCATGCGACCGTCGCGCGTCGTCGGCGGCATGTATGCGGGGATCGTGCTGTCGCTCGGCGCGCTCGCCATCGCGCCGGGTCTCGTGTGGCTGTCCGCGGCCGCGTTCGCGGCCGGCATGTTCGTCGTCGGCGGCCAGTCGGTGCTGTATGCGCTCGCCGCGATCTATTACCCGACCGCGATGCGCGGCACGGGCGTCGGCTCGGCGGTCGCCGTCGGCCGGCTCGGCTCCGTCGTCGGGCCGCTCGCGGCCGCTGCGCTGCTCGCGATGGGCCGCAGCGCATCGGTCGTGATCGGCGCGAGCATCCCGGTCACGCTCGTCGCGGCCGTGGCGGCGCTGCTGCTGATCCGGCGCCCGCACGCGGACGACTGAATTCCCCTTTCAACCCCGAGCGCCGGCAGAGCGCGACATCAACACAGGTCTGGAGACACCCATCATGAAGAACATCAAAGCCCTGGCGGCGGCCGGCGCGTGCGCAATTGCGTTCGCGGCATCGAGCGCGCATGCGCAGTCGAGCGTGACGCTGTACGGAATCGTCGATACCGGCGTCGAATTCGTGTCGCATGCGAATGCGGCCGGCGACCACGTCGTGCGGATGCCCGGCGTGACGGGCGAGATGCCGTCGCGCTGGGGGCTGCGCGGCGCCGAGGATCTCGGCGGCGGCTACCAGGCGGTCTTCACGCTCGAGAGCGGCTTCAACCTGCGCGGCGGCGACCTCGGCCAGGGCGGCCGGCTGTTCGGCCGGCAGGCGTTCGTCGGGCTGAAGAGCGGCTTCGGCACGCTCGCGTTCGGCCGCCAGTACATGATGACCTACCTCGCGCTGCAGGGCGCGGACATCATCGGCCCCGACATCTACGGCCTCGGCTCGCTCGACGCATACGTGCCGAACGGCCGCGCGGACAACGCGGTGACCTACATCGGCACCTACCGGGGCTTCACGTTCGGCGCCGGCTATTCGTTCGGCCGCGACGGCGCCGGCACCGGCAACTCGCCGGGGCAGGGCACGTGCGCGGGGCAGGTGCCGGGCCAGGCGATCCAGTGCCGCGACTGGTCGGTGATGCTCAAGTACGACAGCGCGTATTTCGGCGCGGCGACGTCCTACGAGGAGCAGCGCGGCGGCACTGGCGCAGCGGCGAACTTCTTCGACGGCGTCGAGCCGATCGCATTCACGAGCAGCGCGGACAAGGATGCGCGCGTGCACGTCAGCGCGTATGCGCAGGCGGCCGGCGCGCGCATCGGCGCGGGCTGGATCGGGCGGCGCGTGACGACCGATTCGCCCGCCGCGCCGGGCGCGCGCTCGAATCTGTTCTTCGTCGGCGCGTCGTACACGTTCACGCCGTCTTTCATCGTCGACGGCGAAGGCTACCGGATCGTCAACAGCGCGCACGACACGCGCGCGACGATGGCGACGCTGCGCACGACCTACCTGCTGACGAAGCGCACGTCGGTGTACGCGCAAACCTCGTATTTGTGGAACAGCGAGCATGCGCGCTATGCGGTCAGCGGCGGCGGCGCCGGCACGACGCCCGGCGCCGGCATGGGGCAGCTCGGCGCGATGGTCGGCGTCAAGCACCTGTTCTGACCCACGTACCGACCACCGGAGACATCGTGAACAAATCTGCATTCCTCTGCATTGCGCCGCTGTCCGCCGCGATCCTCGCCGGCTGCGGCGGCGACGACTCGATCTCGACCGCGTCGCCGCACCTGTCCGCCGCGACGCCGGCGACGATGACGCAGACCTGCGCCGCGCTCGCCGCGCAACTGACGTATCCGAACACATCGTTCACGTCGGTGACGACCGCGGCCGCCGGCGCGCTGACGGTGGCCGGCAAGCCGATCGCCGAGCACTGCGTGATCGGCGGAAACATGAACCCGCGCGTGAGCCCCGTCGACGGCAAGACCTATGCGATCGGCTTCGAGATGCGCCTGCCGAAAGCGTGGAACGGCCGCTTCTTCTACCAGGCGAACGGCGGGCTCGACGGCAACGTCGTGACGGCAACCGGCGAGATCGGCGGCGGCGGGCCGCTGACGAACGCGCTGAACATGGGCTTCGCGGTGATCAGTTCCGATTCCGGACACAGTGCCGCGCAGAATCCGCTGTTCGGCGTCGATCCGCAGGCGCGGCGCGATTACGGCTACGCGGCCGTCGATACGCTGACGCCGATGGCCAAGCAGGTGATCCGGCTCGCGTACGGGAAGGGGCCGGACCGCAGTTATTTTGACGGCTGCTCGAACGGCGGCCGCCACGCGATGGTGACGGCGGCGCGCAACGCGGCCGACTACGACGGCATCATCGCGGGCGATCCGGGCTTTCACTTGCCGAAGGCGGCGATCGGCGAGATGTACAGTGCGCAGCAATTCGCGAAGATCGCGTCGGCGACCGGCACGAACGGGCTGCCCGACATTCGCAGCGGCTTCACGGATGCGGAGCGCCGGTTCGTCGGCGCGAAGATTCTCGAGAAATGCGACGCGCTCGACGGCGCGGCGGACGGGATGGTGCAGGACGTCGCCGCGTGCCAGGCGCATTTCAGCATCGACACCGACATCCCGACCTGCGCGAACGGCACGCGCACCGGTTCGTGCCTGACGAGCGCGCAGAAGACCGCGCTCGAGAACGTGTTCGCGGGCGCGCGCAACAGCGCGGGCACGGCGCTGTACGCGAGCTTTCCGTACGATCCGGGCATCGCGGGCAGCGGCTGGGCCGCGTGGAAGCAGTCGAACTCGATCACGCTCGATCCGGCCGCGATGGCGTTCACGTTCATGAGCCCGCCGAAGACTGCGGCGACGCTCGCGAACCTGTCCGGCTTCGCGCTCGGCTTCGACATGGACAACGACGCGCCGGCGATCTTCGCGACGAGCGGCGTGTATACGGAGTCCGCGTGGTCGTTCATGACGCCGCCCGACGAAACGAACCTGTCGGCGCTGAAGGGGCGCGGCGCGAAGCTGCTCGTCTATCACGGCACAGGCGACCCCGTGTTCTCGTTCAACGACACGCGCGACTGGTATGCGGGGCTCGCGCAGGCGAACGGCGGCGATGCGTCGGATTTCGCGCGCTTCTATCCGGTGCCGGGCATGAACCACTGCTCGGGCGGGCCGGCCGCCGACCAGTTCGACATGCTGACGCCGCTCGTCGCGTGGGTCGAGCAGGGGCGTGCGCCTGACGCGGTCGTGGCCACCGCGCGCGATGCGACGAACGCGGTGCCGAATGCGGAAGTGCCGGCGTCGTGGGGCGCGGGGCGCACGCGGCCGTTGTGTCCGTATCCCAAGGTCGCGCGCTACAACGGCTCGGGGGATGTGAATTCGGCGGCGAGTTTCAGTTGTAGTTGATGGGGCGACATGACCGGCCGGCGCGGGGCATCGCGCCGGCCGCGTTGCGTCGTATCCGCGTTCATGCGGCTTCGTCGACCGGTACCCCCAGCCCGACCTTCACCCGGCTCATGCTCACCAGCGTCTTGAACCGCTTCACGTTGTTGTTCGCGAAGAACAGCTGCCGCGTGAGCGCGTTGTACTGATCCATGTCCCGCACCGTCAGGATCAGCACGAAATCCCATTCCCCCGTCACGTAATAGCACTGCTGGACCTGCGGACACTGTTCGAAGATCCGCTTCATCGCATCGAGCTGGTCGATCTGCTCGCTCTCCACCTCGACGTTCGCGACGATCGTCAGCGGGTAGCCCGCCTTCTCCGGCGCGACGACCGCCGTGTAGCGGTCGATCACGCCGTCTTCCGCGAGACGCCGCAGGCGCCGGTTCACCGCGGCGGTCGACAGGTTCACGCGCACGCCCAGTTCGTTCTGGGGCGTCTGCGCGTCCCGCTGGACTTCCATCAGCAGCTTGCGATCGAACGCATCGAGTGGGGTCGTCATGATGTCGCGTGAAGCCTCGCCAGAATGAGAAATTTTTGCACCGATCGGGTCAATTTGGGGATTTCATTGACCGGCCTGCGCAATATTATTTTTCTCATCGACGGCGAGCGCAACCGGCGCTTTCCCGATCCGACTCACCCGACGGACCGCCGACGCGGTCCTCCTCCCGGAGCAAGCTCGCCATGCTGATCGCCAATCCCCGGTCGACACGCACCCGTTACCCCGACGCGCTGCAGCGCACCCTGAACATCGACGCCGCCCGCGAGAGCGGCGCGTGGCTGTCGCACTGGCATCTCCTCAATGCCGCGCCGACGCCGCTGTGGGACCTGCCCGCGGCCGCCGCGCAACTCGGCATCGCGCGACTCGCGGTCAAGGACGAATCGTTGCGCTCGCCGCTCGGCAGCTTCAAGGCGCTGGGCGCGCCGGTCGCGCTGATGCGTCTCGTGATGCGGCTGTCGGGCACGCGGGACATTGATCCGAAGGGGCTGATCGAAGGCCGCTACGCGTCGATGCTCGCGGAACTGACCGTGATCAGCGCGACCGACGGCAATCACGGCAAGGCGCTGGCCGCGGCGGCGCGTGCGATCGGCTGCCGCTGCGTGATCGTGCTGCACGCGAACGTCGATGCCGAACGCGAGCAGGCGATCGCCGCGCACGGCGCGCAGATCGTGCGGATCGCCGGCAATTACGACGAATCGGTGGTGTGCGCCGCGCAGCTTGCGTCCGCGAACGGCTGGCATGTCGTGTCCGATACGTCGTACGACGGCTACGAGGCGATCCCGCGCGACGTGATGCAGGGCTACGGCGTGATCGCGGCCGAACTCGTCGACCAGGCGGAGGACACGGCCGATACGCCCGCGTTCACGCACGTGTTCCTGCAGGGCGGCGTCGGCGGGCTCGCGGCTGGCGTCGCGAGCTACTTGTGGGAGCGGCACGGCGCACGGCGGCCGCATTTCGTCGTCGTCGAGCCGCGGCAGGCCGACTGCCTGTACCAGAGCGCGCTCGCCGGGCGAGCGACGAAGGCGACCGGTTCCGTCGACTCGGTGATGGCCGGGCTCGCGTGCGGGGAAGCGTCGCCGCTCGCGTGGGATTTTCTCGAGCCGTGCATCGATCATTTCATGCTGATCGATGACGACGACGCGGTGCAGGCGATGCGCCGGCTGGCCGCGGGCAGCGACGCCGACGTGCCGCTGGTGGCGGGCGAATCGGGCGCGGCCGGCCTCGCGGGGCTGACGGTGCTGATGCGCGACCGCGACCTCGCGCGCATGGCCGGACTCGACGCCGCGTCGCGGGTGCTCGTGATCAACACGGAAGGCGCGACTGCGCCGTCCGTCTACGCGGCGTGCGTCGGCGAGCCGGCCGACGCGGTGGCGGCGCGCCGGACCGATTGGCTGAGCCGCGCCGCGCAGCCGGTTGCGTGACCCTGACCACGATCGACAAGGAGATTCGACATGGAAAGCACGCTGCAGCAACAGCTGAAGACCTGGCGCCACCATCTGCACCAGCATCCGGAAACGGGTTTCGAGGAAGTGAAGACGTCCGACTATGTCGCGCACATCCTGACGACGCTCGGGCTCGACGTGCATCGCGGGATCGGCGGGACGGGGCTCGTCGCGAACCTGACGGCCGGCAGCGGCACGTGTGCGATCGGGCTGCGCGCCGACATGGACGCGCTGAACATCGCCGAACGCGCGCCGGGCCGCGCGCATGTGTCGCTGACGCCCGGCAAGATGCACGCGTGCGGCCACGACGGGCACATGTCGATGATCCTCGGCGCCGCGCGGCTGCTCGCCGAGCGCAAGGATTTCGACGGCACGGTGCGTTTCCTCTTCCAGCCGGCGGAGGAGCACGGCCGCGGCGCGAAGGCGATGATGGCCGACGGGTTGTTCGAGCGCTTCCCCGTCGATGCGATCTTCGGCGCGCACAACATGCCGGGGCTGCGCGCGGGCACGTTCGCGACGCGCGCGGGCGGCATCATGGCGAGCGAGGACAATTTCGTGATCCGGATCAATGGGCGAGGCACGCATGCGGCGCGGCCGCACATGGGCGTCGATCCGATCGTCATCGGGTCGCAAGTCGTGCTCGCGCTGCAGACGATCGTGTCGCGCAATCTCGATCCGGGTCTGCAGGCGGTCATTTCATGCACCGAGTTCATCACGGACGGGCTGCGCAACGTGATTCCGTCGACCGTGACGATCAACGGCGATACGCGCAGCTATTCGCGCGACGTGCAGGCGCTGCTCGAAACGCGGATGCGCGAAGTGAGCGAAGGGATCTGCCGGACGCACGGCGCGGCGTGCACGTTCGAGTACACGCACGAATTCGCGCCGACAGTGAATTCGCCGGAGTGGGTTGACACCGCGGTGCGGGCGGCGACGAATATCGCCGGGGCCGACGCCGTGGACGCGAACGTGCAGCCGATGATGATCTCGGAAGACTTCGGCGCGTTTCTGCAGGCGGTGCCGGGCAACTTCATCTTCATCGGCAACGGGAAAGCGGCGAACCAGGGCGGCGTGCCGCTGCACAACGCGACCTACGACTTCAACGACGACATCCTGTCGACTGGCGCGCGGTATTTCGCCGAAGTTGCGCGGCTTGCGCTGGCGGGTGCCTGACATCGGGCTTCGTCAGGGTACGCGAGAGCGTCGATCCTGTCGCACCGGGCGCGACGTTGACGCGTGAAGCCGCTTGGACGTCCGGTCAAATGCATCGATCGCGCCGAATGCAGAACGCTCGGCGGATCCGCGTCACACCTCGGCCGACTGCCGCTCGTCCGGCGCACTCGTCCCGCGTGCGCGCTCGAGAATCGCGAGCACTTCACGCGCGGTGTTTTCCGAATGGGCGCGCAGGATCTGCGGCAGCTCCGCATGCGCGGGATCGGCGAGCGCCTGCATGATCGCGTCGTGCTCGCCGAGTGATTCGGCCCAGCGCAGCGTGTCCGTATTCGCCGCGCCGCGTGCGCGATGGACCTTCGACATCAGCGACGCATAGATGCCCGACAGCACCGGATTGCCGGCGGCATCGACGATCATCTGATGAATCTGCTGGTTCAGCCGGAAATACTCGACGCGCTTGCCGGCCTCGTGGCATTCGATCATCCGCCGATGCTTCGCCTGCAGCGCCGCGACCGCCGCCGCGCCGATCCGCTGCTGCAGCAGTTCGCCCGCCATCGCCTCGAGGCCGTGCAGCAGCTCGAAGGTCGCGGCGAGATCGTCGAGATCGATCGGCGCAACGCGATAGCCGATGTACTGGCGGTGCGTGACCGCGCCTTCGGCGACGAGCACCTTCAGCGCTTCGCGCAGCGGCGTCTTCGACACGTCGAACGCGAGGCTCAATTCCTTTTCGTCGATCCGCGCGCCGGGCGGCAGCTCGCCCTCGTCGATCATCACGCGCAGGCGCGCGGCGATCTCCGCGGCCATGCCGCGAGTGCGCAGGAGGAGGGGGTTCCGGGGAGGCTGGCTCATGATGGGTGCAAGCTTATCACGATACTGGGGCTTACCCTGCACGGCAGGCTTGAAAATACAAATTCAATAAAACCAAGCGTTTACACCATGTGTAATTATAAATTTCTAATCCTATACTTGGCTCAACGTTGCGCGACGTCCTGACCATCCTCGTTCATCAGTGGAGTCCGTCCATGTCTTCAACCTCCGGTGTTGCCGCCCAGGCGGTCGGCAAATCCGCCGTCCGCTGGAAGATATTCGTCGTCATGCTGAGCCTCATCGCGATCAACTATGTCGATCGCGCGTCGTTGTCGGTTGCGATGCCGTTCATTTCGAAAGAATTCGACATCGGTCCGGCGATGGAGGGTCTGATCCTCAGTTCGTTCTTCTGGACCTATGCGGTGATGCAGATCCCCGGCGGGATGCTGGCCGACCGCTTCAAGCCGCGCATCGTGATCGCGACGGCGACCGTGTTCTGGGGCTTCTTCCAGGCGCTCGCCGCGCTGTGCACGAGCGCGCCCGGCCTGTTGCTCACGCGGCTCGGCCTCGGCGCGTCGGAAGCGCCGATCTATCCGGCCGGCGGCAAGCTCAACGCAATCTGGATGACGCAGACCGAACGCGGCCGCGGCGCGACGCTGCTCGACGGCGGCGCGCCGCTCGGCGCCGCGCTGGGCGCGGTGCTGATCGCCGGCCTGATCGCGCTGCTCGGCTCGTGGCGGCTCGCGTTCGCGGTGGCCGGCATCGGCACCGTGCTGGCGGGCGTGCTCGCGTGGTCCTACATCCGCAACACGCCGCGCGAGCATCCGGGCGTCAACGACCAGGAAGCCGAATACATCGAGGCATCGCATGCACGCGATCTCGCGGCCGAGCCGCCGGGCGCATCCGGCCGCTCGAGCGATTTCTTCAAGTACCGCTCGGTGTGGTGCATGTTCTTCGGCTGGATGTGCTTCAACAGCGTGTTCTACGGCCTGCTCACATGGATGCCGAACTACCTGCACAAGGTGCACGGCTTCGACATCAAGGCGATGGGCGGCTCTAGCTTCATCATTTTCTTCAGCGGCTTCGTCGGCGAACTGCTCGGCGGCTGGATCGCCGACAAGTGGAAGGCCGCGGGCGGCCGCCCGAACGTCGTGATGCGCACGCTGTTCGGCATTGCCGCGGTGATCGCCACCGTGTCGATCTTCTCGGTCGCGTACGTGAAGGATGCGGCCGTCGTCGTCGCGCTGCTGTCGTCGACGCTGTTCTTCCTGCGCTGGTGCGGCCTGTACTGGTGCATCCCGTCGTCGCTCGGCACCCGCGACAAGATTGGCTTCCTCGGCGGCTTCATGAACCTCGGCGGCAACATCGGCGGCATCACGGTGCCGATCATCGTCGGCGCGATCGTGCAGTTCACCGGCTCCTATTTCCTCGCGCTGATGTTCTTCGCGGCCGCCGGCGTCGGCCTGCTGCTGTGCTCGAGCGCGATCGACTACGAAAACAAGCTTCCCGTCTGACGTCTGAACGCCCCCCTTTACCGTAAGTGAGACTACCCATGAAAAAGCGCACCCTTCTCGGCATGCTGACCCCGTCCTCCAACACGTCGCTCGAACCGCTGACGAGCGCGATGGTCGCCGGCCTGCCGGGCGTGTCCGCGCATTTCGCGCGCTTCCCGGTCACCGAGATCTCGCTGTCCGACCAGGCGCTCGGCCAGTTCGACGACGACAAGATCATCGAGGCCGCGAAGCTGCTCGCCGACGCGAAGGTCGACGTGATCGCGTGGAACGGCACGTCGTCCGGCTGGCTCGGCTTCGAGGCCGACGAGCGGCTGTGCCGCCGGATCACCGAGGCGACGGGCATCCCGGCGACGACGTCGGTGCTCGCGCTGAACGAGATCCTGAAGAAGACGGGCGCGCACGAGTTCGGCCTCGTCACGCCGTATCTCGACGACGTGCAGACGAAGATCGTCGACAACTATCGCCGCTCGGGCCTGAACTGCATCGCCGAGCGCCACCTGAACCTGAAGGTCAATTTCTCGTTCTCCGAAGTCACGGGCGACCAGATTGGCGGGATGGTGCGCGAAGTCGCGAAGGCCGGCCCGCGCGCGATCTCGATCTTCTGCACGAACCTGAACGCCGCGCATCTCGTGCCGGCGCTCGAGGAGCAAACGGGCATTCCGATCTACGACACGATCTCGACCGTCGTGTGGAAGTCGCTGCAGCTTGCCGACTACGACACGCGGCAGGTGAAGGGCTGGGGGCGTCTCTTCAGCGAAGTGGCCTGAGGCGTGCGCCATGTCGAACGACCTCGATTTCGTGATCCGTCACGCGGACGTGGTGACGGCGGCGGACCGGTTCTCGTGCGACATCGGCATCCGCGCGGGGCGCGTGGCCGTGCTCGGGCATGGGCTGCCGCGCGCGCCGCGCGAGCTCGACGCGACCGGGATGCTCGTGATGCCGGGCGGCGTCGACGCGCACTGCCACCTCGACCAGCCGATGCCCGACGGGCTGCGGATGGCCGACGACTTCCTGTCCGGCACGCGCTCGGCGATCTGCGGCGGCACGACGACCGTGATCCCGTTCGCCGCGCAGGCGAAGGGGCAGTCGCTGCAGGCGGCCGTCGACGACTACCACCGGCGCGCCGAAGGGCGCGCGGTGGTCGACTACGGGTTCCACCTGATCGTCGCCGATCCGACGCCGCACGTGCTTGCCGAAGAGCTGCCGCGGCTGATCGCGAATGGCTACACGTCGTTCAAGGTCTACATGACCTACGACGACCTGAAGCTGAACGATCGCCAGATGCTCGACGTGCTGAGCGTCGCGCGCGCGCACGGCGCGCTCGTGATGGTGCATGCAGAGAATTCGGACTGCATCGGCTGGCTGACCGAGCGGCTGCTCGGGGACGGCCACGTCGCGCCGCATTTCCATGCGCACGCGCGGCCGGCGGTGGTCGAGCGCGAAGCGACGCATCGCGCGATCGCGTTCGCGGAACTCGTCGACGTGCCGATCCTGATCGTGCACGTGTCGGGCGCGGAGGCGATCGAGCAGATTCGCTGGGGGCAGTCGCGCGGGCTGCCGATCCTCGCGGAGACGTGCCCGCAGTACCTGTACCTGACCGCCGCGGATCTCGGCCACGGCGACTACGAAGGCGCGAAGTGCGTATGCAGCCCGCCGCCGCGCGATCCGGCGAACCAGCAGGCCGTGTGGAAGGCGCTGAAGCAGCGCGTGTTCTCGGTGTTCTCGTCCGATCACGCGCCGTTCAATTACGACGATCCGTGCGGCAAGCATCCGGGCGGGCACCGGGCAACGTTCGATCACATCCCGAACGGGATCCCGGGGCTCGAAACACGCCTGCCGCTACTGTTCAACGGCGTGCGCGAAGGGCGGCTGTCGCTGCATCAGTTCGTCGAACTGACGTCGCTGCGGCCCGCGAAGCTGTATGGCCTGTATCCGCGAAAGGGGACGATCGCGGTCGGCGCCGATGCGGACATCGTCGTCTGGGATCCGGACAAGCGCGTGCGGATCGCGAATGCGTCGCTGCATCACGCGGTCGACTACACGCCTTATGAGGGGATCGAGGTGACGGGGTGGCCGCGGCATTGCCTGTCGCGCGGCGAGCTGCTCGTCGAGGACGGGCGGCTGCTCGCGACCGAACCGGGGCGCGGGCAATTCCTGCCGGCGGGCAAGCCGTGCCTGGATTGATGCGCGTCGCCGCGCCGGGGCGTCACCCGGACCATCAGGAGCAAGGATGAGCGTTTCTCACGTTGTGTGGCGGATCGCGGCGGCGGCTGCCGTTGTCGCGGGTTCCGCCGGTTCTGCCGGCGCGGCGCACGCGGCAGGCGCCGCGTCGCAAGACCTGCCGACGGTCGTGCCCGAATCGGCCGGCGTCGATTCAGCGCCGCTCGTGCGGATGTCGGAATGGATCCGCGAGCAGAAGCTCGACGTGTACAGCCTGCTCGTCGTGAAGGACGGCAAGCTGATCTTCGAGCGTTACGGCGCGAATGCGTCGCGCGACGCGACCTACGAACTGTACTCGGTGACGAAGGCCGTGACGTCGCTCGTCGCGGGCATCCTGGTCGATCGTGGCGCCGCGCATCTCGACGATCCGGTCGCGGCCACGCTCGCCGCGTGGCGTCCGGATCTTCGCGCCGAGCTCGCGGACAAGCGCGGGATCGAGCTGAAGCACGTGCTGTCGATGTCGAGCGGGTTGCATTACGACTTCCGGCCGAAGGACGATCCGATCTATTACACGGCGCCGGACCGCCTGAAGCTGGCCGCGTCGGCCACCCCGAAGGACGCGCCAGGCACCGTGTTCGAGTACACGGACGTCAACCCGATCCTCGCGTCGGCGATGCTGAGCGCTGCCGCGGGCGAGCCTGTCGAGCGGTATGCGCAGACGCATCTGTTCGAACCGCTGGACATGAAGCGCGCGGCGTGGGAGCGCGCGGACCGTGCGGGGCTTGTCTCGGCCGGCTGGGGCCTGCGGCTGCGCGCGATCGACATGGCGAAGATCGGCATGCTCGTGCTGGACCACGGCCGCTGGCAGGGGCGCCAGGTCGTGCCTCAACGGTGGATCGAGCAGATGACGACGCCTGGCGTGTCGCCGTACTTCGGGTACTACTGGTGGGTGAACAACATCGTGCAGGACGAGCCGGAGTACGACGCGATGGGCTTCAAGGGGCAGTTCATCACGGTGCTGCCGAAGCGGAATACGGTGATCGTGATGACGAGCGTGTTGCCCGTCGACGGCGGCCTGCGCGACGCGGAGAACGTGAAGCTGTTCCGGCGGATGGTGAACGGCTACATCGTTCCGGCGCTCGATAACGCCGCGCGAGTTCAACCATCCGGCGAACGACGCGCGGACTTGCAGCGCGAACTGGCGTTGAGCGCGCGGACCGAAGGCGTTCCGGGCACGCAGGTCGACCCGACGGACGTTCCGAAATGAGCGGCGAGGCGGCGACAAAGCCGTGACAAAGCGGCGCGGGCTTTCGTGTTCGCCCGGCGCCGCTTCGTCGTTGCTTCGTCGTTGCTTCGTCGTTGCGTCGGCGGCGTTCGATCCGCCCGACGCTCTCGTTGGGCCCTTACTGCATCAACATCAGGCCAGCTCCCCGAGACACGCATCGAACTGCGCGACCAGCCGGTCGACGTCGGCGTCGGTCGTGTCCGGGCACACGAGCATCATGTTGTGGAACGGCGTGATCAGCACGCCGCGGTTCAGCAGGTACAGGTGCACGATATGCTCCAGCTCGCTGTCGAGCTGCTGGCCGGCGATCGTGCCGTTGCGCGGTGGCGTCGGCGCGAACTGGAACTCGGTGCGCGCGCCGATGCGCGTCACGCACCACGGCAACCCGTGTTTCGCGATCGCCTGTTCGAGGCCTGACGCGAGCCGCGCGGCCAGCGCGAACATGTGCGCATACGCGGCGTCGGTCATCACGTCGGCGAGCGTCGCGCGCATCGCATGCATCGCGAGCATGTTCGCGGTGAGCGTCGTGCCGATGCCCGAGTGTCCGGGCGGCGCGTTCAGCTTTGCCTGCTTCGCGCGTTCCGCGAACTCCGCACTGAAACCGTAGACCGCGCACGGCACGCCGCCGGCGATCGGCTTGCCGACCACCAGCACGTCGGGCTCGAGCCCATGCGCGACCGCATAGCCACCCGGGCCGCTGCTGATCGTGTGGGTCTCGTCGATCACGAGCAGCGTGCCGTAGCGGCGCGTCAGCGCGCGCGCTTCGTGCCAGAAATCCGGATCGGGCAGCACCATCCCGATGTTCGTCATCGCGGGTTCCGCCAGCACGCACGCGACGTCGCCGTCCTTCAGCGCCGCTTCGAGTGCCGCGAGATCGTTGAATTCGACGACGCGCGTGTTCGCGAGCAGGTCATACGCCTGCCCGAGCAGGCTGTCGCGCTGCACGGGGCGACCGTCGACGAGATCGACGAACACGTCGTCGACGGTGCCGTGATAGCAGCCGTTGAACACGACGATCGTGTTGCGGCCGGTGGCGGCGCGCGCCCAGCGCAGCACGAAGCGGTTCGCGTCGCTCGCGCTCAGCGCGAATTGCCAGTAGGGGAGCTTGAAGCGGCGCGCGAGTTCGCGCGACACCCACGTCGCATCCTCGCTCGGCAGCATCGTCGTGTAGCCGCGTGTCGCCTGTTCCATGAGCGCGCGGGCGACGGGTTCGGGCGCATGGCCGAACATCGCGCCTGTGTCGCCGAGACAGAAATCGACGTAGCGATGGCCATCGACGTCGGTGAAGGTCGCGCCGCGCGCTTCCTTCACGTACAGCGAGAACGGAGTCGACCAGTCCTGCATCCAGTGCAACGGGACGCCGAAGAGCAGATGCTCGGCCGCTTCCGCGGACAGTGCGCGGGATTTCGGCATCGCTTCGGTGAACGCGTGGCGCTCGCGGTCGAACAGCGCGCGGGCGCGGATGAGGTCGACTCCGTGGCGGGAAGACAAATGGGACTCCTGGGCTGTGAAGGTGACGGAAACGATAGCGCGAAGCGACTGCGCGTGAACAGGGGAGGAATTACCGAATCGGGTGGTGTCAGCCGGTGCGAATCGCGGCAGCGCATTGTCGGATCGCGGCGGGATTTCCTGCCGATGGGGCCGTCGGTCCCCATCTTTTGGATAAATCGCACCTGGTTTGTGTTGTCGTCAAAGTTTTTGCGCATAAACATCCGACAACTGATGTTAAGAATGACGGCCACTGTGTGAGTGTGCACTCACATGTTCCAGGAAAATCCAGAAAAAACAGGGTAAACGACAAATTCATGATCGGCGTCAACAGCGTCTAGACTGCACGATGTAGTACGACGACATATGAATAAAGATCCGCCACCCGGCGTATCGATCGCCCAATACACTGGAGGAGTGCCCGTGGCCGCAACCAGCCGTCGTTCGTCTTCGTCTGCTCGCTTTCCGTCTTCGAAGCGCGTTTCGCGCCGCGCATTCATCGGCTGGACCGGCGCACTCGTCGGCGGCGCCATGCTCGGCGGACCGCTCGCGGCCACCCGGGCCTTTGCCGGAGGCAACATGTCGAATGCGTCGGCGGTCGATCTGATCTGGGGCGAGCATGGCGCGGCGGCGCGCATCGCCGCGTCGCTCGCGCACGTGTCGCTGCTCGCGTTCCGCGGACGCGACTTCAGCGTGACGAACTACGGCGCGCGTGCCTGCGCGACGGTCCCGCAAACCTCGCCGTACACGAACACCGCGAAATCGCCGGTGAGCCCCGGCTCGGCGCTGACACCCGCGCCCGGCGCGTTCGATTCGCGCCCGGCGTTTCTCGCGGCGATCGACGCGTGCCGCCGCGAAGGCGGCGGGCGCGTGGTCGTGCCGGCGGGCACCTGGTATTGCGCGGGGCCGATCGTGCTGCAGAGCAACGTGAACTTCCACCTGAGCGCGAACTGCACGATCTACTTCAGCCCGAATCCGGCCGACTACGCGAAGGACGGCCCCGTCGACTGCGGCGCGAACGGCCGCCTGTACTACAGCCGCTGGCAGGCGAACGATTGCCTGAACTACGGCGCGCCCGTCTATGCGCGCAACGCGGTGAACATCGCGCTGACCGGCGAGGGCCCGACGTCGGTGCTGAACGGCCAGGCGATGACGCCGTTCTCCGGCAGCGGCGACAGCAGCGTCTGCTGGTGGACCTACAAGGGATCGTCGGGCGCGTATGGCGCGAGCGCGTCGGTGCCGAGCCAGGCATTTCCGAACCCGAACAACGTCGACTTGCGGATCGTCGCACCGGCGATCTCCGACGCGCTCTACGCGCTGCTGACGTCACCCGTCACGCCTTGGCAGCAGGACCAGAACTACCTGCCCGCGCTGTCCGAGGCCGGCGTGCCGGTCGACAGGCGCATCTTTGGTCTCGGCCACTACCTGCGGCCGTGCATGGTCGAATTCATCGGCTGCACGAACGTGCTGATGGAAAACTACCAGACGCAGAACACGCCGTTCTGGCAGCACCATCCGACCGCGTGCCGCAACGTCGTGATCCGCGGCGTGACGACGAACAGCATCGGCCCGAACAACGACGGCTTCGATCCGGACGCATGCGTCGACGTGCTGTGCGAGGACTGCACGTTCAACACCGGCGACGACTGCATCGCGATCAAGTCGGGCAAGGACCGCGACACCGAGTACGGCCCGGCCAGGCGTCACCTGATCCGCAACTGCACGATGAACAGCGGGCATGGCGGCATCACGCTCGGCAGCGAGATGGGCGGCGGCGTCGAGCAGATCTACGCGACGAACTTGCAGATGCTGAATGCGAACTGGCAGACCAACCCGCTCAACATCGCGATCCGCGTGAAGACGAACATGAACCGCGGCGGCTACGTGAAGGACTTCCACGTGAAGGGCGTGACGCTGCCGAACGGCGTGAACCTGAAGGGCGGCGGCTACGGCAGCGCGCTGCTCGCGGGCAGCCCGATCAACGCGAGCGTGCCGCTCGGCGTCGTGACGGCGTCGGCCGGCAATCCGTCCGCCGCGCAAGGCGGCATCGTCACGTTCGACTGCGACTATCAGCCGGCGAACGACGCGGTGCGCACGCGCCCGCCCGTCGTGCAGAACGTGACGATCTCTGACCTGAAGGCGAGCAACGTGACGCTGAACGGCGTGACCGCGTCGTGCTTCCAGGCGATCGTCGCGCAGGGGCCGGTCGCGTTCGACTACAACGGCACGCCGCCGACGCCGGCGGTCCAGCCGATCTCGGGCGTGACGATCAGCCACTGCGACTTCGGCACGCCAGTGGCGTCAGGTACGCCGACAGTGACGTCGCCGGGGCCGATCTATGCGTTCAACGTGAGCGGGATGACGTTGTCGAACGTCGTGGTCGCCGGGCAGGCGATCAACACGACGATCGCGGATCGGCGGTGATCACGCCAGCGTCTTGACCATGTAGTGTTCATCGTAGAACCGCCCATCGACGAACAACGAGCGCGGCTCCGTCCCGAACCGGACGAACCCTTGCGACGCATACAGCCGTTCCGCCGTGCCGTTGACCTCGTTCACGCACAGCATCAGCTGGCGGCATTGCCACACGTCTGCCGCATGTGCGGTCGCGCTGTCGAGCAACGACTGCGCGATGCCGCGCCCGCGATACGCAGGGTCGACGAACACACCCCAGATCGTCGCCTTATGCGCGATCTTCGTCCGCGCATCGCGACGCACGCCGGTGATGCCGACGAGCGTGTCGCCGTCGAAGGCGCCGAACACGGCCTGTGCGTGCGTGGGGCGCAGGCGTGCGGCCCATTCTTCGATCGGCAGGCTGGCTTCTTCGTCGCGTGTCGGCAGGAACGAGGTCGGCGACGTGTCGACCGCAAGCAGGCGCAGGGGCTGGTACAGCGCCGCGTCGGCGGCGTCGAGGAGGCGGATCGTGATCATCGGGTGTCTTGTCGTTGGTTTGGCGGGATGTCGGAATGTGCCGCGCGTGCTGCGCGGTACGGCATGTCGATGCTAATCGGAATCGGCCGCGCCTGCTGCCGCGTTTGAACCGCTGCGGCGCGACGCCGCCGCACGTCGCCGCCGCGCGCGTCAGATCGCGTCGCGCGGCCGCCGGACGTCGCCGTCGACGCAGCACGCGAGCACTTCCGCGTCGGTATCCCCGAGGCTCAGGTACACGTGCCCGACCGAGCTGTCGAAATACAGGCTGTCGCCGGTCGTGAGCCGGAACGCATGGCCGTTCTCGAAGCGCAGCTCCAGCTCGCCGCTCAACACGAACACGAACTCCTCGCCGCTGTGCCGGATGTAGTCGGCGAAGTCGGACAGCTTGCGCGCATGGATGCGTCCGCGCACGGGCACCATCCGCTTGCCGGTCAGGTCGTTCGCGAGCATCCCGTACGCATAGTTCGGCGTGTCGTAGACCATCTGCTGGCCCGCCGGCGTGAACGACGGCGTCATCGCGCCGGCGGGCGCCGGGCGGCCGAACATCGTGTCGAAGTCGAGCGCGAGCGCGTGCGTGAGGGCCGCGAACTTGTCGTAGGTGAGTGCGATGTCGCCGCGCTCGGCCTTCGAGATCGTCGACACCGCGATGCCGGAGCGCTCGGAAAGCTGCGCGAGCGTCAGGCCGCGCGATTTGCGCGCGTCGCGCAGCCGCGCGCCGACCGTCTGGTGGTCGAGCTGCGGCGGCGCGGCGTCGGTGGGCGGTGCAACGGGGGCGGTGGATTTGGGCATGCGAAAACTCGGCGCGATGCGCGCGCGACGTGAATACGGGTTTTGTCGTATACGATAATCGATATTCTCGTATATGATAATTTTCGTCGAAGTCGCCAACGGTGGGGCGTCATGGCAACTCTAGCATCGGGCGGCACGAAACCCGCAGGAAGCCGGCCGCACGACGCCCTTTCCCGGTCATCCCACCCGTCCATCGAAGGTGCAATCCATGTCCAATGAAATCCAGCGTCTGCAGACTGGCACGCGCATGAGCCAGGTCGTGATCGCGAACGGCTTCGTCCATCTGGCTGGGCAGGTGCCCGACACCGCCGGCGCGCCGATCGCGGTGCAGGCGACCGAAATCCTCACGCGCATCGACGCGCTGCTCGCGTCCGCCGGCGTCGACAAGACGCGCGTCCTGACGGCCAACGTGTGGCTCAGCGACGCCGCGCATTTCGACGCGTTCAACGCGGCGTGGGACGCATGGGTGCCGGCCGGCCATGCGCCGACCCGTGCATGCGTGCAGGCGCTGCTGATGAAGCCCGGTCTCGACGTGGAGATCGCGGTGACCGCGCTCGCCTGACACCGGCGCCACGCGCCTCGAGGAGTCCCTGATGAAGTTCGATACGCTCGTCCTGGGCGGCGGCATGATCGGCGTGTCCGTGGCCGTCCACCTGCAACAGCGCGGCCTGTCGGTCGCGCTCGTCGACCGCAAGGCGCCCGGCAACGAAACCTCGTTCGGCAATGCCGGACTGATCCAGCGCGAAGGCGTCTATCCGTACGCGTTTCCGCGCGGCTTCGGCGCGCTGCTCAAGTACGCGTGCAACCGGTCTCCTGACGTCCGCTATCACGTCGCGGCGCTGCCGAAGCTCACGCCGTTCCTGTATCGCTACTGGCGCTACTCGCATCCGGCGCGCCACGCCGAGATCGCGCGCGCGTATGCGCCGCTCATCGAGCATTGCGTGACCGAGCACCGCGCGCTGATCGACGCAGCGGGCGCCCGCGCGCTGCTGCGCGAAGGCGGCTGGCTGAAGGTGTTCCGCAGCGCCGCGACGCGCGACGCCGAAACCCGCAACGCCGAGCGCTGGCGCGCCGAATACGGCGTGACGTTCGACACGCTCGACGCGGCCGCGCTGCGCGACGCGGAGCCGTTCCTGAGTCGCGCGCTGATCGGCGCGCTGCGCTACACGGGCTCCGATTCGATCAGTGATCCGAACGGGCTCGTGACCGCGTATGCACGCCATTTCGAGCGGCTCGGCGGCCGCATCGTGACGGGCGACGCGCTGACGCTCGCGGCCGGAAACGGCTGGCGCGTCGGCACCGCGCACGGCCCGCTCGACGCACACGCGGCGGTCGTCGCGCTCGGGCCCTGGTCGGACCTGCTGTGCGAGCGGCTCGGCTACCGGCTGCCGCTCGCGGTCAAGCGCGGCTATCACATGCACTACGCGGCGCAGCCGGGCGCGCGGCTGAACCAGCCGGTGCTCGACGCCGACAGCGGCTTCCTGATCACGCCGATGACGCGCGGCATCCGCCTGACGACGGGCGTCGAGCTCGGCGACCGCGACACGCCGCCGACGCCGACCCAGCTCGCGGCCGTCGAGCCGGTGGCGCGCGCGCTGTTTCCGCTCGGCGCGCGCGTCGACGGCGCGCCGTGGCTCGGCCGCCGGCCGTGCACGCCGGACATGCTGCCCGTCATCGGCGCGGCGCCGCGTCACACGGATCTGTGGTTCGCGTTCGGGCATGCGCATCACGGCTTCACGCTCGGGCCCGTGACGGGCCGGCTGATCGCCGACCTGATGATGGGCACGACGCCGTTCGTCGACCCGGCGCCGTTCCGGGTCGAGCGTTTTTTGCACGGCCGCTGAACCTGGCTCGCGTCCGCGTCGGTCACGACGCTGAGCGCGGGCGTCACGTCGTGGATCTGCCTTGTGTTCGTCGCGTTCGTGTTCGTGATGCTGGGCGTCGACCCGTCGACCCGTCGACGCGCGGCTCGCTGGTGGTCGGTGCCGCGCAGATCGTCGTGATGTCGGTGATCTACCGGCGCTCGCGCGGCCTGCGGGCGGCGGCGCAGTCGACGCGGCTCGCGTTCGAGGCCGAGCGCGTGTGATGGAGGAGGGGAAGGGCGGGTGTGGGGAAACGGGGTAACCGGGCGGCCCGGCGTCGCCCGTCGCACCCAACCCGCATCATGCGTCGCAGTACCGCTGTGCAGGCGCTGCGCGCGACGTCGCGCCGATCAACGGCGCGACATCAACGAATGGAAATCAATACCGCGACAACTGGCTCCCGTTGATCTGCACGCGATCGCCGGGCCGCAGGTCGCCTGGCGCCGGCACGTTGAACGTGCGCATCGAGCCGTCGCTGACCTGCACGTCGATCCGGTAGCTGCTCGGCGGTTGCGACGCGCCCATCTGCTGGCCGATCTGGTTGCCCGCGACCGCGCCGCCGAGCGCGCCGATCACGGTGGCCGCGTCGCGGCCGTGACCGCGGCCGACCTGGTTGCCGAGCACGCCGCCGATCAGCGCGCCGACGACGGTGCCTGCGACACCCGACGGGCCGACGGAGGCGTTGACCGGCTGGATGTTCGTGATCGTGCCGTATTGCGCGCCGTACGGGCTCGCGTACTGTCCGCCGTACTGTTGCTGGTCGCCGTACTGCGACTCATACGGCGACGGCGCCTGGTTCGGATACGCGGGCTGTTGATACGCAGGCTGCTGCACGTAGCCCGGTTGCGCGGGCTGTGAATAGGCGGGCGTCGCGTACTGCTGCTGCGGATAGCCCTGTGCGCCGTATGGGGCATAGCCCGGCGCGACGCAGGCGGTCAGCGGGAGTGCCGCCACGGCGACGAGCGAGGCGAACAGGACGGTCTTCGTGGAGGGCATGCGCTTCATGGTGTTTCCTGCGTCGGCAACGTGTTCGCCGGGGGATCGAGAGACGGGTGGCGAACTCGGCGTGAGTATAAGGAATGGCCGAACGCGCGTCCGGAGCGGCCCGGTAACAACGTGTAAAGTCTGTTGCCGCGTAAATCGGTGGCTGCACGGCCGGCGGGACAGGGGAGGCGGGGTCTTCGGGCGACGGCAATCGAGCGATGGCAACCGGGCGAAACCGACCGCAGGCCCGACGCCGGCGCTTCGGCATCCAGGCATCCCGGCATCGCCACGCCACGTGATAGTCGCGGCATACGACTGCCGGCTCCGCGTGTCCCCGCGCAGGCGGCCCGGATGCCGGCGCTTCGGCATCCCGGCATCGCCACGCCACGTAATAGTTGCGGCATACGACGGCCCGGCTCCACGTGTCGCCCGCGCATCGCGAAATCGAATGCGCGTCATCGCGACATTTAATTGGTGTCGCCCGCCGGGGTTCGATATCGTGACCGCATTCCCCACTTACGGTCGCGCTGCGCCGCCTGCGCTTTTCCCCTGTCCGCATTGGCGTGGCGCTGCGACCGCCTCACCACGCCAGTGACATGACCGATCGCCTCTTCATCAACGCCGTCGCACCGAACGGCCAACCCGTCAACCTCGCCGTCAGCGACGGACGCTTCGTCGCGATCGGCGCCGACTGCGCGCCCGCGCCCGGCGTCGAGACGATCGACCTCGACGGACGGGTCGTGCTGCCCGGCTTCGTCGATGGCCACATCCATCTCGACAAGAGCTTCGTCGGCGATCGCTGGGTGCCGCACCAACCCGTCGCAACGTTGCGCGATCGCCTCGCGGTCGAGAAGCGGCTGCTTGCGGCCGCGCCGCCTATCATCGAGCGCGCGAACGCGCTGATCGCGCAGGCGGCGGCGTTCGGCACCGTCGCGATGCGCAGCCACGTCGACGTCGACGCGACGACCGGCCTCGCGAACCTGCACGCGGTGATGGCCGCGCGCGAGCAATGGCGCGGGATCGTCGACATCGAGCTGGTTGCGTTCCCGCAGGCGGGCGTCGTGTCGTGCCCGGGCACCGCCGAGATCCTCGATGCGGCCGTGCGCGAAGGCGCGGACGTGGTCGGCGGGATCGACCCGACCACGCTCGACGACGACGCGGACGGGCAGCTCGACATCCTGTTCGGCATCGCCGAGAAGCGCGGCGCGAAGCTCGACATCCACCTGCACGAGCCGGCGCAGACCGGCATCGCGCAATTGCTGCGGATCGCCGCCCGCACGCGCGCGGCGGGGCTCGGCGGGCGCGTCTCGGTGAGCCATGCGTATGCGCTCGGCGAAGTACCGTCCGACGACGTCGAACGCACGGCGGCAGTGCTCGCCGAAGCAGGCGTCGCGATCCTGACGAACGCGCCGGGCGACTGCGCGTTTCCGCCGGTGCGGCAGCTGCGCGCTGCGGGCGTGCATGTGTTCGCCGGCAACGACAACATCCGCGACGCGTGGTGGCCGTACGGCAATGGCGACATGCTGCAGCGCGCGATGCTGGTCGGCTATCGCTCGGGCTTCTATACCGACGATGAACTCGCGATCGCGCTCGACATGGCGACGCATGCCGGTGCGCGCGTGATTGGAAAGGACAACTACGGGATCGCGGTCGGCTGCGATGCGACGTTCGTCGCGGTGCGCGCGCCGAATGCGGCGGCGGCGGTCGCGGGCGTGCCGGCGGAACGCTGGGTCGTGCGGCGCGGAGAAAGCGCCGCAGGCGCGCCGCTCGCGCCGGCGCTGGATTTTGCGCGATGATGCAGCGGGGCCGGCTGCAGCCTTTGGTTGGCCCTGTCGTTCAGACCCATCGTTCAGACAAATGGATACGCGCATGACCAGCCTGCTGATCCGCAATCTCCGCACGGGCGCCGGCGACGCGCTCGACATCCTGATCGACGGCGAGCGCATCGCGCGCGTCGGTCCCGCGCTCGACGACACCGTCGCGCCGGCCGGCTGCGCGGTCGAGGATGGCGCGGGCGCACTCGTGCTGCCCGGTCTCGTCGAAGGTCACACGCACCTCGACAAGACGCACTGGGGAATGCCGTGGTACCGCAACGAAGTCGGCCCGCGCCTCGTCGACCGCATCGAGAACGAGCGGCTATGGCGCGCGACGAGCGGCCATGACGCGGGCACGCAGTCGCTTGCGCTCGCGCGCGCGTTCCTCGCGGCCGGCACGACGCGGCTGCGCACGCACGTCGACATCGATACCGATGCGGGGCTGCGCCATCTGCACGGCGTGCTCGCGACGCGCGAGACGCTGCGCGGGCAGATGGAGATCCAGATCGTCGCGTTTCCGCAATCGGGCGTGCTCAAGCGGCCCGGCACCGACGCGTTGCTCGCCGACGCGCTGCGCGCGGGGGCCGACCTGCTCGGCGGGCTCGACCCGTGCGCGATCGAAGGCGATCCGGCCGAGGCGGTCGACGTGCTGTTCGGACTCGCGGACCGCTTCGGGCGCGGGCTCGACATCCATCTGCACGAACCGTCGACGATGGGCGCGTTCTCGCTGGACCTGATCCTGCAACGCACAGCCGCGCTCGGGATGCAGGGGAAAGTGACGATCAGCCACGGTTTCTGCCTCGGCGACATCGACGAGCGTGCGCGTGACCCGCTGCTCGCGCGGATGGCCGAACTCGATGTCGCGCTCGTCACGACCGCGCCGGCGTCGGTCGCGGTGCCGCCGCTCGCCGCATGCCGCGCGGCGGGCGTGACGGTTGTCGGCGGCAACGACGGAATCCGCGACACGTGGACGCCGTACGGTTCGCCCGACATGCTCGAGCGCGCGATGCTGATCGGCATGCGCAACGACTTCCGCCGTGACGCCGCGCTCGAACTCGCGCTCGACTGCGTGACGTACAGCGGTGCGCGCGGCTGCGGGTTCGCGGATTACGGGCTGCAGCCGGGCAGCCGCGCGGATCTCGTGCTCGTCGATGCGCTGACGCCCGCCGAGGCGGTCGTCGCGCGACCGGTGCGCAAGCTCGTGGTGTCGTCGGGGAAGATCGTCGCGCGCGACGGCGTGCTGGTCTGAGCGCGGCCGCCACGCAACCTCACCGACGCTCGTGCTCCAGCATCGCGGCGAGCGCCTTCGTCAGGCCCTTGACCATCGGGTCGGCGGTCGGCCGGTGCAGGATCGCGATGTCCATGTTCTCGATCGGCGCGAACCCCTGCCTCGCGGTCAGCACGACGTGCTCGGCCGTGACCACGCGCGCGGGCAGCACGCTGATGCCGAGCCCGTCGGCGACCGCGGCCTGGATGCCGCTCAGGCTCGACGTCGTGAAGCTGATCCGCCAGCGGCGGCCGCGCTCCTCGATCGCCTTGATCATGTCGTCGCGATACAGCCCGCGCGGCGGAAACGTGACGATCGGCACCGGGTCGAGATCGATCGACGGATGCTTCGCGCTGTCGATCCACTTCAGCTTCTCCGGCCAGCGCACGACCGCTTCGCGGCTGTCGCGCCGCTGCTTGATCAGCACGAGATCGAGATCGCCGTGGTCGTACGCGGCGCTGATGTCACGGCTCAGCCCGCACGTCACCTCGAGCTTCACCTGCGGATGCTCGCGCTTGAACGCCGCGAGCGCATGCGTGGTGCGGCCCGCCGCGAAATCGTCGGGCACGCCGAGGCGGATCGTTACCGCGACGGTCGCGCCCGACAGCGCCTCGAGCATCTCGTCGTTGAGCGCGAGCATCCGCCGCGCATAGCTGAGCACCGTCACGCCCGCGTCGGTCGGCCGCACGTCGCGCGTGCCGCGATCGAGCAGCCGGTGGCCCGCGATTTCCTCAAGACGGCGCACTTTCTGGCTGACGGTCGATTGCGTCGAATGCAGCCGCGCGGACGCCGTGGTGAAACTGCCGCAATCGGCGACCATCACGATCGCCCGCAGCAGGTCGAGGTCGAACAGGGGTCTATTCATTTTTTCACTTCTGCGGAATCGAGCATTTCATTTCCCAATACTTGCGACGGTTTTTAACATGCGCTGACGTGATGGGCAATTGTCGTTTCGCCGGGGAGGATGCTGCGTGAGGATGTGAATCTCGCGGATACGAACGGCCAGACGCTGCTGCAGGATGTGCGGCGAGGTTTTGGGGCAATTGCTGTCTAGGCTACCCGTCGAGGTCAGAGCCATGCCGCGGTGCAGACTGCCTCTGGTTGGGCCTGTATGGACATCCATTCGCAATGAATATCGGGAGAAACGCGCGCTGTGGTGTGTACGCGTCGCGCGGGGTAAACACCGAGAATTTGTCGGATTTTCCGCAGATTTCGCACGAGGTGGCGGATTGATGGTTACTCTCCTGCCGCTTACCCGCGCGAATATCACCGCCCGGATCACCCCCGCTTCCCCACCCCTTGCGCTCAAAAATCGAGCGGTCTAGACTGCATCCCGGCTTCATCGGAAAACAAGCTGTTCGCGTGCCGCGCGGGCCCTCCGTCGCGGCGCTCCCCACCGGACGCCAGGGCGGCCGCCCGCCGCGTCGAGACCCTGAAGGACATGCCATGAACCGGACTGCAAAGCTTCTCGTCACCGCGCTGGCGCTCGCGCCGCTCGTCGCCTTCGCCCAGGACACGACGACGATCCGCTGGGGCATCGACCCCACGTACCCGCCGTTCGAGGCGAAGCAGCCGGACGGCTCGCTCGCCGGCTTCGACATCGACCTGCGCAATGCGATCTGCGAGCAGCTTCGTGCGAAATGCGTGTGGGTCGAGCAGGGCTTCGACGGGATGATTCCGGCGCTGCGCGCGCGCAAGTTCGACGTGATCATGTCCGCGATGACGGCAACCGACGAGCGGCTCACGCAGATCGACTTCTCGAACAAGCTGTACGCGTCGCCGGGCGCGCTCGTCGCGCCGGCCGGCTCGACGCTGCTGCCGACCGCCGTATCGCTCGCAGGCAAGCGCATCGGCATCGACCAGGGCACGACGCAGGAGGCGTACGCGAAGGCCGAATGGGCGCCGAAGGGCGTGACGATCGTGTCGTACCAGAACCAGGACCAGGTGTACCAGGATCTTGTCAACGGCCGCCTCGACGCGACGTTCCAGGACAAGACGCAGGCCGGCTATTCGTTCCTCAAGACGCCGCACGGCAAGGGCTTCGCGTTCGCGGGCCCCGACGTGACGGACGTGCGCATCACCGGCTACGGTGTCGCGATGGGACTCCGCAAGGGCGACGCCGACATGAAGAGCCGCCTGAACGCGGCGATTGCCGCGATCCGCGCGAACGGCACGTACCAGAAGATCGCCGCGAAGTATTTCGATTTCGACATCTACGGCGCGAAGCCGTGATGACGTGATCCCACGATTCAACTCACCGACAGGCAAGCCATGACCATGAGTATCCGAGACCGTGTCGCGAAGGCCGTCACGCCCGAGCTGATCGACGCGTTTCGCGCGGAAGGCGCGGTATGCGTCAAGGGAATCTTCTCGCCGGACGAGATCGCGACGCTGAAGGCCGGCATCGACACGAACCTCGCGCATCCGAGCGAACGTTCGAAGGTCGCGAGCCGGCCCGACGATCCGGGCTGGTTCTTCGAGGATTTCTGCAACTGGCAGCACAACGGCGCGTACCGCGACTTCATCGTGCGTTCGCCCGCGCCGTCCGTCGCGGCCGCGCTGATGGGCGTCGACACGGTGCGGCTCCATCACGACCACCTGCTCGTCAAGGAGCCCGGCACGCGGCAGCGCACGCCGTGGCACCAGGACCAGCCGTACTACAACATCGAAGGTGTCGACAACGTCAGCATGTGGATCCCGGTCGATCCGGTGCCGCTCGAATCGACGCTCGAATTCATCGCCGGCTCGCATCGCGGTCCGTGGCTGATGCCGCGCACGTTCATGGACAAGGAAGCGAAGTGGTTTCCGGAAGGCAGCCTCGCGGACCTGCCGGACATCGAAGCGGACCGCGCCGCGTTTCCGATCCGGCACTGGGCGCTGGAGCCGGGCGACATGGTGTGCTTCCAGATGCTGACGCTGCATGCGTCGGGCGGTACGCAGAACCGCCGGCGCGCGTTCTCGATCCGCTTCGTCGGCGACGATATCCGCCATGCGCCGCGGCGCTGGAAGACGTCACCGGATTTCCCCGGCCTTGCCGACGAACTGCCGGATGGCGCGCCGCTCGCGCATCCGCTGTTCCCGGTCGTGTGGTCGAAGGACGCGGGGCAGGTGGCGGCGATCTGACCGAACGGTACGCCGCGTGTGCGTCGCGGCGCCTGTTCCGGTGTGGAGCAGGCGCCGTTGTCATTGGTATGAGCGGATCGGTCTGAACGGATTCGCAGGCGCGCGGAAGTCGGTCACGCCTGCCGGTGTCCGGCTCCCGGCTTGAACCGCGAACCGAGCCGGTAGCGGTTGCCGGGATGCAGGAAGTGCACGAACGTGACGGGCAGGCCGTTCGTCCAGGTGCGGCGCGTGAGCGTCAGGCACGGCTCGTCGGCGCGCATGTCGAGCAGCCTCGCCTGCTCGCTCGACGGCAGCGATGCGTCGACGACGTGCTCGATTTCCAGTTCGTAGTGCGACACATTGTTGTACAGGTATTCCGATGGTGGCTCGGTCTGGAAGTCCTGGTCGATGAAGCCGGGCGCCGCCTCGGGATTCACGTAGCGATCCTCGAGCTGGATCGGCCGGCCGTTCTCCTCATGCACGCAGATCACGTGAAAGACCGGCGTGTTGACCGGCAGGCCGAACGCGGCCGCGACGTCGAACGATGCCGGCTCGCGCGACCGGCTGAGCACGCGGCAGCGGTATTCGTGGCCGCGCGCGCGAATCTCGTCGCGGATGTGCGCAATCATCAGCAGGTTCGATTGCGGCTTGTCCTCGGCGACGAACGTGCCGACGCCCGCGATGCGCTTCAGCGCGCCTTCGTCGGTCAGTTCGCGCAGCGCGCGGTTCACCGTCATGCGCGCGACGCCGAACTGCGCGGCGAGATCGAGCTCGGACGGAATGCGGTCCCCGGGGTGCCAGTCGCCGGATTCGATGTTCTGGCGAACGCGCGTCTTGATCTGCTGGAACGGCGCGGTGGTCTTCTTGACCATCGGGGGATCCTTCGGGGAATGTGATCCGGGGATTCTATCCCGGTTCAACCCGCCGGCAATTCCCGCACGTCCGCCGTCGGCACGGTTCCGAACGCGTCGGAGAGCGCGTAGTCGATCAGTTGCCGCGCGGCAGCCTCTGGCGTCGCGAGCGCGCCGCTCGATTTCAGCTGGTCGAACTTCTCGCGCAGCGGGAAATTGTCGGTGCTGGTCGATCGGATCGTCGCCTGCATGCCCGTATCCACGACGCCCGGCGCGACGCTGCAGATGCGCAGCCCGCGCGTCGCGTCCAGCGTGACCGCGCGCGCGTGATGGTCGAGCGCGGCCTTGGTCGCGCAGTAGATGCTCCAGCCCGCGTACGCATTGCGCGCCGCGCCGCTCGATACGTGCAGAATGCGCTGGTCGGTGGCATCGGACGCGGCCTTCGCGAGCGCGGCCGACAGCATCAGCGGCGTCGTGACGTTCAGGCTGACCGCGCGCGCGATCGCCGTCGGGTCCTGCACGTCGAGCGGGCCGATCGGCTCGACGGTGCCGGCGTTGTTGAACAGCAGCACGGTCGACGCGCCGTCGACGAAACTGCGCAGCGCGTCGCTGGCCAGCCACGCTTCGACGCGCGCGGGGTCCGACAGGTCGAGTTCGACTTCGGCGAAGCGATCGCCGGCCTGTGCGCCGAGCGACGGATGACGACTGCGTGACAGGCCGAGCACGGCAACGCCTCGCTGCAGCAGCAGCTCGGCGAGCGCGGCGCCGAGGCCGCGTGTGTGGCCGGTGACGATCGCGCGGACGTTCGAGGTAGAGGGGGGCGTATTGACCATGCCGACGGGAAGACGGAGAAGAGTTGAACGGCGATGTGCGCGTGCTTGTGGCCCGGCGCGCGGTGCGGCGACCCTGGCGGTCATCACCCCCGGTGCGCCCGGTGGCGCGGGGGGGGCGGGGAGGATCGATCGCGGCCGCCAGCCTTGCCGGGAACCGTTGCCGGGACGCGCCGCGAAAGCATGAATGAAGCGGTATCGTAGCGCCGGCGTTCGCGTCGCGCAAACGCCGGTGCAGCGCACGACCGTGCGTCGACGTGTCCCGATCTTCTCGGCGGCCGCACCGGCTATCATATGGATCGACCCGCCCGGCAGCGCCGGCGGGCGCGATCCGCCTCCCCTTTACCTGCAGCACGCCGCGACGCCACCCGACTCATGAACACCACGCCTACGCCACGCCCCCTCCGTGAACTGACGCCGCTCGAGGCGCGCATCCTCGGCGTGCTGGTCGAGAAACAGCACACGGTGCCCGATACCTACCCGCTGTCGCTGAACGCGCTGACCGCAGGCTGCAACCAGAAGACCGCGCGCTCGCCGGTGATGAACGTCACCGAGGACGAGGTGACGACCGCACTCGACTCGCTGAAGCACCTGAGCATCGTGATGGAAGGCAGCAGCAGCCGCGTGCCGCGCTTCGAACACAACATGAACCGCGTGCTCGGCGTGCCGAGCCAGGCGATCGCGCTGCTGACGATCCTGCTGCTGCGCGGCCCGCAAACGGCCGCCGAGTTGCGTTTGAATACCGCGCGCCTGCACGGCTTCGCCGATATCTCGTCGGTCGAGGCGTTCCTGGAAGAGCTGGCGACGCGCGAGCCGCCGCTGGTCGTCCGGCTGACGCGTGCGCCCGGCGCGCGCGAGAACCGCTGGATGCACCTGATGTGCGGCGAAGTGAGCGCGGCCGACATCGCGGGGCCGGACGCGGGCGGCGCGGATTCCGTGCCGCCGTCGGAATTCGAAGCGCTGAAGGCCGAGCAGAAGCGCCTCGCGGACGAAGTCGCCCGGCTCAACGCGCTTGTTCAGCGGATGGCCACCGAGCTCGGGATCGACGTCGAATCGTCGGGGGAGCCGTCCTGAGCGAAGTCGCGACGGGCGAGTGCCATAATCCAGCGTAACCCCATACCTGAAGTCCCCCGGAGATCATCATGCAGAACCTCGACAATCCTTCACACGATCGCGAGGTTGGCGAAGCCGACGCGACGCAGGACACCACGCGTATCGACGACGTCCGTATCGGCGCCGTCCGGCCGCTGATCTCGCCGGCGCTGCTGCAGGACGAACTGCCGGTGCCGGCCGCGACGCAGACGCTCGTCGAGCAGACCCGTTCGGCGATCGGCGACATCCTGCACGGCCGCGACGACCGGCTGCTGATCGTCGTCGGCCCGTGCTCGATCCACGATCATGACCAGGCGCTCGACTACGCGCGCCGCCTGAAGGTCGCCGCCGACGCGCTGAAGGACGACCTGCTGATCACGATGCGCGTCTACTTCGAGAAACCGCGCACGACGGTCGGCTGGAAGGGCTACATCAACGATCCGCGGCTCGACGGCAGCTTCCGCATCAACGAGGGCCTGCGCGCCGCGCGGCAACTGCTGCTCGACGTCAATGCGCTCGGGCTGCCTGCCGCGACCGAGTTTCTCGACCTGCTGAGTCCGCAATACATCGCGGACCTGATCGCGTGGGGCGCGATCGGCGCGCGCACGACCGAGAGCCAGAGTCACCGGCAGCTCGCGTCGGGGCTGAGCTGCCCGATCGGGTTCAAGAACGGCACCGACGGCGGCGTGCAGGTCGCGTCGGACGCGATCGTCGCGGCGCGCGCGAGCCATGCGTTCATGGGGATGACGAAGATGGGCATGGCCGCGATCTTCGAGACGCGCGGCAACGACGACGCGCACGTGATCCTGCGCGGCGGCAAGAACGGCCCGAACTACGACGGCGCGCACGTCGAGGCGAGCTGCGCGGTGCTGCGCGCGGCGGGCCTGCGTGAGCAGGTGATGGTCGATTGTTCGCATGCGAATTCGAACAAGTCGCATGAGCGCCAGATCGATGTTGCGCAGGATCTCGCGCAGCAGCTGTCGCAGGGCGAGCACCGGATCGTCGGCGTGATGGTCGAGAGCAATCTCGAGGCGGGGCGGCAGGATCTGAAGCCGGGCGTGCCGCTGAAGTACGGGGTGTCGATTACCGATGCGTGCCTGAGCTGGACGCAGACGGAGCCGGTGCTCGATGTGCTTGCCGAGGCCGTGAGGCATCGGCGGGTTTATTCGCGGAATGCGTAACGCGACTCACGCGAAGTCGCGCGGCATATCGTCGTCGACGTCGATCTTCATTCGGTTCGGCACGCCCCCGCGCCATGCAGCCTGATGGCAGCGTTTCTCCACTGGCGCTACCATGACGCCAGTGTTGCGCCACCCGACGCGCCCATCCCGGCCCGTCACGCGCACACGCAGCGGCGGCGCGGCCAGCCGCCGCTGCATCGACGAAGCGCGGGGTGCTCACCGATTCGCCGCCGCACCTGCGCCGCTTCGCTCCCGGCACCAACAACAACCGAACCGGAGTGCAATCAGCATGGCTTTCTCCAAGACAATCGTCGCAGCCGCCGTTCTCGTATCGAGCCTCAGCGCGCATGCACAGATCGCGGGCACGCAGCCGCTCAGCGTCACCGTCGAACAATCGCAGGCACTGCTCGAAGGCTGGAGCGTGAAGAAGAGCGTGCTCGGCAAGGTCGTCTACAACGACCAGAACCAGAAGGTCGGCACGATTCGCGACCTGATCGTCGCGCCGGACGGTTCGATCTCCGCGGCGATCGTGTCGGCCGGCGGCTTCCTGGGCGTCGCAGCACATGACGTCGCGGTGCCGATCGCGTCGCTCGACGTGCGCAACGGCAACATCTACCTGCCGGGCGCGACGAAGGACGCGCTGAAGGCGACGCCGGCGTTCCAGTACGCGAAGGTGCCGTCGCCGCCGAAGCCGAAGCAGGCCGACGACAAGCATTGAACCGCGCGTGATGCGCATGGCCCGGTGCGCAATGCACCGGGCGGTTTCGCCGTCTCCCGTGACGGCGCCGGCGTGCGGACGATTGAATGTGCCGGACGCCGAATTGCGCGAAGCCCGCTGCTCAGAGCGGGTGAGCCGCGCCAGCCTGAGACACCAGCGACACCGCGGCCGGATCGGGCATGCCGTTCGTGTCGATCGCGCCTGCCGTCGCCAGCGCGCCGAGATCGCTGTCGACGCCCGGCTGCCCGACGATGAACCGTGTCGTCAGGAACGCCGGCACTGCCAGCGTCACCGCGTAGTGCTGCTGGAGCGTCGTGACGACGGCCGCTTGCGCGCCCTGCACGTTGGTCTGGTTTTCCAGCACCTGCTGGAAGTGTGAAACGCCCGGCAGATTGGTGATCAGGTCGGCGGTCGTCGTGCCGAGCTGCGCGGCGAGATAGACGATCATCAGCTCCGTCTCGGGCGTCGTATTGAAGGTGCCGCCGGCATAGGCGAGCGAATGCAGCGTCGTGCCGCCGGACGTCACGGTGAGGACGCACGGGAGCACCGCATTGAACGTCATGCTGTAGTTCCCGCCGCCGTCCGACAGCGCGGAGCCCCGGCCCTGCGCGCAGTTCGCAGTCACGGTCGCGCTCGCGAGCGCCCGGCCGGTCGCGGCCGTGCCGGACACACTGACGGACTGCATCCCGTTGTTGTTGTTGAAGCAGTTGTCGAAGCCGAAGCAGGCCTCGCCGCCGCACGAGGACAGCGTCGCCAGCGCAGCGACGCAAAACGCGCCCAGCGCGGGGCGGACGAAGCAAGCAAGATGAGGGTTCATGGCTGCCGGCGTCGATGGACTGGGAGGAACGAGCAGGTTCCGCGCCAAGGGGCCGGCACCTTGCTCAATTCTAGGTTCTATTCCCGCAGACCGCGCGCCGCAATGGCCGCATGGTTGACACGCGTCGAAGTGCGCCGGACCCGTGGGCCGTCCGGTAGAAGCCGACCCGGTCAGGGCGATCGATCTTGCCGGTCGCCGGCGCGAAGGGCGTTCGCGCGACCAATCCTGTTTCGACCCTTGGAACGGCAGGACCGAGCAGGCACGCCATTTCCGGCTTTGCTTATCTCTTCCAGGGGGATGAGGCCGCTGCGCGGCACGAGGCCGGAACCGCGCCGACATCGCGCTCGCCGGGTTCGCGTTCCGGTTGTTCCCGCTTCTGTAGCGTGGCCCGCTGCCGTTGCATGGTGTAAAGGCGCGTGCGCATTTCCGTCGGTTAATTCTTTCAGTCATGTCGCATCGTTTCATGTTTGAAAGACTTCAGCCCGCAATGACGGGGCTTTATGCCGGATAATCGGTGCGCCGCGAAATATATTGGTTATGCTTAGCGAATCGTGTTGACTTCGCATTCGCGAGCCACCTAGAATTTAAAGGTATTCACAAAAGGGGCTGGTACCTTGGACAGTAGCAGTTGTCGACCTTCGAACTGTTTCGCTGCCTGATCGGCAGGACGTCCGCGCTCCCTTTCCCAGCCGCCGTCTTGCCAGCAGGCAGACGGTGCGCGCCGTAGCCGTACCCTCCGTGCACCTTGATGATTGGCGCCATACGAGCGCACGCGTTTGCGTGCGTCCCGTGTGGCAAAGCGTCGCGAGCGTCAACTCGCGGCCGCGTTTGCGCGTGCCTGGACGATTCGATTCGCTTCAGGTGTGTGCCGACGCGTGGATAAACACGTACGTCGCAACCGTGCGTACTCGCCACAAATAAGGAGCCGAAATGCCGGGCACTGACAGTTATCCCATATGCCGCTCATCTCTATCTTTTTCGTTCGCTGAGAAAAGCGAGTAGATCTCTGTCGCCGCGCGCGTGATGTGCCCGGCCTCCGTGTCTGCTGGCTTTTCGCAAGATCGCGTCAAGCCAGACGCATGGAGAAACATCATGATTTTCGGCCTGCTCCTGTCGAATCTGCCTCACGTCAACGAATCGCGCGCCTGCTACGACGCGATGCTGTCGTTGAAACCGCGCGAATCGCACCGGTTCGCCGCTTTCTGGGTCCGTTTGAAAAACCTCGTTTCGTAACCGCCGGCACTCGGTTCCGGCATACGCGAGCGACGCTGTCGTTCGACGGCGCACGCGCTCACGCCTGCCGGAATGGGTACATTTTCGTTCTGCTAACCGCTTATCAGGGAAGACAAGAAAATGTCGTCACCAGCCAACATCTCGCCGCGCGATACCGTGCGCGAACGCAGTGCAGTCCTCGACGACGCGCATCTCGGCGACATTCAGGGTGCACTAGGCACCATTGCCCACCACGACGTCGCGCCACGCACCAACTGGTGGGCGCGTTTCCGGACACTGCTTGCCATCCTCGGTCCCGGCCTGATCGTGATGGTCGGCGACAACGACGCGGGCGCCTTCGGCACCTATACGCAGGCCGGACAGAACTATGGCACCACGCTGCTCTGGACCATGCTGCTTCTGGTGCCGGTGCTCTTCGTGAACCAGGAAATGGTGTTGCGGCTCGGGGCCGTCACCGGCGTCGGACACGCACGCCTCATCTTCGAACGTTTCGGCAAGTTCTGGGGCGCGTTCAGCGTGATCGACCTGTTCCTGCTCAATGCGCTGACGATCGTGACCGAGTTCATCGGCATCACGTTCGTGCTCGACTTCTTCGGCCTGTCGAAGATCGCGGGTGTGTGCATCGCAGCCGCGCTCACGATGGCGGCCGTGAGTACCGGTAACTTCAGGCGATTCGAACGCTTCGCGGTGTTCCTGTGTCTATTGAGCCTGCTGCTGGTGCCGGTGCTCGTGTCGATTCATCCGCCGGTCGGCCAGATGACGCGGGACTTCTTCATCCCGAACTGGCCCGCCCATTCGAAGCTCTCCGACGTGATGCTGCTCGTGATCGGCATCGTCGGTACGACCGTGGCGCCGTGGCAGCTCTTCTTCCAGCAGAGCTATGTGGTCGACAAGCGCATCACGCCGCGCTTCATGAAGTACGAGAAGGCCGACCTGTGGATCGGCATTGCGTTCGTGCTGATCGGCGCGGTGGCGATGATCGCGTTCTGCGCGCAGCTCTATTCGGGCAAGCCCGAGTTCGGCAACTTCACCGACGCCGGCGGCATCATCGCCGGACTGGACAAGTACGCGGGCCACACGTCGGCCGTGCTGTTCGCCATTGCGCTGTTCGACGCGGCCATTATCGGCGCGGCTGCCGTGTCGCTGTCGACGGCGTATGCGATCGGCGACGTGTTCAAGATCCGTCACTCGCTGCATCGCAACGTGTCGGACGCGAAGGGCTTCTATCTCGTGTATTTCGGCATCGTGGCCGCCGCGGCCGCGATCGTGCTGATTCCCGGCAGCCCGCTCGGCCTGCTGACCGAAGCCGTGCAGACGCTCGCGGGCGTGCTGCTGCCGAGCGCGACGGTGTTCCTGCTGCTGCTGTGCAACGACCGCGCGGTGCTCGGCCCGTGGGTCAACTCGAAGAAGCTGAACCTGTTTACCGGCGCAGTGATCTGGGTGCTCGTGATGCTGTCGATCATCCTGACCGCGTCGGTGATGTATCCGGACATGACCGGGGAAACGATTCTCGGCATGCTCGCCGGCGGCACGCTGCTGGCCATCGTCGGCTATGCGGCGACGGTCGCGGTGCGCAAGCTGCGCCGCGAGTCGGCGGACGGTGCCGCAACGGTGCAGGCCTGGCCGGCCGGCGCGCGCGACACGTGGCGCATGCCGCCGCTCGATGAGCTGCCGCCGCCGAACCTGACGCTGGCCAAGCGTGTGTGGATGGGCGTGCTGCGCGGCTATCTGCTGATCGCCGTCGCGCTCGTCGTCGTGAAGGTGGTGCAGATGACCTTGCTGAAGTAGGTCCGGCGCCGTGCGGCGCATCTACGCCGCACGGCATGTTCGTATGTGTCGTACCCATGCCTGCGATGCGTCCGGCGTGGGTTCGCGTCGACCGAGGTGGACAACTTGAGCCGGATTCGAGCCGTTTCGGCACGCTCGATGCGACTTGCAGGACGGCATGCCCGCATGCGCCTGGCGCGCGTGCGCCGCACATTGCGCAGTGCGCCGCTGACCGTGATCGAGCGGGTCATGCTGATCCTTTGGGCTTGCGTGCTGTCGTCGCTCGTCTGGGCGTCGCTGCTCGTCGGGCTTGTTCGCAGCATGCGTGTCATGCCATGACGCCCTGCCGAGCGCCGCCTGACGTCGCCGCTGCGACGTCAGGCGGGGCCTCTGGACGACGCGAGCCCGCATGCAGGAAGTTGACGGGAGTGGTTGCGATGAATCGCTTGCGCCCGAATCACAAGATGGCGATGGGACCGGGGCTGGCCGGTGCGCTGGCGCTCGTCGCCGCGCTGGCGGCCCTGAGCCTCGTCTGCCGCACGCCCGCTGCCGACGCGCCACGCGTCGGCGCTGAGGTCGCGCCCAGGAGCGACGCGCCGGACGTCGTGCAGAACCATTGCCTGATGTATGGAAAATACTGCCTGACGGGCCTGCTTCGCAGCCGGTAGTCGGTTCGCCCACCCGCTGTCTCGTTGCGTACGCAAGCATGCGTGCAACCCTCGCGATCGAGGCCCGTCGTGGGCCGCCCGATACCCTTCAGTCCCAACGAAGACCATTCCACTGTCCCATGGTCAATGCGCTGTAGGACGCGCTACGTAATTTTACGTAGCTCAACGTACGTAGTTGTCCGCTTGTAAGCCAGGCCTCCGTCACGGAATACTACGAGCCCACACCATCGGCCCATTGCGAGGCCGGTGCCGGCGCATTGCCGCCACGGGCGCGCGGTTGCCCAGCTGCGCGATATCGATAATGAAATAGGACAGGAGACGCCATGAATCGGGCTTCCAGCACCCTGATCTGGATTGCGGTCGCGTTATTGGGCGCGTTCGCGTTCGGCACCATCGCGCTCGCGCACGGCGAGCGCGTCAGCGCCCTCTGGATCGTGATCGCCGCAGTCTGCGTGTATCTGATCGCGTATCGCTTCTACAGCCGCTTCATCGCCAGCAAGGTCATGCAGCTCGACGGGCTGCGGATGACGCCGGCCGTCCGGCACAACGACGGCCTCGACTACGTGCCGACCAACAAGTACGTGCTGTTCGGCCACCACTTCGCCGCGATCGCCGGCGCAGGGCCGCTCGTCGGCCCGGTGCTCGCCGCGCAGATGGGCTACACGCCCGGCATGCTGTGGATCCTCGCGGGCGTCGTGTTCGCGGGCGCGGTGCAGGACTTCATCGTGCTGTTCATCTCGACGCGCCGCGACGGCCGGTCGCTCGGCGACCTCGTCAAGATGGAGCTCGGCACCGTACCCGGCGTGATCGCGCTGTTCGGCGCGTTCCTGATCATGGTGATCATCCTCGCGGTGCTCGCGCTGATCGTCGTGAAGGCGCTGACCAACTCGCCGTGGGGCACGTTCACCGTCGCCGCGACGATTCCGATCGCGCTGTTCATGGGCGTCTACACGCGCTACATCCGTCCGGGCCGCATCGGCGAAGTGTCGATCATCGGTTTCGTCGGGCTGATGGCGTCGATCGCGTTCGGCCAGACCGTGCACGATTCGCCGACGCTCGCTGCGTGGTTCACGTTCAGCGGCACGCAGCTCACGTGGATCCTGATCGGCTACGGCTTCGTCGCATCGGTGCTGCCGGTGTGGCTGCTGCTCGCGCCGCGCGACTACCTGTCGACGTTCCTGAAGATCGGCACGATCGTCGGTCTCGCGATCGGCATCCTGATCGTCGCGCCGGAACTGAAGATGCCCGCGCTGACGAAGTTCGTCGACGGCACGGGCCCCGTGTGGTCGGGCAACCTGTTCCCGTTCCTGTTCATCACGATCGCGTGCGGCGCGGTGTCGGGCTTCCACGCGCTGATCTCGTCGGGCACGAC
Organism: Burkholderia sp. MR1-5-21; assembly: GCF_053427715.1. Classification (NCBI taxonomy): domain Bacteria; kingdom Pseudomonadati; phylum Pseudomonadota; class Betaproteobacteria; order Burkholderiales; family Burkholderiaceae; genus Burkholderia; species Burkholderia sp. MR1-5-21. Next base: position 191,755 of record NZ_JBSAXD010000004.1, read on the forward strand.
GCCGAAGCTGCTCGACAATGAAACCAACGCGCGTTTCATCGGCTACGGCGCGATGCTGATGGAATCGTTCGTCGCGATCATGGCGCTCGTCGCCGCGTGCGTGATCGAGCCGGGCATCTACTTCGCGATGAACGCGCCGGCCGCCGTGCTCGGCTCGACGCCGGAAGCGGTCGCGAACACCGTCACGCAGTGGGGCTTCGTGCTGACGCCGGACATGCTCACGCAAACCGCGAAGGCGGTCGGCGAGACGACGATCATCGCGCGCGCGGGCGGCGCACCGACGCTGGCGGTCGGCATGGCGCACATCCTGCACCAGGTGATCGGCGGCGAAGCGATGATGGCGTTCTGGTATCACTTCGCGATCCTGTTCGAAGCGCTGTTCATCCTGACGGCCGTCGATGCGGGCACACGTGCGGGCCGCTTCATGCTGCAGGACCTGCTCGGCACGTTCCACCCGGCGTTGAAGCGCACCGAATCGCTGCCGGCCAACCTGATCGCGACGGCGCTGTGCGTGGCCGCGTGGGGCTACTTCCTGTATCAGGGCGTGGTCGATCCGCTCGGCGGCATCAACACGCTGTGGCCGCTGTTCGGCATCTCGAACCAGATGCTCGCGGCGATCGCGCTGGTGCTCGGCACGGTCGTGCTGTTCAAGATGAAGCGCGAGCGCTATGCGTGGGTCACGCTCGTGCCGACAGTGTGGCTGCTGATCTGCACGCTGACGGCCGGCTGGCAGAAGGTGTTCGACGCGAACCCGAAGGTGAGCTTCCTCGCGCATGCCGCGAAGCTGCAGGCGGCGGTGGACGAAGGCAAGGTGCTCGCGCCGGCGAAGTCGATCGCGCAGATGAAGCGGATCATCTTCAACGACTACATCGACGCCGCGCTCGCCGGGCTGTTCATTCTGGTCGTGGTGAGCATCGCGGTGTACGGCGTGCTCGCGATCCTGCGCGCGCGCCGCGAGTCGAAGCCGACCGTGCGGGAGACGCCGTACGAAGCGTTGCCGGCCGCGCAGGCGCTCGGCAGCGGACGCTAAGGGGAGGCCGCGATGTTCAGCGATCTCGGCGGCGACCTGCGCAGCGCAGGCCGCTACCTCGGGCAGGCGTTGCGGCTGATGGTCGGCCTGCCCGACTACGACACCTATGTCGCGCACATGCGCGACACGCATCCGGACCGCGAACCGATGACGTACGAGGAGTTTTTCCGCGAACGGCAGAATGCACGGTATGGGTCGGGAGCGGGAAAGTGCTGTTGAGCTGAACCGGTGTAGCGGTTCAGCGACGAACGAAAGAGCGTCGTGACGCGTGTCACGGCGCTTTTTCTTTTTCCGGCGGGCGGCTTGCGCATCGCTGTGTCGTCACGGCCTCTGCTCTGCATCGCGCTTGATCTGCCCGCAACCCGGCAACGTTCCATGGCCGCTATCATATGAACTATTTACCCCGGTGAACCCCCGCAGGAGGACGACGTCGTGCATGTCGGTGAGCGTTTCAACAGCATTACCCATCTCGTCGGCGCGGTGCTATCGGTGGCGGGTCTGGCAACACTGGTGACGATGGGCGCGCTCGCGGGCGACGCTTACAAGGTGGTGAGTTTCAGCGTTTACGGCGCGATGCTCTGCGTGCTCTATGCGATCTCGACGCTCTACCACAGCGTGCGCAAACCGCGTCTGAAAGCCATTCTGCAGAAGTGCGACCATTCGGCGATCTACCTGCTGATTGCCGGCAGCTATACGCCGTTCACGCTCGTCACGTTGCGCGGGCCGTGGGGCTGGTCGCTGTTCGGTGTGAGCTGGGGGCTTGCCGCGTTCGGCATCGTGCAGGAACTCACGCTCGGGCGGCGCACGCGCATCGTTTCGATGGTGCTGTACGTGCTGATGGGCTGGCTGGCGCTCGTTGCCATCCGCCCGTTGATTCATGCGTTGCCGCCCGTGGGAACCGCGTGGCTCGTCGCGGGTGGCGTCATCTACAGCGCCGGCATCTACTTTTTCATCAACGACGAGCGCATCCGCCACGGACATGGCATCTGGCACCTGTTCGTTCTGGCGGGCAGCCTGTGCCAGTTCGTCAGCATTGCGCTGTACGTAGCGTGATATCCGTCGCGTGACGCGTGCTGCCGGCTGTCAGCAGGCTCGCGAACATCGGCGTATACGCGTTCACGATCCACTGCAGCCAGGCGACGCGGCCGTCGAGCGCGCGGTCCGATCCGGCGCCCGTCATCGCAGTTCCTGCTTCCGGGCGGCGGCGAGCAGCGACTGGAAACCGATCCATCCCCAATAGACCCGATGATGGACGATCAGGCCGTCGTCGATGTCCATGACCTCGACGAGATCGACCTGGTCGCCGTCCGGCGTTTCGCGCGGATATTCCCACGTCAGTTGCCGGCCGTTCGAGAAGAAGACGCCCGTCCGGTACCAGCGCCCGAGGCTGTTCGGCAGCTTGCGCAGTCCCGCGTCGAAGAAGTCGCGGATGGCCGGCTTGCCGCGGAGCACGCCGCTGCCGTGGTCGGGCAGCGTGACGACGACCAGCGGCGTTTCGAACACCGCGTGGTCCGCATACAGCGACATCAGTCCGTCGAGGTCGCGTGCGACGACGGTGGCGTGCCATTGCTCGTAGATGTGGCGGATGTCGGCGTCTGACTGGATTTTCATCGGGTGTGCCTGTGCGGTGACCGGGAACGAAAATCCACTATAGCGACGCGATGCATGCGGATGTTTCACCGCAAACCGAAACGTGGATGTCGCGGGGCGTCTGCGATGAGCCTGCGGATTGGCGGGGGAAGCGGGCCGCGCGTGACGAATCGCGCGGCTTCAACCGGACGACGCGCTGCGCAATTACCCGGCCAGCGCCGCCAGGTTCAGCGCATACGACCTCCCGATCCACACCGCCGAATCGCGATGGTCGCGCAGGTCGTCACCGGTATTCGGATGCAGGAAGATGTCGAGCGCACCGTGGTTCAGCACGAGCCACGGCACGATCTCCGCAAAGCGTGCCGCGTCGAACGCGATCTGATACGACCACGCCGGATGCGGCCCGACCAGGCGCTCGTGAAAACGGCCGAGTTCGACGATCGCGCCGAACCGTTCGTCGACGACCTGACGAAAGGCCCAGGCCGCGTCGCGGCTGGCGGCGTCGAAGTACACGTGCGCGTGCCAGGTGTCGATGGCGGTGGTGTCGATGGCAGACATGGACTTGCTCGAGTGGACGGATAAGGACGTGCGGCCGATGTGCGTGGCGGCCGATGCGTCATTATCGCGCGCCCGTGTCGGACGTGTCGTGCCGCCATTCGTGCGAGAACAGGTATCGCTTGTCGCGTGTCAGCACGTCGCGATATTTGCGACATCGTTCAGCGTGATCCGACGATGCGAATCAACCGTCGATTGCGCGCTTGCTGAGTTCGTTCGCACGATGCGAGCATCGAGCTGTGTCTCGAAGCGGAGCGTGTACTCGGATGCGTGAACGGCAGGCGTGCGATATGGCGGCGGCGGCCTGAAAAAAGAAATGGGTGCGAGGAATCGCTCCGTCGCACCCATTGTTTGCGCGGCGATCGCCGCCGCGCGCGTCACGTGCCTGCTTAAGCCGCCGCTGCCGGCTTCGCCGGCTTCTGCAGCTTGCCCTTGCCGGCGCGCTGGATTTCCTCGAGCTTGATCTCGACGTGGCGCGAGAACACGTACTCGGCCGGACGCTGCTTGTCGATCGGAATGTCCGGCGCGAACGCGCCTTCGGTCTTGATGCCCTTCCGGCTCACGGCGAACGCCTTCAGCGGATGCGCGATCGTGTCCATCACGGCGGTCGCCTCGAAACCGCAGTGGACCATGCAGTCCGCGCACTTCTCGTAGTTGCCGACGCCGTAGTTGTCCCAGTTCGTGTCTTCCATCAGTTCCTTGAAGGTCTTCACGTAACCTTCGCCGACCAGATAGCACGGCTTCTGCCAGCCGAACACCGTACGCGCCGGGTTGCCCCACGGCGTGCACTTGTAGGTCTGGTTGCCGGCCAGGAAGTCGAGGAACAGCGACGACTGGCTGAACGACCAGCGCTTGCCGCCTTCGCCGCGCTTCAGGATTTCGCGGAACAGGTTCTTCGTCTTGTCGCGGTTCAGGAAGTGCTGCTGGTCCGGCGCGCGCTCGTACGCATAGCCCGGCGACACGGTGATGCCGTCGACGCCGATCGGCTTCAGCGTGTCGAAGAACTTCGCGACGCGCTCGGGGATCGCATCGTTGAACAGCGTGCAGTTGATGTTCACGCGGAAGCCGCGGCGCTTCGCTTCCTTGATGGCCGCGACCGCCTTGTCGTAGACGCCGTCCTGCGACACGGAATGGTCGTGCATGTCCTTGTCGCCGTCGAGGTGGACCGACCAGACGAAGTACGGGTTCGGCTGGTAGTCGTCCATCTTCTTTTCCATCAGCAGCGCGTTCGTGCACAGGTACACGAATTTCTTGCGCTTCATGATGCCCTTGACGATTTCCGGCATCTCCTTGTGGAGCAGCGGCTCGCCGCCGGCGATCGACACGATGGGCGCGCCGCATTCGTCGACGGCTTCCAGGCACTCTTCGACCGACAGGCGCTGGTTCAGGATCGGATCCGGATAATCGATCTTGCCGCAGCCGTTGCACGCGAGGTTGCAGCGGAACAGCGGCTCGAGCATCAGCGCGAGCGGATAGCGTTTGTTGCCGGACAGGTGTTGGCGCATGATGTATGCGCCGACGCGGACTTGCTGGAGCAGCGGAATAGACAAGGGTTGTCCTCCTTAAACTTCGCGGGCGACAGCTTGCGTGAGCTTCGCCGGCAGCTTGAATTCGACTTTTTCCTCACGGCCCGCCATCGTCGTGACCTCGACGGGCCCCAGCGCGCGCAGCGCGCCGATCACATCCTCGACCATCTCTTCGGGTGCCGACGCGCCGGCGGTGAGTCCCACCGTCTGCGCGTTCGCGAACCATTCGGCCTTCACTTCGGAACCGTCGGCGACGAGATAGCTCGGCACGCCGCTTTCGGTGCCGATCTCGCGCAGGCGGTTCGAGTTCGAGCTGTTGGTCGCGCCGACCACGAGCAGCACGTCGACCTGCGCGCTCAGCTCGCGCACCGCCGCCTGGCGGTTCTGCGTCGCGTAGCAGATGTCGCGCGTGTCCGGCCCGACGATGTCGGTAAAGCGGCGTTGCAGCGCCTCGATGATCCCGCGCGTGTCGTCGACCGACAGCGTCGTCTGCGTGACGTACGCGACCGGTGTGTCGACCGGCAGCGTCAGCGTGTCGACCTCGGCTTCGCTCTGGACGAGAATCACCTCGCCCGGAATCTGGCCGATCGTGCCCTCGACTTCCGGATGGCCTGCATGGCCGATCAGGATCAGCCGGCGGCCCGCCGCGACGTACTGGCGCCCCTGCACGTGCACTTTCGTGACGAGCGGGCAGGTCGCGTCGAGCACGTCGAGCCCGCGCGCCTGCGCGTCGTGCTCGACCGTCTGGGCGACACCGTGCGCGCTGAAGATCGCGACAGCGCCATGAGGCACCTCGTCGAGTTCCTCAACGAATCGTGCCCCTTTATTACGCAGATTTTCGACGACGTGCCGGTTATGAACGATTTCATGGCGCACATAAACCGGCGCACCGTGCTGTTGCAGCGCGCGATCGACGATCTCGATCGCACGGACAACCCCCGCACAAAAGCCGCGGGGCTGGGCAAGGATGACTCGCATAGGCAAGCGAACTCCGACGACAGACGCGGGGTTCGAGGGAGCCGGCAAGCCAGCCGCTTCGATCGTCCCGACTAATGTTATGAATGCAGGAACGGCCCGGCACCCCGAATTAATCGCGCATTTTAACTCTATCGGCCCGTCCTTGCTTCGATGCTGTTTCTTCCAGTTGCAATCTTCGGACGGTCCGTGCCGGCCCGCGTCGGCGCCCGCGCGCGCGGAACCCAGTAAACTACGCGGTTTCGCGGGCTTCCCCCCGGTGGCCCGACGTCGAGCACATTTGAAGGCCTGTCGATGACCGTCGCTTCCTACGCGTATTGCCCCGCCGTGCCGCGCCCGCGGCCGGCCGCCGGCGCCCTTGCCGGCGTTTTCAACCCGACCCCGATTACCGCGTCCGCCCGGACGGCCAGTGCGGCGGGCGTACGGCAGGAGGCACGCCGATGATGCTGCCGATCGTGTTCCTGCTGTCCGGCCTGTCGCTGCTGATCTGGATCGTCCTGCTCGTCGCGCGCGGCGGCTTCTGGCGCGCGCAGCCGGCGCGGGCGCTGCCGCCCGACGCACGCGGCGCCGCCGCCGAGGCCGGCTGGCCGGCCGTCGTCGCGGTCGTGCCGGCCCGTAACGAAGCCGACGTGATCGCCCGCGCGGCGACGTCGCTGCTCGAGCAGGACTACCCGGGCGACTTTCATCTGATCATTGTCGACGACCACAGCGACGACGGCACCGCCGACGCGGCCCGCGCGGCGGCGCTCGCGATCAATCGCGCGGACCGCCTGACGGTGCTGTCCGCGAAGCCGCTGCCGGCCGGCTGGTCGGGCAAGGTCTGGGCGCAGTCGCAAGGGATCGCCGCGGTGGGCACGCTCGGCCTGCCGGCCGACTACCTGCTGCTGACGGACGCTGACATCGGCCATCCGCCCGACGCGGTCGCCCAGCTCGTCACGCGCGCACAGGCCGAGCATCGCGATCTCGTGTCGCTGATGGTGCGGCTGCGCTGCGATTCGTTCTGGGAAAAGGCGCTGATCCCGGCGTTCGTGTTCTTCTTCGCGAAGCTCTACCCGTTCTCGTGGATCAACGATCCGCGCAACAAGACGGCGGGTGCCGCGGGCGGCTGCATGCTCGTGAAGCGTACGGCGCTCGAGGAAGCGGGCGGCATCGAGTCGATCCGCGGCGCGCTGATCGACGACTGCAGCCTCGCCGCGCAGATCAAGCACCGCGGCAGCGGCCGCCATCCGATCCGCCTCGATCTCGCCGACCGCAGCGTGTCGCTGCGCCCGTACGACAGCTGGCGCGACATCTGGAACATGATTGCGCGCACCGCGTTCACGCAGCTCCACTATTCGCCGTGGCTGCTGGCCGGCACGCTGCTCGGGATGACGATCATCTACCTGCTGCCGCCCGTCGCCGCGCTCGCGTACGGCGCGCGCGCATGGCCGGCGTGGCTCGCGTGGGCGTCGATGTGCACCGCGTATGCGCCGATGCTGCGCTACTACCGGCGCTCGCCGTGGTGGGCGCCCGCGCTGCCGCTCGTCGCGGCGTTCTACGTCGGCGCGACCTTCGCGTCCGCATGGCGTTACTGGCGCGGCAAGGGCGGCCAGTGGAAGGCGCGCGTGCAGGCGCCGGTGGATCGCTGAGCGCCCTGGGCCTGACCGCAGCGCGGGCAGGCCCGATGCGAAAAAGGGCGGCCGCATTGGCCGCCCTTCAAAACGCCGCCCGCGCCGACGGGCCTTCTGCAGCCCTCCTGCGGCCGGCGGCGTCCGCTTACCGCTGGGTAAGCATCATGTACATCTGCACCACCACATCCGGCGAGAACGTGAACGGCACCCAGCCGTAGCCGGTGTGGCGCGCGACCAGCAAACGGTCGCCGTTCGACTGCTTCTGCACCGCCATCATCGGATTCTTCGTCGACACGAAGCGCCAGCCCGCCGGGATGCCCGACGGCTGCTCCGGCTGCATCGATGCACGCACGTGCGCGAGCTCCTCGATCAGCTGGCTCAGTTGCTCCGGATGCAGTGTGATCGATTCGCCGTTGACGGTCAGCGTCAGCTCGTTCTGGGACGGGCGCCCGACGTGCAGCGTCGATTTGTCCGCAGGTGCGGTCGAGGCTTCGGCGTCGGCTACGGCGTCGGCATTGGGATCGGCATCGGCATCGGCATCGGCATTCGCCACTGCGCCGGCGGGCGCGGGTTCCGTCGCGACGGTGGTTTCAGCTTCAGTTTCCGTTTCCGCTGCGGCTGCCGTTGCGGCGGGCGCAGACACGTTGGCGTCTGCCGCTTCCGCTTCCGCTTCCGCTTCCGCGGTGTGCGGCGCCTCTACCGCTTCAACGGCCTCGGCTGCGTCCGCCGTATCCATCGCTTTAGCTGCCACGGCTTCCTTCACGACGGCTTCGACCAGCGCTTCGGCGTCGGCGATGGCCTTTTCATGGCGCTGCGCGGCGGCGTGCGCTTCCGCGATCGCCTCGGTGTGGCGCTGCGCGACGGCTTCGGCCTGAGCGGCTGCTTCGGCATGGCGCTGCGCGGCGGCTTCCGCTTCCGCGATCGCTTCGGTGTGACGCTGCGTGATGGCGTCGGCTTGCGCGGTCGCGTCGGCATGGCGTTGCGCGGCCGCTTCCGCTTCGGCGATCGCTTCGGCGTGACGCTGCGTGATGGCTTCGGCCTGCGCGGCCGTGTCGGCATGGCGCCGGGTGGCGGCTTCCGCCTGCGCGATCGCTTCGGCGTGGCGCTGCGAAGCGGCTTCGGCTTCGGCGACAGCGGCCGCGTGACGTTGCGCGGCGGCCTCCGCTTCCGCGGTGGCGGCTGCATGGCGCTGCGCAGCGGCTTCCGCTTCGGTCGCTGCGGTGTCGTGACGTTGTGCGGCGGCCTCGGCTTCGGCGATCGCAGCCGCATGGCGTTGCGATGCAGCTTCGGCGTCTGCATGGCGTTGCGCGAGCGCTTCGGTCAGCGCGGTCGCTTCCGCGTGACGTTGCACGGCGGCGTCGGCCTGGGCCGTTGCGTCGGCGTGGCGCTGTGCAGCGGCCTGCGCTTCGGCGGCCGCGGCGGTGTGGCGCAGCAGTGCGGCTTCGGCCTCGGCGGCGGCTTGCACATGGCGCTGTGCGGCAGCCTGCGCTTCGGTTTCGGCCGCGGCGTGACGTTGGGCGGCCGCTTCGGCTTCAGCCGCGGCCGCGCGCGCGAAGGCATCCGCGCTGCGTGCCGCCTGCTGGGCGGCGCGGTGATCGTGGAGGAGCTGATCGACGCCGGCATCGAGCGCATCGATCTGATCGTTCAGGTTCATGCGTGAGATCTCTACGTAAGACCCGCGATTTTACCCGTTGCGCCGATGCCGGTCCGCGCGCGACGTGTAACAAAGTGCAGGTACAGGGGCCGGCGCACGCGTTTTTGCAGGCGCCGGGCTGGGTGCCGGGCTTGAGAAGCGGGGGGATTGACGTGCCAGGTGCGGCGCACGAGACGCGTGACGCAACACGCCAAAAAGCACGCGTGCGTTGCGCCGGTGCGACGTCCAGGCGAGAAGCGCAGGCGAGGTGCGCGGGCGAGAAGCGCAGGCGCGACGCGCAGGCGAAATGCTCGGCGCTCGCAGCCCCGCGCACGCCCGATCACTTCAGATAGCCGGCCGAGCGGAACCAGTCGAGCGCGTCGCGCAGCCCTTCGCGGTACGGTCGCGCGCGGTAGCCGAGTTCGCGCTCGGCCTTCGCGGACGTGAAATACATCTTGTTCTTCGACATCCGCAGCGCATCCACGGTGACGAATGGCTCCTTCTTCGTGAACTTCGCGACCGCCTCCGCGCCGACCGCGAGCGGGTAGAGCGGCCAGCGCGGCAGCGCGAGCGTCGGCGCCTTGCGGCCCGTCATCTGCGCGATGTCGGCCAGCATCTGCTGCAGCGGCAGGTTCTCGCCGCCGAGGATGTAGCGCTCGCCGATGCGGCCGTGCTCGAGCGCGAGGAAATGGCCGTTCGCGACGTCGTCGACGTGCACGAGGTTCAGCCCCGTATCGACGAACGCGGGCATCTTGCCGAGCGCGGCCTCGACGATGATGCGGCCGGTCGGCGTCGGCTTCACGTCGCGCGGGCCGATCGGCGTCGACGGATTGACGATCACCGCGGGCAGCCCGTCGTCGGCGATCATCCGCTCGACCGCGCGCTCCGCGAGCACCTTGCTGCGCTTGTAGACGCCGATCGCCTGTTCGGGCGTGAGCGGCGCGTTCTCGTCGGCGGCGTGGCCGGCGCTCGTGACCTTCAGCGTCGCGACGCTGCTCGTGTAGACGATCCGCTCGACGCCCTCGGCGCGCGCCGCGCGCATCGTCGCGACCGCGCCCTCGAGGTTCGCGCGCTCGATCTCGAGCGGGTCGGGCGCCCACAGCCGGTAGTCGGCGGCGACGTGCAGCAGGTAGCGCACGCCGCGCAGCGCGGTGCGCATCGACGCCTCGTCGCGCATGTCGCCGGTGACGATCTCGGCGTCGAGGTCCGCGACGTTCGTGCGCGGGCTGGTCGGGCGCACGAGCACGCGCACCGCGTAGCCCTTCAGCTGCGCGATGCGCGCGACGGCCGAGCCGACGAAACCGGACGCGCCGGTGACCAGAACGAGATCGCGGGATGTATCAGTCATGCAAGTCCTCATGGCCGCGCGTGCGGCGCGGCGGTTGTGCGTCGAGCGAGATTGTACGTGGTCGGCGCACGCGGCGACGGCACGCGCGCCGCCGGGCGGGCACTGACGTGGTGCAGCCGACGCGACTACAATGCCGGGCTTGAACGCAACTGGAGGGCGACGACGATGAGCCGCGACGAACTGGACGAACGAATCGAGACCTACTACGTGCGGGTGCGCGGCGTCGTGCAGGGCGTCGGCTTCCGCCACGCGACGGTCCGCGAGGCGCACGCGCTGAAGCTGCGCGGCTGGGTCGCGAACCTCGACGACGGCACCGTCGAAGCGATGATCCAGGGCCCCGGGCCGCAGATCGACCGGATGCTCGCGTGGCTGCGGCACGGGCCGCCGGCCGCGCGCGTGACCGAGGTGACGTTCGAGGAACGGCATACCGACAAGCGCTTCGAACGCTTCCAGCAGCAGTGAGCGCGCGATGACGGGGTATCCGGAGGCCGGGCGCGGCGTCGTGCTGTCGGTGGCGGCGTCGATGCTGTTCGCGCTGATGTCGGCATATGCGAAGCTGCTGCACCCGCTCACGGGGCTCGACATTTTCGCGTGGCGGATCTTGTGGACCGCGCCGGGCGCGTTCGCGCTGATCGCGCTGCGCGGCCGCTGGCCGGCGCTCGTCGCGCTCGCCGGGCGGGTCGTGCGCGACTGGCGCCTGGTGATCGCGCTGCCGGCGAGCGCCGCGCTGCTCGGCCTGCAGCTGTGGCTGTTCCTATGGGCACCGCTGCATGGGCGGATGCTCGAAGTGTCGCTCGGCTACTTCCTGCTGCCGCTGACGATGGTGCTCGTCGGCCGCTTCTACTATCACGAGCGGCTCGATCCGCTGCAATGGGCGGCGGTCGCCTGCGCGGCGCTCGGCGTCGCGCACGAGGTGTGGGCGACGCGCGCGTTCGCGTGGCCGACGCTCGTCGTCGCACTCGGTTATCCGCCGTATTTCGTGCTGCGCCGCCGGATCAACGCCGATTCGCTGGCCGCGTTCGCGCTCGAGGTGGCGCTGCTGTGCCCGGTCGCGGCCGCGATGGTCGCGTCGAGCGCGACGCCCGTCGCGAGCCATCCCGTCCTGTGGGCGGCGCTGCTGCCGGGGCTCGGCGCGCTCAGCACGCTTGCGCTCGCGAGCTACCTGAAGGCGAGCCGGATGCTGCCGATGGCGCTGTTCGGCATCCTCGGCTACGTCGAGCCGGTGCTGCTCATCGTGGTGTCGCTGCTGTTGCTCGGCGAGACGCTGACGGTCGCGAAGCTCGCGACCTACGGGCCGATCTGGGTCGCGGTCGCGCTGACCGCCTGGCACAGCGCGATGCTGATGCGGCGCCTGCCTGCGCGCCGCGCGTGACGCGCCGATCGGCGCGTCGAAGATGCCCGCACCGGTAGCGCGCCGATTGCACATCGATCGCGCATCGACGTGCATCGCAATGGCGCATCGATCGCGCGGCGATTGTGCATCGACCACACCGACCACACCGACCGGATTCTGACCACCAACTGACCGTGCGCTGACTGCGCCGCCAGCTTCGCTTGCGCGACGCATTGCGGTTCGTGCGCGTGTAACCGAACAGAAGATTCGGTTGCATTTTGTTACTTAGGGTATGCACTGACCGGCCATTAGACTGACCTGACCGTCTTTCTCTCGTATGCAGCTTTCCGATGAACGGTCATCTCCCTTTCCGGCCAGCCGGGCTGGCGCGATACAGGCATACGTGTATCGCCGCCGATCTCGCGCGCTTTCCTTTCCCGAATGTTCCCGGCGCGTGCTGCGCCGTCGTTTCGCGGGCGCGATCATGTCCTTGAGCACGCTGTCCGCCGCGATTCATCCGCCGCGCAGCGGCCGCCTGATCGAAGTCGATTTCTTCCGCGGGATCGTGCTGCTGATGATCGTCGTCGATCACATCAGCGCCAGCCTGCTGTCGCGCGTGACGTTGCACGCGTTCGCGCTGTGCGACGCGGCCGAGGTGTTCGTGTTCCTCGGCGGCTTCGCGACCGCGAGCGCGTATTGCGCGATCGCCGAGCGACATGGCGCGCGCGCCGCGCAGCGGCGGTTCATGCGCCGCGCGATACAGATCTATCGCGCGTTTCTCGCGACGTCGACGCTGATGCTCGTCGTGTCCGCGGTGCTCGACCATTACGGGATCGATGCGCCGAACCTCGCGCTCGACGACGTCAGCGTGATGCTCGCGTCGCCGCTCACGGGGCTCGCCGAACTGCTGACGTTCCAGCGCCAGCCGTATCTCGCGGCGGTGCTGCCGATGTACGTGCTGTTCGCGCTGGCGGCGCCGGCGATCGTGCCGTTCGCGCGCCGCCAGCCGTGGCTGCTCGTCGCGCTGAGCGTCGCGTCGTGGCTCGCCGCCGGCTGGCTCGGCCCCGAGCTGCTGGACACCGACACGTTCCACTGGAGCTTCAACCCGTTCGCGTGGCAGCTGATGTTCGTGGCCGGCGTGCTCGCGCGCTGCCAGCCCGTCTACCGGCGTGTCGCGCTCGGCCGCTGGAGCGCCGCGGCGACCGGCGTCGCCTGTGCGATCGTGCTGGCCTGCGCGAGCTACAAGCTGTTCTCGGGCTTGCCGCAGCCCGAAGGCCTGCTCAAGCGCGATCTCGCGTTCGCGCGCGTCGTGAATTTCGCGGCGCTTGCATGGGTGATGGCGGATTGCGTGCGCTACGGCTGGATCGCGCGGATCGCGCAGGCCGTGCGCCCGGTCGTCGCGGTCGGCCAGCGCGGGTTGCCGTGCTTCGTCGCGGGGGCCGCGATCTCGCTGGTCCTCGATTCGCTGCTGCGTCCGCTGTTGCACGGCGCCTGCCTGCCGCACGCCGTCGGCTACGGCGTGGCCGCCGATGCGTGCGCGCTCGGCCTGATGATGGCGCTCGCGAGTTCGGGAATCTGGTGGGCGCGGTGGCGCAGGGCGGCCGCGTGAGCGGCGCAGGTGGCGTCGCGCGTGCGTGGCGTGCCTGACGCACGCTTCGCGCGGTTCACCTTCGGGTGGAGGACTTCCTGCGACACGCGTGCACTGGCGTGGCGCGTTGACACGTTGAGCGCGCGGTCGGGCAGAACCGCCCTAGTGAGGTGAGCCGATACGGGAGCGGAGCACGGGCGGTGCGTCGTCGGTGTCCGCTTCGCTGCGCTCGTCGGACGTTGCGTCGTCGTTCCGTTCGGCGAGCACCGCATCCGCTTCGGCCGCGGCCTTCGCGGCACGCAGCGCGGTGCAGCGCTGCGCATGCCGGATATCCGACAGCATCCTCAAGAGCCGCGTCGTTTTGCTTTTCATGACTTTCTCCTGCCTGTCGCGCGTCTCGTCGGAAGCGCTCCCTGAGACCAGTGTAGGACGAGGGCGCGCGATCGGCAGGAGAATGTGGCGCGCGCGCAGCGCGCCAAGGGATTTCACTGAGCCGCGGCGACTGCCGGTGCCGGCGCCGCTTCTTCGCGGCGCTCTTCCATGCAGCGCTGGTGCTGTCGCGACAGGCGGTTCATCAGCGGCAGCAGCAGCAGCGCGATCACCATGCCGAGCGCCGCGAGCCAGCCGAGCTTCTCGAACAGCGACAGGTACAGCGGCAGCGATTCGGTGGCAGGCAGGTCGTGCGACGGCATCTGCGCGAAGTTCGCGACCACGCTGCCGAGATACTGCGACACGCCGGTCGCGACGAAGTACGCGCCCATCATGAAGCCGCTCATGCGCGCCGGCACGTAGCGGGCGATCATCGCGAGGCCGAGGCCGCTCACCAGCAGCTCGCCGAGCGAGTACAGCGCGTAGCCCCACACCATGAACCACGACGACACGCGGCCGTCGACCGCATAGCGGCCGCTGATCGTGAACACCAGGTAGCCGGCGGCGACCGCGCCGAAGCCGAGCGCGTACTTCACCGCGACCGGGATGTTGTGGCCGCGCTTCGAGAACGCGTTGTAGATCATCACGAGCACGGGGCTCAGCAGCATGATCGAGATCGGGTTCAGCGCCTGGAACTGCGCGGCGCTCCACGAGAACATCGTCGTGCCGAACAGGATGAAGCGCGGGTCGACGTTGCGCAGCGCGAACAGCGTCAGCGACGTCGACATCTGCACGTAGAAGATGAAGAACAGGATCACCTGGCCGATCAGCACGAGCGCCGCGATCAGGCCCGCGCGCTCCGAGCGCTCCGACTTCGCGATCATGTAGGCGAAGATCGCCAGGATCGCCGCCGCCGCCGTCCACACGCTCGCGACCGCGAGCTGCTTGTGCTCGAGCACGTACATCGTCACGAACGCGAGTGCGACACCGCCCGCGACCACCGCGCCGAGACGGCGCCACTGGATCGGCTGGTCGTCCGGCTGCGAGCCGATGTGCGCGAGCGTGCGGTGCATCAGCACGAAGTTGAGGATGCCGAGCAGCATGCCCGCGCAGCAGACGGCGAACGCGGTGTGCCAGCCCCAGTGATCCTTGATCCACGGCGTCGCGAGCATCGACACGGTCGAGCCGATGTTGACCGCCATGTAATAGATCGTAAACGCGCTGTCGATGCGCGCGTCGTCGCCTTCGTAGATCCGGCGCACGAGGTTCGCGGCGTTCGCCTTGAACAGGCCGTTGCCGACCACGACCACGCCGAGCGACGCATACAGGTAGCCGAGCTGCTCGTTCGGCATCGCGAGCATCAGGTAGCCGGCGCACAGCACGGTGGCGCCGATGATCATCGTGCGGCGCGCGCCGAGCACCTTGTCGCCGATCCAGCCGCCGATCGACGGCGACGCGTAGACGAGCGCGGTGAACGCGCCCCAGGTCAGGTTCGCATGGCTGTCGGTGAAGCCGAGCTTGTCGACCATGAAGAGGACGAGAAGCGCGGCCATGCCGTAGTAGCCGAAGCGCTCCCACATCTCGATGAGGAAAACTGTCGTAAACGATCGGGTTTGGGAAACAGGTGAAGAAGCATGCATCATCAATCTCGGTTCAAGCGGGCGGCGCGGATCGCGCGCTGCCGGGGTCAATCTGGGTGCCTGCGCGCGTCGGCCGGGTGGGCAGCGCAAAGGCGGCGGCAAGGTCGGGCGGGCTGGCCAATGCCGGGGTCAGGCGCCTCCCGTGACGGGCGGCGCGAGGCCTCGGCCAGCGCGCGACTTGTAACGTTTGCTGACGCAGCGCGTCAGGTCCGCGCCACACCGGGTAATTCCCGATACGGCGGGAGCTTTCAGGAACATTCGTCTCATCATGTCTTTGTAAGCTTGACTCCGGCGCCCCCGAGAAATCCCGGAGAGCCGCTTGCAGCTTGCCTGTGAAGGCGGCGAGTCTGGCAAGATAGCGCGTTTCCCGGCTGGGGCCGGACGGTGTTTTGCGGATCGCGCGCGACACCGGATACGTGCAAGAACCCGAAGACTAAGCTATATCGATCTAACTTAGTTATTTTCCATCAAACATTTTTTGACGACTACTTTTCGGCCTGCTATGGTTCCCCCCACTGAAAACACGCGACCTGCCAACGCTGCCGCCGCCATGGGCAGCAAGATTCGCGCGTTGCGCCAACGACTGAAGCGCACGCTGGATGAAACGGCTACGGCCGCGGGTATTTCGAAACCGTTTCTGTCACAGGTCGAGCGCGGGCTCGCATCGCCGTCGCTGACGTCGCTTGCAGGTATCGCGCATGCGCTCGGTGTGACGGTGCAGTACTTCGTCGACACGCCGAGCGAGGAGCGTTCGGTGTGCCGCGGCGATCAGCTGCGCTTCTTCGGGTTCGCCGATTCGGCCAACCTGTTCGCGCGGATGACGAACGTGTCGGAAGGGCGTCAGCTCGAGGCGATCCTCGTGCGGATGCCGCCGGGACAGAAGCGGTCGGAGGTGACGACACATGCAGGAGAGGAGTTCCTGTATGTGATGGAAGGGGAAGTGTCGTTGACGCTGGAGGGCAAGACGTTCGCCCTGCATGCCGGTGACAGCGCGCACTATCAGTCGACGGTCCCGCACAGCTGGGCCAACACCGCGAAGATCGAGTCGGTGGTGGTCTGGGTCGGGACACCGAGGCTGTTCTAACGCACAGGTATTCCTTCGTTCCGGCGATGGAGTATCTGTCGAAAGGAACGTAAGGAATACTAAGATGACATACGAAAATCACGGGCCTCCTCAATCGCTGCGCCCGTCAGCGTTCCACGCGTAATCCGCGGCATCCGCCGCCACACGCGCACCGAATAAACCTTCTAAAGACTGCCACGATGAAATCCTCGCATGCCATGTCGGCCGTGCTGGCCGCGCTCGCCCTGACGACGTCCGCCGCGCACGCCGTTACCGTTCCGTCGAACGTCACGCTCGCCGCGCAACAGGACCTGACGCGTCAGGTGCCCGCCGAAGTCGAGTCGCTCGATCCCGCTCACATCGAGTCGTGGACCGGCAACACGATCGGCCTCGACCTGTTCGAAGGGCTCGCGCGCATCGACGCGGCCGGCCAGGTCGTGCCGGGCGTCGCGCAGTCGTGGGAGCGCAAGACGCCGCAGACGTGGGTCTTCAAGCTGCGCCACGACGCGAAGTGGAGCAACGGCCAGCCGGTGACGGCCGCCGATTTCGTCTATGCATGGCAGCGCCTCGTCGATCCGAAGACGGGCTCGAAGTACACGATCCTCGTCGAATTCGTGAAGAACTCGAAGGACATCATCGCCGGCAAGGCCGCGCCGTCGACGCTCGGCGTGCGCGCGATCGACCCGTATACGCTCGAGGTGACGACCGACGTGCCGGTCGCGTTCTTCCCCGAGCTGACCGCGATGGTACCGCTCGCGCCGGTGAACAAGGACACGGTGACGAAGCTCGGCGACGCATGGACGCGCCCGGGGAACATCGTCAGCAACGGCCCGTACCAGCTCGTCGACTGGCAGCCGAACAACCGCATCGTGATCACGAAGGACGCGAAGTACTGGAACGCGCCCAAGGTCGTGATCAACAAGGTGACGTACCTGCCGATCGAGAGCGACGAGACCGCGATGCGCATGTACCAGGCCGGCCAGATCGACTACAGCTACTCGATTCCGTCCGGGATCTTCCAGCAGGTCAGCAAGCAGTTCGGCGGCGAGCTGCGTCCGGGCCTGCAGCTCGCGACCTACTACTACTACCTGAACAACAGCGATCCGGAGCTGAAGGACAAGCGCGTGCGCCAGGCGCTGTCGATGGTGCTCGATCGCGACGTGCTGACGTCGAAGCTCACGCAGGCCGGCGAGAAGCCGATGTACGGGCTGATGCCGAACGGCACGAAGGGCGTGCAGGCGTTCACGCCGGAATGGGCGTCGTGGCCGATGGCCAAGCGCGTCGACTACGCGAAGAACCTGCTGAAGCAGGCCGGCTACTCGGATGCGAAGCCGCTGTCGTTCACGCTGACGTACAACACCAACGACCTGCACAAGAAGGTCGCGCTGTTCACGGCGTCCGAATGGCGCACGAAGCTCGGCGTCAACACGAAGCTCGAGAACGTCGAGTTCAAGGTGCTGATGAAGGAGCGGCATGACGGCAAGGTGCAGATCGCGCGCGACGGCTGGTTCGCCGACTACAACGACGCGATGACGTTCTTCGACCTGCTGCGCTGCGGCAGCGCGCAGAACACGGTCGGCTACTGCAACCAGAAGGCCGACGCGCTCATCGACGAAGGCAACCAGAAGCTCGACGACAAGGCGCGCGCCGCGCTGCTCACGCAGGCGCACGACCTCGCGATGGACGACACGCCGATGGTCCCGCTGTTCCAGTACTCGGCCGACCGTCTCGTGAAGCCGTACGTCGGCGGCTATTCGCTGAAGAACGTGATCGACATGCGCGCGTCGCAGGACATGTACGTGATCAAGCACTGAGCGGAGCGATCATGCTGGCCTACGCACTGAGACGCACGTTGTGGGCGGTGCCGACGATCCTCGCGGTCGTCACCGTCTGCTACCTGCTGCTGCACTTCACGCCCGGCGGTCCGTTCGATACGGAAAAGCAGCTGTCCGCGGCGACCCTCGCGAACCTGAACGCGAAGTACCACCTCGACCAGCCGCTGTGGAAGCAGTACCTGCTGTATCTCGACGCGCTGCTGCACGGCGACCTCGGTCCGTCGTTCCGCTACGTCGACTGGTCCGTGAACGACCTCGTGAGGAAGGCGCTGCCGGTGAGTCTCGGCGTGGGCGGCGTGTCGATCCCGATCTCGATCGGCTTCGGCGTGCTGCTCGGCACCGTCGCGGCGGTGCGCCGCGACAGCTTCATCGACCGCGTCGTGATGCTGATCGGCAACGTCGGCAACGTCGTGCCGCCGTTCGTGCTCGGCCCGGTGCTCGTGTGGATCTTCGCGATCCTGCTGAAGACGTCGGCCGGCAACGGCTGGCTGCCCGCGGGCGGCTGGGGCGACGGCGGCTGGCAGTACCGGCTGCTGCCGATCGTGCTGCTGACGTTCATCAACATGTCGCTGCTCGCACGCGTGATGCGCGGCTCGATGATCGAGACGCTGTCGAGCAATTACATCCGCACTGCGCGCGCGAAGGGCCTGCCGGGCTCGACGATCGTGCTGCGCCACGCGCTGAAGCCCGCGCTGATGCCGGTCGTGTCGCTGTTCGGCACGGTCTGCATCTCGTCGATCACGGCGGCCGTCGTCACCGAATCGGTGTTCGCGCTGCCGGGGCTCGGGCAGCTCGTCGTGAACGGCGCCATCAACCGTGACTACACGCTGGTGCTGGGCCTCGTCGTGCTGACGACCGTCTGCGCGGTGCTGTTCAACCTGCTGGTCGACCTCGCGTACGCGTGGCTCGACCCGCGCATCCGTTATTGAGCGAGGCGCTGCGATGACTCCGACTACTCCTGTCGTCAGCCTGCCCGTGCAGGCCGACACGCCGCCGCGCTCGCGCTCGCCGCTCGCGCTGGCGCTCGCCCGCTTTGTTCACAACCGCGCCGCCGTGTTCAGCCTCGTGCTGCTCGCGCTGATCACGCTCGCGTGCTTCGTCGGTCCGTGGCTGCTCGCGGCCGATCCGTCCGCGAGCGACTGGGCGTCGATCAGCCTGGCGCCGACCTGGGCGAACCAGCACTGGTTCGGCACCGACGAACTCGGCCGCGACCTGCTCGTGCGCACACTGATCGGCGGACGCGTGTCGATCGAGGTCGGCCTGCTCGGCACGCTCGTGTCGGGCCTGTTCGGCGTCGCGTGGGGCGCGACCGCGGGCTTCGCGGGCGGCCGCACCGACGCGGTGATGATGCGCATCGTCGACATGATGTACGCGATCCCGTACCTGCTGATCGCCATCCTGATGATGACGCTGTTCGGCCGCTCGTTCATGCTCGTCGTGCTGACGATCAGCGCGTTCTCGTGGATCGACATGGCGCGCGTCGTGCGCGGCCAGACGCTGTCGCTGCGCAATCGCGAGTTCGTCGATGCGGCGCGCGCGATCGGCGTGTCGCCGGCGTCGATCGTGCTGCGCCACATCGTGCCGAACCTGCTCGGCGTCGTCGTCGTGTACGCGACCGTCTCGGTGCCCGGCATCGTGCTGACCGAATCGGTGCTGTCGTTCCTCGGCCTCGGCGTGCAGGAGCCGATGACGAGCTGGGGCGTGCTGATCCAGGACGGCGCGCAGAAACTGGAATCGATGCCGTGGCTGCTGCTGTGCCCGGCCGTCATGCTGTGCGTGACGCTCTATTGCGTGAACTTCGTCGGCGATGGCCTGCGTGACGCGCTCGACCCGAAGGATCGTTGAAATGGCAGCACTACTCGAAGTCGACAACCTCGGCGTGCGCTTCACGCGCAAGGACGCGCCGCCGATCGACGCCGTCAGCGGCGTCTCGTTCACCCTCGAAGCGGGCAAGACGCTCGGCATCGTCGGCGAATCGGGCTCGGGCAAGAGCCAGACCGTGATGGCGCTGCTCGGCCTGCTCGCCGGCAACGGCACGACGACCGGCGCTGCCCGCTATCGCGGCGAGAACCTGCTCGCGATGGACATGCGCGCGCTGAACAAGGTGCGCGGCGACCGGATCGCAATGATCTTCCAGGACCCGATGACGTCGCTCAATCCGTTCCTGACGATCGAGCGGCAGATGACCGAAACGCTGCAGCTGCATCGCAAGCTGTCGCGCAAGGAAGCGACGAAGCGCGCGATCGAGGCGCTGGAGTCGGTGCGCATTCCGGACGCGGCGCGCCGCATCCGCATGTATCCGCACGAGTTCTCCGGCGGCATGCGGCAGCGCGTGATGATCGCGATGGCGCTGCTGTCCGAGCCGGAAATCCTGATCGCCGACGAGCCGACCACCGCGCTCGACGTGACCGTGCAGGCGCAGATCATCGACCTGCTGCGCGAGCTGAACCGCGAGCGCGGCACCGCGATCGTGCTGATCACGCACGACATGGGCGTCGTCGCGGGCCTCGCGGACGACGTGATGGTGATGTATTCGGGCCGCACCGTCGAATATGCGCCGGCCGAATCGATCTTCGCGGCGCCGTCGCATCCGTACACGATCGGCCTGCTGAATGCGCTGCCGCGCCTGACCGACGCCGACGACGCGCCGCTCGTCGCGATTCCGGGCAACCCGCCGATGCCGGGCACGGCGCCGGCCGGCTGCGCGTTCGCGAAGCGCTGCGCGTATGCGAAAGACCGCTGCGCCGACACGCGTCCGGCGCTCGAAGCGTACAGCGCGGCCGGCGCGGTGCGCGCGTGCCACCGGCCGGTGGCGGAACTGACCGGAGGACTGCGATGAGCGTCATCGATCAAGGGCAGGGCGGATCGGCGGACGCGCTGCTGTCCGTGCAGGACCTGAAAGTGCATTTCCGCGTGCCGCTCGGCGGCTACCCGTGGTCGCCGAAGGGCACGCTGCGTGCCGTGGACGGCGTGTCGTTCGACGTGAAGCGCGGCGAGACCGTCGGGCTCGTCGGCGAATCGGGCTGCGGCAAGTCGACGCTCGCGCGCGCGCTGATCGGCCTCGTGCCGATGACGGCCG
This sequence comes from Burkholderia sp. MR1-5-21, assembly GCF_053427715.1. NCBI lineage: Bacteria > Pseudomonadati > Pseudomonadota > Betaproteobacteria > Burkholderiales > Burkholderiaceae > Burkholderia > Burkholderia sp. MR1-5-21. The sequence continues at coordinate 212,929 of NZ_JBSAXD010000004.1, forward strand.
GCACCGTGCGCTGGCGCGGCGAGACCGTCGCGCCGAACCATCTGGGCGGCACCGCGATGCGCCGCGAAGTGCAGATGATCTTCCAGGATCCGCTCGCGTCGCTCGATCCGCGGATGACGATCGAGCAGATCGTCGCCGAGCCGCTCGTCACGCATCAGTCGGGCCTCGGCCGCACCGAGGTGCGCCGCCGCGTGATCGCGATGCTCGAACGGGTCGGGCTGAACGCGCATCACCTGCTGCGCTATCCGCACGAGTTCTCCGGCGGGCAGTGCCAGCGTGTCGGGATCGCGCGCGCGCTGATCGGCGAGCCGAAACTCGTGATCTGCGACGAACCGGTATCGGCGCTCGACGTGTCGATCCAGGCGCAGATCGTCAACCTGCTGCGCGACCTGCAGCGCGACCTGTCGTTGTCCTATCTGTTCGTCGCGCACGATCTCGCGGTGGTGAAGGCGATCAGCCAGCGCGTGCTCGTGATGTATCTCGGCCGCGTGATGGAGTTCGGCGCGCGGCAGGACGTGTACGGCGTGCCGCAGCACCCGTATACGCGGGCGCTGCTCGATGCGGCGCCGACGCCGGAGCCCGCACGCGAGCGCGCGCGGCGGCCGATGCTGCTGGCGGGCGAGATGCCGTCGCCGCTGAATCCGCCGTCGGGCTGCGCGTTCCGCACGCGCTGCCCGGAAGCGATCGACGCGTGCGCGGCGGACGTGCCGCTGCCCGAAGTGCGGCGCGGCTCGGCGGCGCGCGTCGCGTGCATCCGCGCGGGCACCGCGTGACGCAACAGGCATAACCAGGCAGGTCAACAGGGTAAGTGCGGCGCGAACGACCTTCGCGCCGCGGGTACAGGCACGTCCTTAAACGGGCGGCCGGGGTGGAGCCGGGAGCGGATCGCGACCGGCGAACGACATCAACACAATAAGAGAAGCACGATGACAAAAGAGAAGACGATCGCGACGGCAGCGAAGATGCTGCTCGCGTGGGGACTGCCGGCGCTCGCCGGTGTGTCGCTGACGGGCGCGGCTCGCGCCGATGACGCAGTGCCGGCAGCAGCGCCGCTGGTGGTCGCGCAAGCGGCCCCGGCGCCCGCCGCGGGCACGACGGTTGCACAGGCCTCGACGCCGAATGCAATCGTCAACGCGGAAGCCAGCCAGGCTGTCACGCCGCCCGATGAACCGTCCGCGCAATCGAAGTCGAATGGCTTCATTGCGGACAGCCACCTGAACTTCCTGTTCCGCAACTACGCGGACGTGCTCGACAGCAAGGGCGGGCCGCATCGCCACGCGTGGGTGCAGGGCGCGATGGCGAACTTCGAGTCGGGCTATACGACCGGTCTGGTCGGCATCGGCTTCGACGCGTCGCTGTACGCGGCGCTGAAGCTCGACGGCGGCAAGGGCGCGGGCAGCATGGTGCACATCGCGAAGGGCGGCGGCGGCAGTAACCAGCTCGCGTGGGCGTACCCCGGCATCTATGACGTGAAGGCGCGCATCTCGAACACGGTGATCAAGTACGGTCTGCAGGCCGTCGACAACCCGTTCCTGGAGCAGCATGACAACCGTGCGCTGCCGCCGACCTTCCTCGGCGCGACGATCGTCAGCAACGAATTCAAGAACGTGATGCTCGAGGCGGGCAGCTTCACGAAGACCGACGCGCGCGGCCACACGAACCTGACCAACCTGACGTCGCAATACGGCGGCACGCGCATCGACCGCCTGACCTACGTCGGCGGCACGTGGGACTATTCGCCGAACGGCGAGCTCGCGCTGTATGCGAACCAGGCGGACGACGTGTGGCACCAGTACTACGCGTCGGTGAAGCAGAGCATCGGCGACACGAAGTCGGTCAAGTGGACGGGCTTCGCGAACGTCTATTCGACGCACGACACGGGTGACGCGCGCCAGGGCAAGATCGACAACAACGCGTACAGCCTGTCGGTGTCCGCGCAGCACGGCCCGCATGAACTGCTGCTCGGCTATCAGCAGATCCTCGGCGACCAGTTCTTCGACTACCTGACCGAGACGAACGGCATCTTCCTCGTCAACTCGATGGACGTCGACTACAACGCGCCGCACGAAAAATCGCTGCAGCTGCGCTATACGTTCTACGGCAAGGAAGCGGGCCTGCCCGGCTTCAAGGCGATGCTGTGGGGCGTGACGGGCTGGGGCGCGGACGGGAGCGCGGGCGCGGCGGCCGATCCGTCGAAGTCGAGCATCTACTGGAGCAATGGCGCGCCGGTGCAGGGCCGTCACCACGAGTTCGGCTTCATCCCGTCGTACACGTTCCAGAGCGGCAAGCTGAAGGATACGAAGGTCACGTTCATCGCGATGTGGCACAACGGCTCCGCGCACTCCGCGGATGCGACGAACCGCGAGTATCGTCTCGTCGTGAACGTGCCGATCAAGGCGTTCTGATCGGCGCGCGGAAAGACGCGGAAAGGCACGCGCACCGCAATGGCGGCGCGCATGATGTGTAGCGGGCATCGCGGAATCGCGGGCCCGCTATTTTCGTTTACGGGACTCGGGCGGGCCCAAGCGGACTTAAGTGGACGTGAGCCGACCTGAGCGGACCAAAAGGGACCTAAGCCGGCTTGTGCAGGCCGGTGATGGAATCGTCGTTCGCGGCACGCGCGTCGTCCGCGAGCGACGTCAGCTCGCGGCCGGTGTCGCGCCAGGCATCGAGGCCGCCGCGCAGCGCGAGGGCGTCGGTGAAGCCCGCGTCGAGCAGGCGCTTGGCCATCAGCGCGGCCGACACCTCGTTCGGGCACGAGCAATAGACGACGAACTTCTGCGTGAGCGGGTAGCGCGCGACGATGTCGCGGATCTGGCGCTCGTCGGCGAACTGCGCGCCGGGAATCGCGAACGGATCGAGCTTGCGGTGTTCGGCGGAGCGCACGTCGAGGATGACGGGCGCGGTCGGGTCGCGCAGCATTTCGTCGAGCTCGTCGACGCCGATCCGCGCGTTCGCGAGCTGGCGGATCAGCGCGCGGCGGCGCATCCAGCGGACCGCCGCATAGATGGCCAGCAGTCCGACGATGACCAGCAGCACCGCGCGGCCCAGCTGGCTCGCGCCGGCGAACAGCCAGTCGATCTGCCGGTAGAACACGACGCCGGCGACCAGCCCGACGATCGTCCACAGCGCGGCGCCGAGCGCGTCGTAGCCGGCGAACGTGCGGTAGCGCGTGCCGAGCGCGCCGGCCATCGGCACGGACACGAGCGACAGCCCCGGGATGAACCGCGCGACCGCGAGCACGCGCACGCCGTAGCGGCCGAAGAAGCGCTCGGTTTTCTTCACGCAGCTGTCACGCGACAGCGACAGCCGGCAGATCGTTTTCAGCGTCGTGCCGCCGTAGCGGCGTCCGGCGACGTACCACACGGTGTCGCCGATCAGCGCGCCGAGCACCGACAACGCGACCACCGTCAAGAGCTGCGAACCGATCATCTCCGGATGCATCGCGGACATCGCGCCGAACAGCACGAGCGTCGGCATCGCCGGAACGGGCAGGCCGATCGCGGCGGCGAGCACGTTGGCGAACACGAGTAGCGGCCCGTATTGGGCGACGAGGTCACGGAGCATGGCGGCTGCCGAAAAGAGGGAAGCGCACGGAAAGTGCGTAGATGGGCCGATTATCGGCCATTTTCAAGACAGCGGCGGGAAAGGGGATTTAAAGGGATTTAAAACGGGAGGGAATGCTTGAAACCGCCGAATCGGTGAGCCCGCGCATCGGGCGCGGCTCACCGTTCCAGGCCGGTCAGGAGGGGCTGCGTGCGAGCGACGCGGCGCCGTGGTTCTCGCCGGGCAGCTCGGCGCCGTGAGAACGGATCGCCGCGATCAGCTCGGCGGGCGTGATTTCGTAGCGGACCTCGCGATGGATGCCGGGCTTGCGTTCGTCGATCTCGATCAGCAGCACGCTCTTGCCGTCGCTGGTGGCCTCGAGCCGCAACGCACGCAACTCGCGACCGTCGGCCGGGTCGTGTTCGGTGAGCAGGGTCATTGCCCCGGATGAGCCGGTAGTGCGCATCGAACCTATCCTCGCATCGTTGGCGCCGTCATGGCGGAAATGCCGTTTTGACAAGACAGCTTGACGGAGTTTAACGCGAACCGGCGCCGAACACGGAGCATTTTCGTGCGGTGCGAAAAGAGGGGGGCGCCGAGGCAGGCACCCGAGGGGGGCGCCGAGGCAGGCACCCGCGATCCTTATGACGTAAGGCGATCGTATGACGAATAGGTGAAATCCGCTAAGCTCAAGGTTTTTCCCGCCATGGCAAGCGACGTCCGACAGAGGACGAGCGCGTGCGGCCTCTACCCGAGACCATCATGCCCGACATCACGATCCGACACAGCGAGACGAAGGATATCGACGCGATCCGACAGATCGCCGCGCACCCCGCGGTCTATACGAACACGCTGCAGCAGCCGTTTCCGTCGCTCGAAAAATGGGCGCAACGCATCGAAGGCGTTCGGGAACGAGGGTTCAGCCTCGTCGCCGAGATCGACGGCGAGGTCGTCGCCCACCTTGGGCTCGATCCGGAAAAGAATCCGCGCCGGCGGCACGTCGCGGGGTTCGGGATGATGGTCAAGGCGTCGCACCACGGGCGCGGCATCGGCAACCGGCTGCTTGCGTCGGCGATCGATCTGGCGGAGAACTGGCTCGGCGTCACGCGGATCGAGCTCACCGTGTTTTCCGACAACGGCGCGGCGATCGCGCTGTACGAGAAGCACGGCTTCCGGGTCGAAGGCGAGTCGCCTGATTTCGCGCTGCGCGACGGCGAGTACGTCGCCGCGTCCCACATGGCGCGGCTCAGGCGCACGGCCGCGGGTGTCGTCCGGTAGCGCCCGGCCTCGAGAGACCGCCGACTCCGGCGGCGGTCGCGAATGGCGATGCATGTGCAAGTCGCGCAGCTGCCGGAATGCGCGGCTCGCGATACCGATTGAACCGGTTGGAACCTGCGCGTCGACGGGCATCGCGTGCGATGCGCGGTTGCCGGGCAATCCGCATTCGGCACGTCATAACCATTCGAAAATTCATTCGTTTGCCGGCCGGCGCGCGCGCCGTATCGTTCGATGATTTTGCATGCGGCATGCGTGGCAGGTGCGGGCGACAACGTTTGCGCCGACCATTTATGCCGCACCACGGCCGCCTTCCCCAAAACGGACACCGCTTCGATGAAAACTGTTTTTCGGAAACTGACTGCCGCGTGGCTGCTCGCTGCGGCAAGTACGGCATTCGCCGCCAACACCCCGCAGGGCGTCCCCTCGGACGGCGTGCCGCGCGAGTCCGTGCACCTGCCTCCCGGCATTGCATGGCAGCAGGGCGACGTCGACGCCGCGTTCGCGACGGCAAAACGTACCGGCAAGCCGCTGCTCCTCTACTGGGGCGCGGTGTGGTGCCCGTCGTGCAATCAGGTGAAGTCGACGATCTTCAGCCAGCAGGCGTTCAAGACGCGTTCGTCGTTCTTCGTGCCCGTGTATCTCGACGGCGATACCGAGAGTGCGCAGAAACTCGGCGAGCGCTTCAAGGTGCACGGCTATCCGACGATGATCCTGTTCCGCCCCGACGGCACCGAAGTCACGCGACTGCCGGGCGAGGCCGATCTCGACCGCTACATGCAGGCGCTGTCGCTCGGCATGAACGCCGCGCATCCGGTGCGGCAGACGCTCGCGAACGCGCTGAAAGGCGGCACGGCCGTGACGCCCGACGAGTGGCGTCTGCTGGCCGACTATTCGTGGGACACGGATGGCGCGCTGCCGGTGCCGGGCGAGCGCGTCGCCCAGACGCTGCAGACGCTCGCGCGGCGCGCGCGCGCAGCCGGTGCGACAGCCGACGCGTTGCGGCTCGAATTGAAATCGGTGGTGCTCGCGGCGTCGGGCGATCCGGCGCAGGCGGGCGCGCTTGACAAGGCGGCGGGCGCCGATGCGCTGCGCACGGTGTTGCGCGATGCCGCGCTATCGCGCGCCGATTCCGATGTGCTGGTTGCCGCGCCGGCGAGCGTCGTCGCGTATCTCGGCAGCGATGCCGCGCAGCGCGCGCAGTTGCGTGGCGCGTTCGACGCGGCGCTCGCGCGCTTGTCGGCGGACCCGACGCTGTCGTCGATCGATCGGCTGATGGCGCTGCATGGTCGCGTGCTGCTGGCGCGCGGCGATGCGCGCAAAGGTGCGCCGCTCGACGCGCCGGCACTCGTCGCCACGGTGCGCACGCAGACGGCCGCGGCGCTGCGCGGTGCCGCGAATGCGTATGAGCGGCAGGCGCTCGTCAGCGAGGCCGCCGATACGTTCACCGACGCCGGGCTGCTCGACGAATCGGATGCGTTGCTGAAGGCCGAGCTCACGCGTTCGGCGACGCCGTACTACTTCATGTCCGGGCTCGCCGCGAACGCGAAGGCGCGCGGCGACAAGGCCGCGGCGCTCGACTGGTACCGCAACGCATACGATGCGGCGACGGGGCCCGCGACGCGGCTGCGCTGGGGCGCGACCTATTTCGCGAATGCGGTCGAGCTGGCGCCGGACGATGCGGCGCGGATCGAAGGGATCGCCGGCAGCGTGCTCGCGCAGGCCGGGCAGACCCGCGATGCGTTCTACGGCGCGAACCTGCGGGCGCTGACCAAGGTCGTCACGCAACTGAATCGCTGGCGCAGCGGCGGCGCGCACGACGCGTCGGTGCGGTCGGTGGTGAAGCTGTTCGACGGTGTATGCGGGAAGCTGCCGGCCGGCGATCCTCAGGCGGCGGCGTGCGAGCGGCTGATTCAGCCGGTGAAGGCGTAGCGCGTCGCGGCGCGGTCGCGCGGCTTGCGTTGGCGTGACATTGGGCGCGTGGGAGCGGTGGCGGGGCGGACGTGTCGGCCCGTCCATATCGACAAGCCCGATCGCGACGGCGCTGCGTGCGTCGACTTACGACGGGCGTTACCATTGCCGCTGTTCATCGGGCCGGTCCGGCGCAATCGGATCGGCATCCGTGCGCCTCTGACTCCGACTACGCCTCCGACACCATGCCACATCTGACGCTTGAATATTCCGCCAACCTCGACGGGTTCGATGCGAGGGCAACGCTGATCGCACTCAACGAAGCGCTCGTCGCGTCCGGCCATTTCGACGAACTCGACATCAAGAGCCGCGCGCTTCGTTTCGACGAATTCGTCGTCGGCACGTCGCCGGCGCCGCGCGCGTTCGCGCACGCGAAGCTAGCGATGCTGAGCGGCCGCTCCGTCGACGTCAAGCGTGAGCTGGCCGAGCAGCTGCTGGCCGTGCTAAGCGCGCATTGCAGCGCGGGTTCGGGAACGCATTTGCAGCTTTGTGCAGAAATGCTCGACATCGAGCGCGAGTCGTACGCGAAGGCGAGCATCGCGCCGCGCTGACGGCGCCGCTCGGCACGACGTCCGGGGGCCGGTGACCGCCAGCACGCGTTCGACGCGCAATGGCCGCGTTTCCTGATTTCCGATTACTGCCCCGATTCCGACGTCGCGCCGCGTGCGCCGCCATAGCCCGATCCGTCGGCTTGCGCAGCGTTCTTCTGTTGGGCCACCTTCGCTTCGGCGGCAAGGATGCTCTCGGGATAGAACCAGTCGCTGGGCTGGAAGCCTGCCTTCTTGAGTGCGACCACTTCGTCATGGACTTGCGCGCGCGTCAGCGGCTGATTCGACTGCGCATGGGCGGCGAGGGGAGCAGAGACAGTCAGGGCTACGGCAATCGCTCGGACCAGGGATTTCATGATCGTGACCTCCACGTTTCGGATGACGCGACTTTGCGTCTGTCGTGCGAAGCAGTGTAGGCCGGGGACGAAGCACCATAAATGGCGCGGCGTCCAACTCAGTGTTCTGCGGTGAATAACAATGGGCAGGGCGATACGTGCGGGCAGCGCGTGTCAGGCGCGCGGCCGACAGCGGATCGGATTCCAGCAGCGACCGGGGCCGGAACCCGTTCGCGAAATCCGGGTGCAGTGCAGGCACCTCGCCTATGTGCAGGCTGACGACGCCCGGGTCGTCGACGTTTCGCTACGCGTCGTTCAGCGCTTCGAACCCTGCGGCGAGCGCATCGAGCAGGTGACGAACGGCGGGAACCATGCCGCGGCGTGACGGGAAGATCGCGTGCACGAGCCCCGGCGTTGTCGACACGCCGGGCAGCAGGTGCAGCAGTCGGCCTGCCTGGATATCGTCGGCCACCAGTTCCCGGGGCAGCCTCGCCACCCCGATCCCGCGTATCGCCGCATCCCGGAGGCTGGCCAGGTCGTCGGTCGCCAGCCGCGGCTGATGCACCCAGGGCGCGGCCTGCCCGCCGGCGTCGATCAGGTTCCAGACGAACTTCCCGCTGTCGCTGGCCATCGACAGCGTGGGCCATGCGTGCAGGGATTCGATCGACGTGGGTGCCGGATGGCGCGCCGCCAATTCCGGGCTTGCGACCAGGATCAGCACCGACAGGCCGAGCTGCCGGACCGCGAGATCGGTGTTTTCCAGCGGCGGAATCCTGACCCGGATCGCAAAGTCGAGGCCTTCCTCGACCACATCCACGCGGCGGTTGGTCGCGTCGACCAGCACATGGACCTGCGGGTTCGCCGCGAGGTATCGCGAAATGATCGCGGAGACGCCGGAGTTCAGCAATGCGACGGGGCAGCTGATTCGCACGGTGCCCTGCGGCTGGGACCGCGTCTGGTCCACGATGTCCTTGGCGGCCTTCGATTCCGCGACCACCGCAACGCAATGTTCGTGGAACCGCCGCCCGGTTTCCGTCAGCGACAGGCTTCTGCTCGTGCGATTGAGCAGGCGGACCCCGAGCTCCTCTTCGAGCGCGCGAATGCGCCGGCTGAGCTTCGACGTCTGTACGCCGAGGCTCCGCGCGGCGGCCGTGAAGCTTCCATGCTCGACCACTTCCGCGAAGAGCCGAAGGTCGTTGAGGTCGGTGATCGGGTTCATCTGCGTGGTTCCCTGAGACTCAATCGTTCTACAGAAAGCAATGATACTTTGTGATTGCGGATCTATGCAGCCGATTGTTGCGAATCTAGCATTCTCCCAACGGTGGCTGCTGGCCGATCCCGATCGGGCGACGGCCTGGCAACGGCTCGCGTCGCGGGCGGCACGAAAAGGGATGCGCACATGCTTACTCATCGGCGTTGGGAATCACTGGACGAAGCGGATATCGGGTGGCTGCGTGCGAAATACCACTTCGTGGTCAGCGCCGACGGCAATCCCGAGCACGGCGCGCTGGGCCCGCTGATCGTCTGGAACGACGACGAGATTGCGGTCGGCAGCGGCTTCCCGATGCATGGGCACCGCGACATGGAGATCGTCACGTACGTGCGCCAGGGCGTGCTCGGACATCGGGACACGCTGGGGTCCGAAGGCAGGATCCATGCGGGCGACGTGCAGGTCATGAGCGCCGGCACGGGCATCCGTCACGCCGAGTTCAATGTGGGCGACACGCCGCTCAAGGTGTACCAGATCTGGCTGCTGCCTCGTACGAGCGGCGGCGCACCCCGGTGGGAGACGAGGCCGTTCCCGAAAGGCGAGCGATCCGGGAGCTTCGCCGTGCTCGCCAGCGGCTTCGCCGACGACGCGCAAGCGCTGCCGATCCGGGCGGATGCGCGGCTGCTCGGCGCGACGCTGAAGGCGGGAGAGCGCGTTCGGCAAATGCTGGAGCCCACGCGCCGCGCCTATCTCGTCGTGGCGTCGGGACGCGTCGAAGTGAACGGTGAACGCATGGGGCCGCGCGACGGTGTCGCGATCACGGAAGTGGCGGCGGCCGAGATCGTCGCCTTTGAAGATTCCGAGCTGGTGATGGTGGACGCCGGCTGAATGCATTTTCTCTTGTCCACCCGAGTTGCTTCATCTCAGGAGATTTGCCATGAATCGTTACAGGTTTCTTCCGTTGTTGGGTCGCATTCTGATCGGCGCGCCGTTTGTCATGAGCGGCCTGAGCAAGCTGGGCGCATACGCCGCGACGGTCGGCTATATCTCGGCGATGGGCTTGCCGGTGCCGCCGCTCGCGTTCGTCGTCTCGGTGTTGATCGAGGCGGGCGGCGGCCTGCTGCTGATGTCGGGCTACCGCGCGCGGGGCGTGGCGTCGGTGATGGCGCTGTTCTGCCTGGTCACGGCGGTGTTCTTCCATCACAACTTCGCCGACCAGAACCAGATGATTCACTTCCTGAAGAACGTGATGATGGCCGGCGGCCTTCTGCAGATCGCCTACTTCGGGGCAGGCGCCTTCAGTCTGGATGCGCGTTCCGGTCGGGTCGCGCTGCGCGCTGCGGCGCCGAGCGCGAGCTGATCGCGCGGACAACACGCTGTCCGGTTGAACGTCGGCCGCCAGTCGCGCCATCGACGCATGAACGAATCGGCCGGGCGGATTCCCGCCTGGCCGGCACCGATCCCGACCTTTCGCCAAAACGAGGAACCCATGGCTTCGAATGCTTCGCCGGGCGCGCCGGCCGTCTATACGCAGACCGCGATCGCGCTGCACTGGCTGATCGCGCTGCTGATCGTCTGCGGCTTCGCGCTCGGCTGGGTGATGACCGACATCCCCGGCTTCACGCCGACGAAGCTCAAGTATTTCTCGTGGCACAAGTGGATCGGCGTGACGGCGTTCGCGCTCGCGGTGATCCGCGTGCTGTGGCGCGCGACCCACGTGCCGCCGCGGCTGCCGGACGGCATGCCGGCGTGGCAGCGCGTCGGCTCGCACGGCGTGCACGGGCTGCTGTACGCGCTGATGCTCGTGATCCCGATTACCGGCTACCTGTACAGCTCGGCGTCGAACATCCCGGTCGTCTACCTCGGCATCGTGCCGCTGCCGCGCCTGATCGATCCCGATCCGGCGCTGAAGGAAATCTTCAAGACGCTCCACGTGTCGTTGAATTACCTGTTGCTTGCGCTCGTCGTGCTGCACCTGCTCGCGGTGGCCAAGCACCAGGTGCTGGACCGTGACGGGCTGCTGTCGCGGATGCTCCCCTTTGCCAAATGAAGGATCCCATGAAAGTGTCTTTCTCCCGCTCCATGCTGGCCGCGTTCGCCGCGGCGTCGCTTGCCGCGTCGGGCGCGGCGCTCGCCGACGTCGATCTGGCGAAGAGCAAGGTGTCCGCCGTGTCGAAGCAGATGAACGTGCCGACCGAGGGCTTGTTCAAGAAGTTCGCCGCGCAGATCAGGTTCGATCCGGCACAGGCCGCGCAGGGCAGCGCGCAGGTGACGATCGACATCGGCAGCTACGACCTCGGCGACAAGGCGTACAACGACCAGGTCGCCGGCAAGGACTGGTTCGACGCGAAGGCCTATCCGCAGGCGACCTTCGTGTCGTCGGCGATCGCGCCCGCGGGCGGCAACAAGTACAACGTGACCGGCAAGCTGACGATCAAGGGCAAGGCCGAGACCGTCACGTTGCCGGTCACGGTCACGCAGAACGGCGCGACGCAGACCTTCGACGGCGTGCTGCCGATCAAGCGCTCCGCGTTCAACGTCGGCACCGGCGAGTGGAAGGACACGTCGATCGTCGCCGACGACGTGCAGATCAAGTTTCATATCGTCGCCACGAAGTAAGCGCGGCGGCGTCGCATCACCCAACGCCGCATACGGGCGTGGCAACTCAACTTTGCAAGGAGATTGACTTGAAGAAGCATCTGATGATCGGGGCGAGCGTGCTCGCCGCCTCGCTGTCGTTCCCGGCATTCGCCGATGTGTCGACGTACCAGTTCGATCCGGCTCATACGTACCCGAGCTTCGAGGCCGACCACTTCGGCGGCCTGTCGGTGTGGCGCGGCAAGTTCGACAAGTCGAGCGGCACGGTGACGCTCGATCGTGCGGCGAAGACCGGCACGGTCGACGTGACGACCGACATCGCATCGATCAGCACCGGCAACGACAAGCTCGACGAGCAACTGCGGACGCCGGACTTCTTCGACGCGGCGAAATACCCGGAAGCGACGTACAAGGGGACGATCAGGTTCAACGGCGACAAGCCGGTTTCGGTCGTCGGCAACCTGACGATGCATGGCGTCACGAAGCCGCTGACGCTGAAGATCGATTCGTTCAAGTGCATGCCGCACCCGATGCTCAAGCGTGAAGTGTGCGGCATCGACGCGGCCGGCGAGTTCAGCCGCGACGACTTCGGCGTCGATTACGGCAAGGCATACGGCTTCAAGATGAAGACCCGGCTGCTGATCACGGCCGAAGCGATCAAGCAGTAAGCAGTCGTGCCGGCACGGGGCGCACGGCCCGTGCAGTGTGAGCCGCCGCGCCTTCCTCCGTCGCGCGGCGGTGTTTGGCTTGCGCCACGTTTCCCTGTCGGGACGTGGCGCTTTTTTTTGTCGACCACCGTTGGGCGGTCGAGCTTCCGTGGAAGATTGTTCTCGAGGGGCGGGTGTGCCACAATCGGCCGGAATCGCATGACAATGCATGGAAGCCATCGAGATGAGCACGACCGCCAAAAAGCCACCCGCGCGCACCCGGACCCGCAAGCCTGCATCGTCGACAGCGGCGGAGGCGCCCGGCGGCATGAATCTTCCGGGGAAAAGCCTCATCGAGTTCATTTCGTTGCAATGGCAGCGTGAGCGCAGCGATCTCGATCTCTCCAACTTCCTGCTCGCGATCTACTTCATGCGGATCGGCACGCTCGTCGACCAGGCGTTCGACAAGATGTGCCAGCGCATGGCAGGCATCAGCGGATCCGACATGCGGGTGCTGCTCGCGTTGCGCCGCAGCGGCCATCCGTACGCGAAGCGTCCGACTGACCTGTATCGGGCGCTGCTCGTGACCTCGGGCGCGATCACCAAGAAGATCGACCGCCTGGCCGCGCTCGGCATGGTGGAACGGCAGCCCGATCCGAGCCACGGCGGCGGGTTCATCGTGCACCTGACGAAGAAGGGCCTCGACGTCGTCGAGAAGGCGGTCGTGAAGCTCGCGGAAGAATCGTCGATCGCGCCCGCGATGGCGCATTTTTCGGACGAAGAGCGTGCCGCCGGCAATGCGTTCTGCTTGCGCACGCTGGCATTGATGGAAGAACTCGTGCTTCCCGGACTCGAAGAACCCGATCAGGCATCGTCGAAGCGGCGCGCCAAGGATCCGCGGCGCCCGGCCCGCGGCGGGGAATAACGGAACGCCGCCGGTCCGGCGGCGCCCGTCGGCAACGTCACGCCGTGACCGTGCCCGAAGCGCTGCGCCGGCAACGCGACGCAGCGTCTACCGCAACGCGTCGCCGGCTACGCTACGCGGCCTCCACCGCAGCGCGCAGCATGTCGGCCACCTGGCGCTGGGCCAGCGCCGCGGCATCGACCTCGCCTCGCATGCCGTAGAACGTATGCAGCATGCCCGAGTACCGCACGCAGGTTGCCGGGACGCCGGCTTCGGCCAGTTTCCTCGCATAGGCTTCGCCGTCGTCGCACAGCACGTCGCATTCGGCGGTGATCACGAGGGTCGGCGGGAGGCCGGAATGGCTGTCCGCAAGGACCGGCGACAGTGTCCACGCCAAAGGCGAAACGCCGTGATCGAGCGCGTAGGTGCGGAATGCGTGGGCGACGTCGGCCGTACGCTGCAGGAAGCCCTCCGCATAGGCGGACAGCGATGCGCGCTGCTGGCGAGCATCCGTTGCCGGATAGACGAGCGCCTGCGCGAGGATGCGCGGCGCCACACGATCGCGTGCGAGCAGGCACACCACCGCGGCAAGATTGCCGCCGGCGGATTCCCCGAACACCGTCAGGCGTGACGACGGCAGGCCATGCTCATGGCCGTGCTCGGCAACCCAGCAGGTCGCCGCCCACACATCGTCCAGCGCCGCAGGGAACGGATGCTCGGGCGCGAGGCGATAGTCGACGCTGATCACCGCAAGTCCGGAGTCGTTGGCGAGATGACGGCAGACGGCGTCGAGGCTGTCGATATTGCCCATCAGCCATCCGCCGCCGTGAAAGGCCATCGTCACGCCGGTGGCGCCGTCGGGATGATAGATCCGCACCGGGATATCGCCGCCGGGACCGGGAATGGCAAGGTCGAAAACCTTGTCGACATGAGGGCCGGGCGCCCGCGCGGCAGTGCGCGCGGCGACGCCCGCCCGCGCTTCATCGGGGCTCACGTCGGCCATGCCGGGTTTTGCCGCGGCCGCCGCGGCCATCGCCCGAAGCGACGGGTGAAGCTGGCTTTGAGTGGAGGAATGCATTGCGGGTCTCACGGAGTCGGCGTGGCCGACGGGGCGAATGTGATGCGGGGAACCGCGGCCAGGACGCTGAGCCCGCCATCGACGGTGACGATTTCGCCGGTCATGTGGGCGCTCAGGTCGGAGGCCAGGAACAGCAGGTGGCCCGCGATTTCCGCGGGCGTGGCGGCCCGCCCGACCGGAATGGCTTTGCCGATGGCCGTCCACGTGGCTTCGTCCAGGCGCTGGTTCAGCCGCGGCGTGCGGACGAAACCCGGGGACACGGCGTTGATGCGCACGTTATGGGGCGCATATTCGGTACCCGCGCAGCGCACGAGGTGATGCAATGCCGCCTTCGAGGCCGCATAGGCGACCTCGTTCGGCACCGCCCGATCGCCGGCGATCGAGCCGACGAATGCGAAGGTGCCGCCGCCATCGGCCTTCATCATCTCGCCGCCGATCTGGATCGCGAGATACGCATGGCGCACGACGATGTCGAATTGCTGGTCCCACGACGTATCGTCGACGGCGGCCAGCGGCTTGATGCCCGCGATGCCGATGATGTCGACGACACCATGGATCCGGCCGAAGTGCTGGCGGGCCGTATCGAACACGCGCTGCATGTCGTCGCGAACGGTCGCGTCCGCGACGCACGGTATCCCGCCCACGGCTTCTGCAATCTGCCGCGCGAGCGCCTCGTCGCGATCGACGCACAGTACGCGAGCGCCGGCCTGTGCGAGCGCGCGAACGGCCTGTTCGCCGATACCCTGGCCGGCGCCCAGCACCACGAATCCGCGACCGTCGAGCCGCAGCAGCGACAAGTAGTCCGGTGTGTTGTCTCGGGTGTTGCTGTTCATCGTGATGTTCCTCCTCAGGCTGCCACTGCTTGCCGATGCGACGGCAACAGGTCTTGCCATGCCGCGCCGTCTTCGAGTTGCCGGTCGCAGGCGCTCACGCCGCGCAGATCGAGGCCGAGCGCGAGCGGCGGCCGGTTCTCCATCACGCGCCTGACCGAATCCATCAGCACGCGGCGCACGCGGACGACTGCCTGGTCGGCGGGCACCAGATGCTCGCGCGAACGGTCGTAGAGCGGCCCCTGGGACAGCCCGATCGACGCATCCTCGACCTCGACGCCGCGCAGCCCGGTCCAGTTCTCCTTCATCAGCTCGCGGTTCTGGCCGAACGAATCCGCCCAGCTTGCCGTGAACGTGCAGTTCTTGCGGTCATAGTACTTCGGGTCGTTCAGCCCGAGCAGCTCGACGATCTTGTCTTCGGTCACCGGCACGTCGCCGTGGACGACGATGTAGGTGCTCGTGTGCGTATCGTCCTCGGGCACTTCGAGGACAGTGAACTGGAACGCCGGAGCAGGGATGATGCGGCCGTACGGAACGATGAACGGGACCACGCGTGCGTTGCGGACGTTCGCGTCATTCGTCTTGCGCAGCGCAACATAGTGGAAGCCGAACGCCGTGTCCTCGATCTTCAGCACCGGTTCCAGGTCGTTGGAAGCCAGCGCTGCCGGATTGACGACGTCCTGGTTGGGCTGGAACTCGTTGTCCTTCCAGCCGGGGCGCGCCATGTTGGTATGCAGGACACCGACATGCGAGCTGTCCTCGCCGCCTTCGACCAGCTGCAAGTAGTTGCAGGCGACGTTGACGCGCAGCACGACACGGTGGCCCGGTTCCGCGTCCATGAACGCGTAGCGCGAGAATGCCGGAAGCTGATCGGCCGGCCCGACATACGCCCACACGATGCCGCCGGCTTCGCGCACGGGAAAGGCGGGCGCCTTCATGCGCGCGGCGTAGCGGGGATCCGCATGGTTCGGCGTTTCCATCACGTCGCCCGACGCGCTGAACTTCCAGCCGTGGTACAGGCACCGGATGCCGCCTTCCTCGACGCGGCCAAGCGCGAGCGATGCGCCGCGGTGCATGCACAGTTCCTCCAGGAAACCGACGTTCCCTTCGGTGTCCCGGAACGCGACGTAGTCCTCGCCCAGCAAACGGACGCGCAGCGGCGGGCAATCGGGGGCCGGCAATTGCGCCGACGTGCATACGGGGTGCCAGAAACGTCGCATCAATGCGCCGCCGGGCGTACCCGGACCGACGCGGCACAGCATTTCGTTATCCTTTTGAGTCAACATGTCGGAACTCCTGTCTGAAGCGGGGTTATGAGTTGCGTTGGGTGCGGGCGCCGGCCGACGAGACGATCCGGTGGTGCGGAACCAGTTGCCGCCAGTCGTCGTCCAGGCCGATCTCGCCCGATATGCCGATTGCACCGCCCGCGTCGGCGTGCAGTGCCGGGATGTCCTGCTGATCCCGTTCCGCCCGCGCACACGCGAGCAGCGTGCGATGAAGGCGGCTGATCGCGAGGTCTGCGCTCGACAGCATTTCCAGCGAGCGGTCGCGGATCGGGCCGCTCGAAATGCTGCATGCGGCGTCTTCCTGCGTGATGCTGTCGAATCCGGTGAAGTGGCCGTCGCGTTGCGACTGACGATCCTGCCGATAGCCGTTGACGAACGACATCGCCGCCGGCGAGTCGCACGTGTCGAGCGTCATGCCGTATTTGCGGAGCGTCGGCTCGTCGAGGCCCACGAACGCGAGCTGCGCGCTGCGCAGCGGCTCTTCGCCGACGGGCTTTTCCGCATCCCACCACACATGGAAGAAATAGCAGCGCTCGTCGTTGATCGGGACCGCGGCCAGCCACACGTCGCCGTTCGCGTTGGCGATGAAGCACGGCGCGATGAACGACGTGACGCGCGCAATGCGGTGTTCGCCGGTCTGGCGGATCGCCACGTAGTGAAAGCCGAAGTCGGTTTCGTCCGCCTCGATCGTCGGGGCGGCATCGAATTGCATGTGCGTGATCTTTCCCGCGTAGTCCAGATCGGAGTCGTTGGTCCGGGCCAGCGCGGAACTGTGCAGCACGGTCAGATGCGACGAGTCGACGAGCCCTTCGATCACCTGGACGAAGTTGCAGTTGACGATCGCGCACACGTTGATGCGATGCGAGTCCGGCTGGTCCATGAACGCCCGGTGCGGGAACGGCGGTTCCTTGCCCTGCGGACCCAGGTAGGCCCAGATCAGGCCGCCCGCCTCGCGCACCGGGTAGGTCCGCCCCTTGATGCGGTCCTTGAACTTCGGATCGGGGACGTTCGGCGTCTCGAGCACCGTCCCGTCCACCGCGAATTTCCAGCCGTGATAGATGCAGCGCAGGCCGTCGCCGTCTGCGCGGGCAAGTTGCATGGACGCGCCCCGGTGCAGGCAACCCTCGTCGTAGAGCCCGGGCCGGCCTTGCTGGTCACGCCAGACCACGAACCGCTGCCCGAGCAGCTCGATCGTTTTCGGGTCGCCATTCGGCTGCGGCATATCCGACGACTGGATCACGGGCAGCCAGAAGCGGCGCATCGCGTTGCCCATCGCGGTGCCCGTGCCGGTTCGGCACATCAATTCATTGTCCTGCTTGGTCAGCATGCGGATCTCCTTGATTCGGTGTCAGGCAGTGTGCGAAAGGCGGCGTCACAGATCGAGCACCAGTCGCGAAGTCATGGCGCGCGAGCAGCACGGCATGAAGCAGTCGTTGCGCGCGCGTTCGTCGTCGGTGAGATAAAGGTCACGGTGGTCCGGCACGCCCGCCAGCACCCGGGTCATGCAGGTGCCGCAGACGCCCTGCTCGCAGGACAGCGGAAGGTCGAAGCCGGCATCCAGCAGCGCATGCGCGACGCTTTGATCGGCCGCAACCTCGATGACTGCGCCGCTGCTCTGGATCTCGATTTCGAACGCACCGTCCTCCGACGAATCGATCGGCGCGGCCGCGAAATATTCACGATGCAGATGCGCGTCGTCCCAGCCGAGTTCGCGGGCAGTCTGGAGGATGTGATCCATGAAGCCGGTCGGCCCGCATACGTACAGATGCCTGTCGGCCGACGGCGCGCCTATCGCAGCCCGGGCATCGAGCTGCTGCGCGGCCGGGCCGTCGTCGACGTGCACATGCACGTGCGATTCGCGTCCGGATGCCGTTTGCTGAAGGCGTTCGACGAGCGCCATGCGCGACAGCGAGCGGCCACAGTAGTGCGCTTCGAAGGGCCGGTTCTCGCGTGCCAGTTGCTCAGCCATGCAGATGATCGGCGTAATGCCGATGCCGCCCGCGAACAGGATCGATCGGTCGGGGCCGCCGTGAAGCGCGAAGTGATTGCGCGGGATGCTGATGGTGAGCGTGTCGCCCACCTGAACGTTGTCGTGAAATGCGACGGATCCGCCGCGCGACTGCGGATCGCGCAGCACGCCGATGCGGTAGCGCGAGCGTTCGCCAGGCAGGTCATACAGCGAATACTGGCGCACGAGCCCGCCAGGCAGGTGCACATCGATGTGCGCGCCGGCGTCGAAGTCCGGCAACGGGGTATCCGACAACGGCGTGAGTTCGTAGCCGAAGATATCGTCGGCGAGCTGCGTCCTGGCGGCGACGTTGACCTGCAATATCGTGCCGATCGGGGGATTGGACATTTCCATGGTGACTTCCGGATAAAAGAGGAGCGTGTCAGGCGGCACGGTGCGGACGACGCCGAATGACCACCGGGGCCGCGCCCAGTTGCTGCTGAACGAGCCAGCGGGAGAGGCCGAGATCCATCACCCGCACGTGCTCGGGAAACCAGTCCGCAAGCGCGCGGGCAAACGAGCGAACGACCGAGGGTCTGCCCGCAGCCAGTGCGTCGCGAACCTCGTCGATCGATCGGAGCACGGCCGCGTGCTCGTCGATATGGCAGCCGGCCGATTCATAGGCCGTGCTGCGCATCGCGTCGTCCTCGTCGCCGAAATGGCGGCGCGCATGGTCGGCAAAGGCTTCGAGCGCGCGCTCGAGGTGCTCGTCCGCCACCGTGAGCAGCGTGTTGACGCAGTCGACGAACTCGTGATGCGCGTCGTCCATCGACAGATGGCCGAGCGCATAGTCGTCGTCCCACGCGAAGCCGCGCGATACAGGCCCGTTTACGCCGGTCCGGCCCGCCGGTTCCGCGTCGGGGAACGCGACGGCCGTCATCGGCATCTCTGGTGGGGACGAGCAGGTCGTCCCGTTGTCTTCCGATTCTTTCATTTGTCGATACACGATCGCCCGGCAAGGGCGGTTGATCAATATGTCTTCCGAGGAAGATAGATAACGACGCGCTGAATGTCGAGGTAGGGAAAACGATGACGACGCTATACGTATGTAGAATCACGCTGAAATAGGGTTAAACACCCAATTTAAGGCGGTGCTGGCGCAGTGTCGAACGGGAGGGACTCAGGGAAATTCCGGTACTTGAAATCAATTGACGAGGAAGAAGTTTGATAAGTATCTTCCTTGGCAGACATTTATCGGATCGGAGGAGCTGAGTGAGTACAACGTCGAAGTTGTCCGGATGTGCGCCTTCGTGGCGTACGGTGGTTGGGTGCGGATTGTCATTGCTGGTGGCGTGCGGGCCTGGCGCCGTGCGGGCTCAATCCAGCGTGGCGCTATACGGGATCATCGATACCGGCATCGAGTACGTGACGAATGTCGGGCCGCAAAAGTCCAGTGTCGTGCGCACGCCGACGCTCACGGCATCCATCCCCTCGCGATGGGGATTGCGCGGCAAAGAGGATCTCGGAGGCGGTCTCAGCGCCGTTTTCGTGCTGGAGTCGGGTTTCGCTCCGTCGCAGGGCACGCTGAACCAGGGCGGCCGCCTGTTCGGCAGGCAGGCGTATGTCGGACTGTCGTCGGCGCGGTGGGGAACGCTGACCTTCGGCCGGCAGTATTCGCAGATCTACTGGGCGTTGCCGGGCGACACCATGGGGCCGAATATCTATGCGGCCGGCGATCTGGACCCCTACCTCGCGCAGGCGCGGGTCGACAACGCGGTCGCCTATACGTTCACGTCGTCCGGGCTGACCGTCGGGGTCACGTATTCGTTCGGGCGTGACGCGGTGGATCCTGCAGAGGCCGGAGGGTGTGCCGGCCAGTCGCCGACGGACTACCGGGCCTGCAAGTCGATGTCTGCCCGGATCGCGTACGACGCGACGACGTGGGGCGGCGCGGTGGCCATCGACCGCAACTACGGTGGCGGCGGCACCGGCTCACCGCTGCCCCGCAGCTCGCAAACCGATACGCGTGCGGTGATCGACGGCTTCGTGAAGTTCGGTTCGGCAACGTTGGGCGCCGGCTTTCTGCATCGAATCAATCACGGGGCGCAGACGCCGACGCTGTTCGACGCGACCAGCAACTACTGGTGGATTGGCGGCACCTATCTGCCCATTCCGCAAATCGCCCTCGACGCGCAGTTCGGCCATATATCCGTGAGCGGCAGTTCACAGGGGGCCTCCGTGATTGCCGCACGCGCGATGTACTTTCTTTCGAAGAGCACGTCGGTCTATGTCACCGCCGGGCATGTGTTCAATCAGCGCAACGCGGCGTTCACGATCGACGGCGGCGTGATTCCGCCCGCTTCGAGTCCGTTACCGGGCGTGGACCAGACGGGCGCGTTGGTGGGTATTCGCCACATGTTCTGATCGCGCGGGCTTCGCGCCGCGCAGCGCGTCATCCGATGTGCCCGGAAATGCCGGGCAAGGCCGGGGCGCTGGTGTTGCAGTGAATGCAGTGAAACCAGCGCCCGGGCGCAAGCCGTTACACGAGGCCCGTCGTGTAGTACACGGCGATCACGAAGAACACCGCGAGCGTCTTGATGACGGTGACCGCGAAGATGTCGCGATACGACTCGCGGTGCGTGAGGCCCGTCACCGCGAGCAGCGTGATGACCGCGCCGTTGTGCGGCAGCGTGTCCATGCCGCCGCTCGCCATCGCGACGACCCGGTGCAGCACGTCCATCGGGATGTTCGCCGCCTGCGCGCCCTTGATGAACAGGTCCGACATCGCGGCGAGCGCGATGCTCATGCCGCCTGATGCCGAGCCGGTGATGCCGGCGAGCGAGCTGACCGACACGGCCGCGTTGACGAGCGGATTCGGAATGCTCTTCAGCGCATCGCCGACGACGAGGAAGCCCGGCAGCGCAGCGATCACGCCGCCGAAGCCGTATTCGGACGCGGTGTTCATCGCGGCGAGCAGCGCGCCGCCGACCGCCGCCTTCGAGCCGGCCGCGAAGCGTTCGCCGACGCGCTTGAACGCGGTGGCGATCACGAGCAGGATGCCGAGCAGCAGCGCGGCCTCGACCGACCAGATCGCGACGACGGTCTTGATCGACGTCGTCACCGGCGTGTGCACGCCGGGCAGCACGTCGGGCGCGACCGTGTACGACGCGGTGCCGTACCACGACGGGATCAGCTTCGTCAGTGCGAAGTTCGCGACGCCGACGAGGATGAGCGGCGCAATCGCGAGGACCGGATTCGGCAGCGAGTCCGTCTGCACGCGTTCCGGCTCGTTGACGAGCGACGTGCCGTAGCCTTCGCCCTTCGCCATCGCCGAGCGGCGGCGCCATTCCAGATACGTGAGGCCGACGATCACGATGAACACCGAGCCGATCGTGCCGAGCACGGGTGCGGCCCAGGCGGTCGTCTTGAAGAACGTGGTCGGGATGATGTTCTGGATCTGCGGGGTGCCGGGCAGCGAATCCATCGTGAACGAGAACGCGCCGAGCGCGATCGCGCCGGGCATCAGCCGCTTCGGAATGTTGCTCTGGCGGTACAGCTCGGCCGCGAACGGATAGACCGCGAACACGACGACGAACAGCGACACGCCGCCATAGGTGAGCAGCGCGCACACCGCGACGATCACCGCATTCGCGCGCGAGCGGCCGATGTAGCGGATCGCCGCGTGGACGATCGATTCGGAGAAGCCGGACAGCTCGATCACCTTGCCGAATACCGCGCCGAGCATGAACACCGGGAAGTACAGTTTGACGAAGCCGACCATCTTCTCCATGAAGATGCCGGAGAAGACCGGCGCGACGGCGGCCGGATCGGTCATGAGCACGGCGCCGAGCGCGGCGATCGGCGCGAACAGGATCACGCTGTAGCCGCGGTACGCGGCGAACATCAGGAACGCCAGCGCGGCGAGGACGATCACGAAAGACAAGGGAGTCTCCTAATGGCTTTGGTTGTTGTTCGGTCGTGCGGCGAGCCGCGCCGCTGACCGGCTCAGGTTCGTGCAGGTTTCGTGCCATCGGCCGGATTGCGCCGCCGGACGCGGGTCCGCCGGAGGCCGGCGGGCCCGCGCCGGCCAATCGTCAGTCGATTCTACAGAAAACGTCTCCGGCGGGAGACGGATTATCCGTTCGGCCAGGGTCGAAAGGCGCTGCGAACGCGCCGGATCAAGGTCTTGCCGGCTGTCTCCGGAATGAGATAATTCGTCTCGTTCCGGAGACAGCGGATAACGATACGCGGAGACGACGACACGATGATGAACGACTGGGCCCGATTGCCCGTCGATTACGGCGACCTGCTGCGGCGTGCCGCCGAATCGCTGTTCCGGACCTTTGAAGGGTCGAGCGCGGGCACGCTGATCGTCGACCGCGACGCGCGGATCGTATGGATGAACGAGCGCTACGCGGCGCGCTTCGGTTTCGCCGATCCGCAGCAGGCGGTCGGACTCGACTGCGAGGCGGTGATCCCGCACAGCCTGATGCGCGAGGTCGTGTCGACCGGGCAGCCGATCCTGCTCGACATCATGGAGACGGGCCGCGAGCCGCTCGTCGTGACCCGCCTGCCGCTCAAGAACGACGCAGGCGAGACGGTCGGCGCGATCGGCTTTGCGCTGTTCGACGAGCTGAAGACGCTTACGCCGATCTTTTCCCGATACGTGCAGCTCCAGCAGCAGCTCATTGCGACGCAGCGCTCGCTCGCGCAGGCGCGCCGCGCGAAGTACACGTTCGCGAGCTTCGTCGGCACGAGCGCGGCGAGCCTCGAGACCAAGCGCCAGGCGCGCCGCGCCGCGCAGGTCGATTCGCCGGTGCTGCTGCTCGGCGAAACCGGCACCGGCAAGGAGCTGCTCGCACATGCGATCCATGCGGCGTCGGCGCGCGCGCTCCAGCCGCTCGTGACCGTCAACGTCGCCGCGATTCCCGACACGCTGCTCGAGACCGAATTCTTCGGTGCGGCGCCCGGTGCGTATACGGGCGCCGACCGCAAGGGGCGGGTCGGCAAGTTCGAGCTGGCCGACCGCGGCACGCTGTTCCTCGACGAGATCGGCGACATGCCGCTGCCGCTCCAGGGCAAGCTGCTGCGCGTGCTGCAGGACAAGGAGTTCGAGCCGGTCGGCTCGAACCGCATCGGGCGCGCCGACGTGCGGATCATCGCGGCAACGTCGGCCGACCTGCCGGCGCTCGTCGCCGCCGGGCGCTTCCGCGCCGATCTCTATTACCGGCTCAATGTGCTGACGATTCACGCGCCGCCGCTGCGCGAGCGCGCGGCCGACATCGCGGCGCTCGTCTACGCGACCCTCGAGGAACTGGCCGCCCAGCATGGACGCGCCGCGCACTGCGAACTGACCGACGACGCGCTGCGGATGCTGTGCGCGTATCCGTGGCCCGGCAACGTGCGCGAACTGCGCAACACGCTCGAACGCGCACTGATGCTGTCGGACCGATCGGTGATCGACGCCCGCGCGCTTGCGCCGTTTCTTGGGCCGTCGCGCGCGTCGTCCGACGGCATGCCGCCGGTGCAGGCGTCGGCGGTGCCGCGGACGGAGCGCGACGCCGGCGCGGTACCCGATGCGCGTGCGGTGTCGTATGCGGACGCGATGGCGGCATGGGAGCGTCAATTCCTGACCGACGCGCTCGCCGCCTGCAACGGCAAGGTGGTGGACGCGGCTGCGCGTATCGGCATCGGCCGCGCGACGTTCTACAAGAAGCTCGCGGCGCTGGGGATCGAGCTGTGAACTGCAGCGCCGCGTGTGCCGGCTCGGCCGAATGCAGGTTGCGGCAGGCGCACCGGAGTGCGAAGCATGGGACCGCGAAGCATGGGATCAGAGCAAGTGCTTTAGTGCTTGCTCGGATCAACGGGAGGTGACGATGAAGCGAACCTGCATCGCGTGGTGGCTGGCCGTGACGATCGCGGCGCCCGCGCTCGCGCAAACCGATTCGGCCGGCGAGCCGCAGGCGCGGCGCAACTGGTACAACGATCCGTTCGTTGCGCTGTCGCAGGACTTCGCCGAATGCCCGCTGCCGCTCGGGCCGTGGATGACCAAGGCCGAGATGCAGGACGACGCGCACTATCGCGTCGAGCGCGGCACGACCTGCTGGCTGGCCCACCGTTGCACGAAACCGAATTCCTATCTGTACGACGCGCCGATCGCCGATGCGGCGAAAGCGCATTTCGCCGGCAGCGCAGGGCTGGGCGGCACGAGCCTGTGGATCACCGTGCAGCGGCGTTTCATCTACGTCGAAGGATGCGCGGACACGTCGTTCGATCGCGCAGCATTGCAGCGCGAACTCGAGGCGCTGCCCGACGTGGAACAGGTCTTCGTTCGCATCACCGACGATCCGCGCCGGAAGCTGCCGTACAAGACGCGCGCGCGGCCTGATCGCATGCCGGATTGACGCGGACGCACCGGCGCGTGGCATACTCGCGACATTCAAAAAAGGGTTGACGGAAAGAACAATGAAACACATGCTTGCGTCGGTCTGTCGACGGCCTGGATCGTGGTGCAGACAGGCCGGGTTGATCGCTCTGTTGGCCGGGCTCGGAGGCTGCGGCGGCAGTGCCCCGCTGTTTACTTCGGACGGGCGCCCGACCACGCTGGTGCAATGCACCGGCAATTCGTGGAGCAATTGCACGGACAACGCGCGCGCCACCTGCAATGGTGAATTCGACGTGCTCAAGCAGTCGGAAGACGGCGGCGTGCGGAGCCTTCTCTTTGCATGCAAGAAGAAAAGTCCGTATTGATTCCGTAATCACAGGCCGAGAAAACCCCGAATCGGACCAGGCACTTTTCTATTTGCTTCGCGTCACCTATTTTTCATAGATAACATTCAGGGAATCCCATCCATATGGCGACCTACAGGCAACTGACAGCGCAACTCGAAAAGCTTCAGCAGAAGATCGATAAGGAACGCGAAAAGGCGATTACCGATGCGATCGCGTCGATCCGGGCGAAGATCGAGGAATTCGACATCACGCCGGAGGAGCTTGGTTTCCGTTCGCATGGCGCCGCCGTCAAGACCAAACGTCCGTTGCCGCCCAAATATCGGAATCCGAAGACCGGTGAAACCTGGAGCGGACGAGGCCGTGCGCCGGCATGGCTCGGCAAGAACCGGGCGCGTTTCCTGATCAAGGACTGATTCCCGAAAAACCTCACCTTTCGTGCGCTGACTGACGGTGCGAGCGGCCATGCGGCCGTCGCACCGTTTTGTTTTTGTGCGATCGCGGATCGTTTGAAGCCGTCGAACCGTCGAACGGCGCCTCACGATCGCCGCGTGCCATTTCGGCAAATCGCCGCGATTTATCCGCATATCACGGCGATTTCCTGTAAACAGCGGCGCAATTGCGCGTTGCATGCGCATGCCAGCCCGCGATTTGCGCGGTGCATGCGCGATGGATGTTTCCATCACCTTTCGCCTGTTCGCGCATTCCCGCGCGCAATTCCCGAACGTTCTCACCTTCGCTCCCGTAAATCCTCACCTTTGCCGGATGCGCGTGATGCACCGGATTGTTGCAAGCACCGTTCCGGTCGCGACTGGCGCCAACGGATGCATGCGTTCGTGCCGCCGCGACGGGGCGGCCGCAGGTAATTGCATGTTGCGCGGCTTGACTCGCGTCGGGTAGCTGTCCGTTCGGCATATAGGCAGCCGCGGGCGCTTCGCCTATGCTTTGGATTCGCGTCGCCCGGAACGCTGCCTGCCGGGCCCGGTTCGAATCCCGCCGTCTTTCGTTACCGTATGGAGCCGATGTGACCGTTCGCCATCTCGATGCACTGTTCCAGCCCAAATCCGTCGCGGTCATCGGCGCGTCGCCGCGCGCGGGCAGCATTGGCGCGATGGTGTGGTCGCGCGTGCTCGATGGCGCGTTCCAGGGCCCCGTGTGGCCGGTCAATCCGAAATACGACACGCTCGACGGGTACAAGGTCGTGGCGGACGTCGACCGGTTGCCCGCGCCGCCGTCGGTCGCGGTGATCTGCACGCCGCCCGCGACGTGGCCCGGCATCGTGCGCAAGCTCGGCGGCCTCGGCGCGCGCGTCGCGGTGATTGTCGGCGAAGCGCGTACGGACGCGGATCGCATGGCGCTCGAGCGCACGCTCAAGGCCGCGAAGCCATTCGTCCTCCGTATCGTCGGGCCGGGCAGCCTCGGCGTGCTGTCGCCCGCGCGACACGCGCATTTCGGCGCGCCGGCGTATACGGTTCGCTCGGGCGGCGTCGCGTGGGTGTCGCAGTCGAATGCGCTGACGAATGCCGTGCTCGGGTGGGCGCACGCGCGCGGGCTCGGCTTCTCGCATGTGGTTGCGCTCGGGGACGAAGCCGACGTCGATGCCGGCGACGTACTCGATTACCTCGCCAGCGATCCCGGCACGCGTGCGATCCTGCTCGAACTCGATACCGTGTGCGCCGCGCGCAAATTCATGTCGGCGGCGCGCGCGGCTGCGCGCAACAAGCCGGTGCTCGCACTGCGCACCGGCCGTGCCGACCCGGGCGACGCGCTGTATACGGCGGCGTTCCAGCGCGCGGGGATGGTGCGCGTCGACGCGCTCGACGATCTGCTCGACGAGATCGAGACGCTCGGCGTCGGGCGCGTGACGGCGCGCGGCGCCGCGACGCTCGTGACGAGCGACGCGGGCGTCGCGAAACTGGCGGTCGATGCGGTGTCGGAGGAGCGTGACGTGCTGGCCGATTGGCCTGTGGCGGCGACGGCTGCGGTGTCGAACGCGTTGCCGCATCTCGATGCCCCCGGCAATCCGCTGACGCTCGGCGACGACGCGCGTCCCGAGCACTTCGGCGCGGTGATCGGGGCGCTCGCGCCGTTTCCGCAAACCGGCACGCTGTTCGTCGTGCATTCGACGTCGCACAGCGCGCCTGCCGACGCGGTCGCGCGCACGCTGATCGAGTCGCGCCAGCACGCGCATCGCGGCATCCTCGCGTGCTTCTTCGGCGCGGTCGATGCGGCGACACGTGACGCGCTGCATGCGAACGGCATTCCCGTGCACACGACGCCGCAGCGGCTCGCGCGCGCGTACGCACGCCTCGTCGACTACAACCTCGGCCGCGAACTGCTGATGCAGACGCCCGAAGGCACGCCGCTTCAGCCGGCTGCCTGTGTCGCGTCCGCGCAGGCGGAGGCGCGCCGGCTGCTGGACGCGGGGCAGCGCGAACTGACCGGGGCGCCGGCCACGCAGTGGTTGTCTCATTTCGGTCTGCAAGGCGAACGCGGCGCCGACGAACCGGCCGAGACGGCGATCGTCGACGTGACGGTCGACATGCACGACGACCCGAATTTCGGTCCGGTGTTCCGTTATGCGGTGCCGCCGGCGGACGGTGTGTCGGCGCCGTTCGTCGTCTACGGACTGCCGCCGCTGAATACCGTGCTTGCGCGTGCGGTGATGGAGCGCTCGCCGTACGCGCGCCGCGCGCCGGTCGAGCCGGCGCTCGGCGCGTTCACGGCGCTGTCGCAGGTCGTGTGCGACGTGCGCGAGGTGGTCACGATGTCGGTCACATTGCGCATACTGGCCGACCGGGTGCGGGTGATCTCGCCTCGGATCACGCTGGCGGCCGGACGCAGCCGGCTTGCGATCATGCCGTATCCGCGCCATCTGGAGCATACGCTCGCATGGCACGGCGAGACGATGACGCTCAGGCCGATCCGCCCGGAGGACGAAGCGGCCCACAACGCATTGCTCGGCGCGATGACGCCGGAGGATCTGCGGATGCGTTTCTTCGGCGCAGTACGCAGTTTCGATCATTCGCAACTGGCGCGCATGACGCAGATCGACTACGACCGCGAGATGGCGTTCATCGCGTCCGTCGGCGACGGAACCGGCAGTGCGCAGACCCTCGCGGCGGTGCGTGCGGTGACCGATCCCGACAACGAAACCACTGAATTTGCGATTGCCGTCCGGCCCGATCAGAAGGGCAAAGGGCTCGGGCGGCTACTGATGGCGCGCATCATCGAATACGCGCGATCGCGCGGCACAGCGTGGATGGTCGGCGAAGCGCTGCGTGAGAATACGGCGATGATTTCACTGGCGAGGGCGTGCGGCTTCGAGGTCACGGCGACGGAGGAACCCGGTGTCGTCGGCTTCAGGATGAAGCTGCAACCAACCCCTGATGCATGACGCGCATCGCGTGCGGCGCAGGCGGGCCGCGATGCTTGGCATACCGATACCGATACCGATAGCGCTTGCCGATCCAGAGCGGGCGAAGCGACGCGTGCGGAAGCAAACAACAACGCCGCCGTATCGCAATCGCGTCGAAGGTGAGCCTTTTCGGGAGCCACGAGTGCGCCTCTCCGAGGGCACCGGGTGAGCTTTTACGGGAGCTGGCAGTGAGCTGTTACAGGAGCTGGCGGTGAGCGTTCCCGGGAGCGGCCAGTGAGCATCTACGGGAGCCGCCAGTGAGCCTTTGCAGGAAGCATTGGTGAGCCTCTGCGGGAGAAACCGGTGAGTGTCTGCGGGAAGCGTCGGTGAGCCCTTGCGGGAGCTTCCGGTGAGTGTGTCCGGGAGCGCGAGGTGAGCTTCTGCGGGACGTCGTGGAGAGGCGTGACGGGAGTTGAGGTGAGGTTTTTCGGGAGCCCGTTTCCGCGCGGCTCCCGGTGGCTGCGGCGCCGGCCTGCGCGACCTGCGCGCAAGCCGCGCGATGCGCTCAGGCGGCCAGTTTCGTCGCCGCGTCGTTCACCTGATCGCGCGAGATCGCGAGTTCGGCAAGGTGCGCATCGGCATAAGCGCCGCCCGTTTCGCGCTCGAGACGGGCGATCGTCAGCGCGCAGCGGGCCGCATCCTTCGGCATCGCGATGAAGCGCTTGACGGATTCGCCGGACGTGAACGCGTCGAACAGCGCGCCGCGGACGTCGTCCGGGAGCGTCTTGGTCCATTGATACGGCTTGCCGTTGAACGTGATCGTCGGCGGCAGCGTGCGTTCCTTCTTGGTCGCCGTGATGAGGCCGTACGTGCGGGCCGCGTCGCCGATCTGGTCGGGCGAGAAGAGCTCGTCGGGCGTAATCGCGAATTGTTCGATGTAGTTTTCGATCGCCTGCATCGCGGCGGCGCGGTCGTCGCGCTTCTTCTGCGCGCGCGCGACGATGTCGCGCAGCTCGTCTGCCTCTTCGGGCGTGATCGTGAAGCTTGCCTGCTTCTGCTGAAGTTCGGAGAAACGCTGGAATTCGAGATCGGTCAGAAGTTTGGCCATGACATCCATCGGGTACGACAGCCAGCCGGACCGGCCATCGCAGTGTTTGAGAGGGCCGCTATTTTAGCGTAGCGTCGCGAGCGCAGCGATCGGGTGGCGCCGCGCGAGCCATGTGCAGCGTTTGGCGGACGCACATAGGCCGCGCGACGGGCCGATGCAGGCGGGCGGCAGGCGGGCCGCCCGTCGCGGCCCGGTCTCGTTGCGATGCGCGTGTCAGTCCACGTCGGTGCGGCACATCGACAGCATGGCGGCCGTACGTTGCAGGCGCTCGACCACCACGTCGGCGGACGGCGCCTCATGCGCGTCGATGCGGCGCATGTACGGGCAGGTCAGGACCGCGATCGCATGGCCGGACGGGCCGAGAATCGGTGCGCTCAGGTCGGTCACGCCGAAGGCCTGGCGGCTTTCCTGGCGCAGGAATCGGGTCTCGCGGATCGCGTGGCACGCCTGCGCGAGTTCATGCTCGTTCAGCGGTGCTTCGCCCTTGACCTTGCGATGCTCGGACAGCATGTGCGCACGCTGGTCGGCTGCCTGGAAGGCCAGCATCACGCGTCCGGACGCGGTATCGGCGAGCCCGACACGCGAGCCGAGCCGGACCGACACGCCCCACGGGCCGGGCCCGTCGACCTGCGCGATCACGAGCAGATTGCCGTGATCGTAGACGGTCAGGTGGCACGATTGCTCGGCTGCATCGGCGAAGCGCTGCATTTGCGGCAGCGCCTCGCCGATGAAGCGGTTCATCGGCGGATGCCGGTGGGCGAGCGCAAACAGCTTGAGGCTGAGCGTATAGCGGTCGCCGCCCGTCGAGCGCATCACGTAGCGGCGCGCGACCAGCCGTTCCAGCATCCGGTAGATTTCGCTCGCGTTGCGGCCGAGTTCCTTGGTGATTTCGGTGCGGGTGAGACCTTCCTTCTGTTCCGACAGCAGCTCGAGAATATCGAGCCCCTTGTCGAGCGCGGGCGCGCGGTAGCGGTCGATTCCGGCATGGTCTCCTAGGGCGTCATTGCCGGAGAACCGGGCATGGGTCGTTTGCATCGTGTTGGTATCGTAGTCGGTGAAATGCTGGCGATCTGCCGACGACGCGCACTTGCCGGCTTTGCAACGCCCTTGTGTAAAGCCCGTACGTGTCGGCGAATCCGCCGCAGTCGAGCTTAACAACAAACTATCAGTGTGCAATGTCGCGCCTTCTTACAGATCGTTACCAAATAGGAACGGATAACTTTCATTTCCGATGACAAACGTTTGCGAAATCTGCGGGCCAGATGCGGGGCGGGATGGCGCGGCAGTGTGGGGTGTCGTCGTGACGGGAACGTGACGCGTTCGTCGCCGGTGCCGGACATCCGTGGCATTCGGCGGTCAGGCCCGCGCAGCCGCCGCGCTGCTGCACTGCCACGCTGCTGCACTGCAAGACCAGCATGTGCTGCAATAGTCGGTATCCGTCGAGCGTCATTTCACGGTGCGCCGCCGGTGGTAAAAAGTCTGGCGGGCAAGCGGCGACGCGGCCGCGTGCGATCGATGATCGACGATTGACGATTGAATCCGGCGCGCGGCTGCAGCAGCGGCATCGCGCCGCTATCCTGTCACATTCGAAATGAGAGGTTGAGCTCGATGAAACTGCTTCGCTATGGCCCGTCCGGCCAGGAAAAACCCGGCATCCTCGACGCGGAAGGCCGGATTCGCGACCTGTCGGCACACGTGCCGGATCTTGCCGGCGACACGCTGTCCGACGGCGGTCTTGCGCGGCTGCGCGCGATCGATCCCACGACGCTGCCGCTCGTGCCCGGCGAGCCGCGCATCGGCCCGTGCGTCGGCCGGGTCGGCAAGTTCATCGGGATCGGGCTGAACTATGCGGACCATGCGGCCGAGGCCGGCATGCCGGTGCCGACCGAGCCGGTCGTGTTCGGCAAGTGGACGAGTTCGATCTGCGGGCCGAACGACGGGATCGACATTCCGAAGAACTCGGTGAAGACCGACTGGGAGGTCGAACTGGGCGTCGTGATCGGCGCGCCGTGCAAGGACGTCGACGAGACGCGCGCGCTCGATTACGTCGCGGGCTATTGCGTCGTCAACGACGTGTCCGAGCGCGAATGGCAGATCGAGCGCGGCGGCCAGTGGGACAAGGGCAAGGGCTTCGACTCGTTCGGCCCGATCGGCCCGTGGCTCGTCACGCGCGACGAAGTGCCCGACCCGCAGCAGCTCGACCTGTGGCTCGAGGTCGATGGCCACCGCTATCAGAACGGCAACACGCGCACGATGGTGTTCACGGTCGCGCAGCTCGTCGCGTACCTGTCGCGCTGCATGAGCCTGCAGCCGGGCGACGTGATCACCACCGGCACGCCGCCGGGCGTCGGCATGGGCATCAAGCCGGCGCCGGTGTTCCTGAAGCCGGGGCAGACGGTGCGCCTCGGGATCGAAGGGCTCGGCCAGCAGCTGCAGCGCACGCGCGGCGCGCAGTAACGCCGAGCGCGCAGTACCAGGCGCGCGCTCGGCCGCACTGGCGTGACGGTCGGCGCGCGCCGCAATCGTGATGGTCGCGGCGCACGCCGTGCATCTGCCGCACGACATCATCCCGTTCGAATGACGGCTTCGGCCGTCAACCGCGCAGATTCCGGATCCGGGGCGATCCGCGCGCAACTGCGTTCCCGGCCGAACCGGCCAACGCGTCACACCCTCACACGATGTTGTCCAGCTCGCAGTGCGCTTCCAGCCGATACCCGTCGGGATCCGTGACGAATGCCGCGTAATACCCGGGGCCGTAATGCTCGCGTCTGCCGGGCCCGCCGTTGTCGACGCCGCCGTGCTCGAGCGCGGCCCGGTAGAACGCATCGACTTCCACCGGCGACGACGCCTTGAACGACACGTGCAGCCCCGATTCCGGATCGGCAATGACGGGGCGCGGCGTATGCATGAGCCACAGAACGGGCTCGGCGGTGCCGTAGCCGAGCGACGATGCGTCGCCGACCAGCCGCTTGTAGCCGAGCGCGCCGAGCGTGCTGTCATAGAACGCGCGGCTGCGGTCGATCTGCGCAACGCCGAGGGAAAGGTGATCGATCATGACGATGGCTCCTTGTGACTGCGTGGGTGTCAGTACGGCAAGTACGGCAAGCGAGTCTTAACCACCATGCTGGTTATGCTAGGAAAGGCCCCAGCGCTTGTCAACCGGTATGGTGGTTAGATACGATCCCGACATGAGCGACACGCACATTTCCGCCGCGGCGGACTTCCTGGTTCCGGCGCCGCCGGAAGCACTGAGCATCGATTTTGCGAACACGCTGTACTGGCGCGGGAGCGAGACGCCGACGGAAACGCTCGGCACGATCGACGACCTGCTGGCCTGGTGCCGCGAGCACGCCGGCATTCCGGCCGGGCTGGCCGATGCCTGCCGCGCGGCGTGCAGGGACGACGGACAGGCTTGGCTGGACAGCGCGCTGGCGCTGCGGGAGACGTTGTATCGCCTCTACTTCGTGCAGGCGGAACGGCAGGAGCCGCCGGCGCGGGACGTCGAGACTTTGCGCGGCTATCTCGCGGAAGCGGCGCCGCGTGTCGCGCTGGCGCGCACGCGCGACCAGTATGCTTGGCAGGTCGGGCGCGACGCCGCGACGCTCGGCGGGCTGCTGAGCCCGGTGTTGTGGTCGGCGATCGACCTGCTCGGCGGCGCGCGTCTCGCGAAGGTCAAGCGGTGTGCGAACGACGCGTGCCAGTGGCTGTTCGTCGACGACAGCAAGAACGGCAGCCGCCGCTGGTGCTCGATGTCGTCGTGCGGCAATCGCGCGAAGGCCTATCGTCACTACCACAAGGCGGACTGACGCCCGCACCGCGCGGCTACTTCGCGGACAGCTTCCGCCATAGCGTGGTCTTGCTGATGCCGAGCATCGCGCATGCACGGTCGCGATCGCCGCCGCAGGCATCGAGCGCCGCGCGGATCTCGTCCGCTTCCGCGCGCCGGCGGCGCGCCTGCAGCGTTTGCGCGTCGTCCGGGTCCGCGGCCGCCGCAGTTGCCGCAGTCCTATTCGGCGCCCCGAACAGCTCCGGCGCGATCGCCTGCAACGCGTCCGGATCGAGCACGCCGCCCGTGCCGGCCTGCACGTCGTCACCGGCTTCCTCCGCCAGTTCCACGGCAATCCGCTCGATCACGTTCTGCAGTTCCCGCACGTTGCCGGGCCACTGGTAGCGCGTCAGGATCGGCTGCACCGCGTCGAGCACGCGCGCCGCGTTGCCGCCATCGCGCAGGCTGTCGGCGAGCCGCGGCTCGCGCCGCGCGGCCTGCACCAGCAGCGCGGCCGCGAGCGCGGGGATGTCGGCCGGGCGCTCGCGCAGCGGCGCCAGCCCGACGTTCAGGATGTTGAGCCGGTAATAGAGATCCGCGCGGAACGTGCCGTCCTCGACGGCCGCGAGCAGCGGCCGGTGCGTTGCGGCGATCACGCGCACGTCGATGCGGATCGGCTCCGTCGACCCGAGCCGGATCACCTCGCGCTCCTGCAGCACGCGCAGCAAGCGGCTCTGCAGCGACGGCGGCATCTCGCCGATCTCGTCGAGGAACAGCGTGCCGCGGTGTGCGGCTTCGAACAGGCCCGTCTTGCCGCCGCGCCGCGCGCCGGTGAACGCGCCTTCCTCGTAGCCGAACAGCTCGCTTTCGAGCAGCGCTTCCGGAAACGCGCCGCAGTTGATCGCGACGAACGGATAGCTGCGCCGCGCAGACAGCGCGTGCAGGCTCTGCGCGATCATTTCCTTGCCGGTGCCGCTTTCGCCGAGCACGAGCACCGTCGCGTCGGATTTCGCGTAGCGGCGCACGAGATCGCGCACGCGCGCCATCGGCGCCGACGCGCCGACCACGTCGTCGAGCGTGTAGCGCGCCGCGAACTGCTGCGTGTTCGGCTGCGAGCGCAGCGCGCGATCGAGCCGTTCGACCGCGCGCGATTCCTGGAACGTCAGCACGCTGCCCGACAGCACGCCGCGATCGACGAGCGGGCCGCGGTGCACGACGTAGCGCACGCCACGCACGGTCGCGAGCGCGTCGCCGTCGTCGCCGCGCAGCGTGCGCAGCTCCGGCGTCAGGTCGACGAGCGCGCGCCCGACGGCCGCCGCGGGTTCGACCCCGAGCGCGAACGCGAGCCGCTCGTTGATCGCCTCGACGCGGCCGCGCGCGTCGAGCGCGACCACGCCGTCGCGCAGGTGCTGGAGCAGGGTGTCGAGGCGCTGGCGGCGCAGTGCCTCGGCGTGCGTCGCATACGCGACTTCGAGCGCGGTATCGACCGCCTTGCGCACCGACGCGTGCGAATACAGGAACACGGCGCCCATGCCCGCGCTCGCGGCCAGGTCGGTGACGAGGCCGGGACCGACGATTGTCTCGATGCCGCGGTCGCGCAATTCGTGCACGCACGTTTCCGCTTCCTGAGCGGACTGATATGACGCAAACTCGACGTCGAGGCCGTACGCGGCGACGAAGCGGCGCACCTCGGGCGGCGTCTCGCCGACGCTGACGAGCGCGATCCGCGACGCGTCGCGCCGGGCGCGCGCGAGCGCCTGCATCACGTCGAAGCCGGTCGGCGTGACGACCACGACCGGTACTTGCGCGCGCGTCTTCAGGAAGCCGCCGTTCGAGCCCGCCGCGACGATCACGTCGGGCCGCGCGGCGCCGGCCTCGGCGATCGCGTTGAGCGCCTCCTCATAAGCGCGTGACACGATGCGCACATCGGCGCGTTCGTCGAATTCGCCGGCGATCTCGCGAAAGAGGTCCCGCAGACGGCTGATGCCCATCGCCCAGATGCGCGGCCGCACCGCGCGGTCGGCCGGGCCGACGGGCTTGATCGAGGAGAGGTCCATGGCGACCGATTATGCGCGCGGGATTTCATTTTTGGAACATGAGATTTCCAAATTGAAATCGTCAGGCCTGTCCGGCATGCGGCCGGTTGCTTAAGAATCAGTGGGTTAGCGGCGACGCGCGAGCTGGCCCGATCCTTGCTGTTCCAACGTGCATTCCCTCAGGAGGCCGTTCATGAGCAACACGCATCTTCAAAGCGCCGGCGCGAAATTCCGCGCGGCAGTCGCGGCCGAGCAGCCGCTGCAGGTGGTCGGCGCAATTACCGCGTACGCGGCCAAGATGGCCCAGGCCGTCGGCTTCAAGGCCGTGTACCTGTCGGGCGGCGGCGTCGCCGCGAATTCGCTCGGCATCCCCGACCTCGGCATCAGCACGATGGAAGACGTGCTGATCGACGCGAACCGGATCACCAACGCGACCGACCTGCCGCTGCTCGTCGACATCGATACGGGCTGGGGCGGCGCGTTCAACATCGCGCGCACGGTCCGCTCGTTCATCAAGGCCGGCGTCGCGGCCGTGCACATCGAGGACCAGGTCGGCCAGAAGCGCTGCGGCCACCGTCCGGGCAAGGAGTGCGTGCCGACCGACGAGATGGTCGACCGCATCAAGTCGGCGGTCGACGCGCGCACCGACGACCAGTTCGTGATCATGGCCCGCACCGACGCGGCCGCGGCCGAAGGGATCGACTCGGCGATCGAGCGCGCGGTCGCATACGTCGAAGCCGGCGCGGACATGATCTTCCCGGAAGCGATGAAGACGCTCGACGACTACCGCCGCTTCAAGGCCGCGGTGAAGGTGCCGATTCTCGCGAACCTGACCGAGTTCGGCTCGACGCCGCTGTTCACGCTCGACGAGCTGCGCGAGGCGAACGTCGACATCGCGCTGTACTGCTGCGGCGCGTATCGCGCGATGAACAAGGCCGCGCTGAATTTCTACGAGACGCTGCGCCGTGACGGCACGCAGAAGGCGGCCGTGCCGACGATGCAGACGCGCGCCGAGCTGTACGACTACCTTGGCTATCACGCCTACGAGCAGAAGCTGGACGAGCTGTTCGCGCAGGGCAAGAAGTAACGCGGCCCGACATACGAATCTGGAAGCTTTGCATGGAACCGGACGAGGCGCTGAAGCGCCAGGTCCGGTCGACATCTGAATACTGGAGAACGGAAACATGAGCGAGACGAAAGACGCAGCAGCACCGGCCGCCGCAGGCGCGTTCAAGCCGAAGAAGTCGGTCGCGCTGTCGGGCGTGACGGCCGGCAACACGGCGCTCTGCACGGTCGGCAAGACCGGCAACGACCTGCACTATCGCGGCTACGACATCCTCGACGTCGCGGAGTCGTGCGAGTTCGAGGAAATCGCGCACCTGCTCGTGCACGAGCGGCTGCCGAACCTGACCGAACTCGCCGCGTACAAGGCGAAGCTGCGCGCGATGCGCGGCCTGCCGAGCGCGCTGAAGGCCGCGCTCGAGCAGATTCCGGCGTCCGCGCACCCGATGGACGTGATGCGCACGGGCGTGTCGGTGCTCGGCACCGTGCTGCCGGAGAAGGACGACCACAACCTGCCCGGCGCGCGCGACATCGCCGACCGCCTGATGGCGTCGCTGGGCTCGATGCTGCTGTACTGGTATCACTTCTCGCACAACGGCAAGCGCATCGAGACCGAAACCGACGACGACTCGATCGGCGGCCACTTCCTGCACCTGCTGCACGGCAAGGCGCCGTCGAAGTCGTGGGTCGACGCGATGCACACGTCGCTGATCCTGTACGCGGAGCACGAGTTCAACGCGTCGACGTTCACGGGCCGCGTGATCGCGGGCACGGGCTCGGACATCTACTCGGCGATCACCGGCGCGATCGGCGCGCTGCGCGGGCCGAAGCACGGCGGCGCGAACGAGGTCGCGTATGAAGTCCAGAGCCGCTACAGCTCGCCGGACGACGCCGAAGCGGACATCCGCC
Organism: Burkholderia sp. MR1-5-21; assembly: GCF_053427715.1. Taxonomy (NCBI): domain Bacteria; kingdom Pseudomonadati; phylum Pseudomonadota; class Betaproteobacteria; order Burkholderiales; family Burkholderiaceae; genus Burkholderia; species Burkholderia sp. MR1-5-21. Next base: position 250,073 of record NZ_JBSAXD010000004.1, read on the forward strand.
GCCGCGTCGAGAACAAGGAAGTCGTGATCGGCTTCGGCCACCCCGTCTACACGATCTCCGATCCGCGCAACAAGGTGATCAAGGGCGTCGCGCACAAGCTGTCGAAGGAAGCGGGCGACCTGAAGCTGTACAACATCGCCGAGCGCCTCGAGTCGGTGATGTGGGACGCGAAGAAGATGTTCCCGAACCTCGACTGGTTCAGCGCGGTGTCGTATCACATGATGGGCGTGCCGACCGCGATGTTCACGCCGCTGTTCGTGATCTCGCGCACGTCCGGCTGGAGCGCGCACATCATCGAGCAGCGCGTCGACAACAAGATCATCCGCCCGAGCGCGAACTACACGGGTCCGGAAGACCTGCAGTTCGTGCCGATCGAGAAGCGCTGATCGCAAGCAGCGCGCGGCGGCCGATGCATGTCGGATGCACGGCCGCCGCGCGCTGAACGTCCTATCCAGGTTGCCCCACATGATGAATACCGCCTACCGCAAACCCCTGCCCGGCACGTCGCTGGATTACTTCGACGCGCGCGCCGCGGTCGAAGCGATCGCGCCCGGCGCGTACGACACGCTGCCGTACACGTCGCGCGTGCTCGCCGAGAACCTCGTGCGCCGCTGCGATCCGGCGATCCTCGCCGATTCGCTGAAACAGATCATCGAGCGCAAGCGCGAACGCGATTTCCCGTGGTTCCCGGCGCGCGTCGTGTGCCATGACATCCTCGGCCAGACGGCGCTCGTCGATCTCGCCGGCCTGCGCGACGCGATCGCGGAGCGCGGCGGCGACCCGGCGAAGGTGAATCCGGTCGTGCCCGTGCAGCTGATCGTCGACCACTCGCTCGCCGTCGAGTGCGGCGGCTTCGATCCGGACGCGTTCGCGAAGAACCGCGCGATCGAGGATCGCCGCAACGAGGACCGCTTCCACTTCATCGAGTGGACGAAGAAGGCATTCGAGAACGTCGACGTGATCCCGCCCGGCAACGGCATCATGCACCAGATCAACCTGGAGAAGATGTCGCCGGTGATCCAGGCGCACGATGGCGTCGCGTATCCGGATACCTGCGTCGGCACCGACAGCCATACGCCGCACGTCGACGCGCTCGGCGTGATCGCGGTCGGCGTCGGCGGCCTGGAAGCCGAGAACGTGATGCTCGGCCGCGCGTCGTGGATGCGCCTGCCCGATATCGTCGGCGTCGAGCTGACCGGCAAGCGCCAGCCGGGCATCACCGCGACCGACGTCGTGCTCGCGCTGACCGAATTCCTGCGCAAGGAGAAAGTGGTCGGCGCGTACCTGGAGTTCCGCGGCGAAGGCGCGGCGAGCCTCACGCTCGGCGACCGCGCGACGATCTCGAACATGGCGCCCGAATATGGCGCGACGGCCGCGATGTTCTTCATCGACGGCCAGACGATCGACTACCTGCGCCTGACGGGCCGCAGCGACGAGCAGGTGAAGCTCGTCGAGACCTACGCGAAGCAGGCGGGCCTGTGGGCCGACACGCTGCACCACGCGCAATACGAGCGCACGCTGACGTTCGACCTGTCGGGCGTCGTGCGCAACATGGCCGGCCCGTCGAATCCGCACAAGCGGCTGCCGACGTCGGATCTCGCCGCGCGCGGAATCGCCGGCCAGTGGGAAGAGAAAGCGGGCGAGATGCCCGACGGCGCGGTGATCATCGCCGCGATCACGAGCTGCACGAACACCAGCAACCCGCGCAACGTGATCGCCGCGGCGCTGCTCGCGCGCAACGCGAACGCGCGCGGCCTCGTGCGCAAGCCGTGGGTGAAGAGCTCGCTCGCGCCCGGCTCGAAGGCGGTCGAGCTCTATCTGCAGGAAGCGAACCTGCTGCCGGAGCTGGAGAAGCTCGGCTTCGGCATCGTCGCGTTCGCGTGCACGACCTGCAACGGGATGTCCGGCGCGCTCGATCCGAAGATCCAGCAGGAAATCGTCGATCGCGACCTGTACGCGACGGCCGTGCTGTCCGGCAACCGCAACTTCGACGGTCGCATCCATCCGTATGCGAAACAGGCGTTCCTCGCGTCGCCGCCGCTCGTCGTCGCGTATGCGATCGCGGGCACGATCCGCTTCGACATCGAGAAGGACGTGCTCGGCCACGACCAGGACGGCAAGCCCGTCACGCTGAAGGACATCTGGCCGACCGACGAGGAGATCGATGCGATCGTCGCGTCGAGCGTGAAGCCCGAGCAGTTCCGCAAGGTCTACGAGCCGATGTTCGCACGTAGCGCCGACGCCGGCGAGCGCGCGGCGCCGCTGTACGACTGGCGTGCACAGAGCACGTACATCCGCCGTCCGCCGTACTGGGAAGGCGCATTGGCCGGCGAGCGCACGCTGCAAGGGATGCGTCCGCTCGCGGTGCTCGGCGACAACATCACGACCGACCACCTGTCGCCGTCGAACGCGATCCTCGCGAACAGTGCCGCCGGCGAATACCTCGCGAAGATGGGCCTGCCGGAAGGAGACTTCAACTCGTACGCGACGCACCGGGGAGACCACCTGACCGCGCAGCGCGCGACGTTCGCGAACCCGACGCTGATCAACGAGATGGCGGTCGTCGACGGCGCGGTGAAGAAGGGCTCGCTCGCGCGCGTCGAGCCGGAAGGCAACGTGATGCGGATGTGGGAAGCGATCGAGACGTACATGAATCGCAAGCAGCCGCTGATCGTCGTCGCCGGCGCCGACTACGGCCAGGGCTCGTCGCGCGATTGGGCCGCGAAGGGCGTGCGGCTCGCGGGCGTCGAGGCGATCGTCGCCGAAGGCTTCGAGCGGATCCACCGGACGAACCTGATCGGGATGGGCGTGCTGCCGCTCGAGTTCAAGCCGGGCACGAACCGGACGACGCTCGGCATCGACGGTACCGAGACGTTCGACGTGATCGGCAAGCGCACGCCGCGCGCCGACCTGACGCTCGTGATCCACCGCAAGAACGGCGAGCGCGTCGAGGTGAGCGTCACATGCCGGCTCGATACGGCCGAGGAAGTGTCGATTTACGACGCGGGCGGCGTGCTGCAGCGCTTCGCGCAGGACTTCCTCGAATCGTCGCAGGCGGCGGCTTGACCGGGGCACATTGAGAACACACACATGGCTCACATTTCTCAAATCAGGATTCCCGCGACCTACCTGCGCGGCGGCACCAGCAAGGGCGTGTTCTTCCGCCTGCAGGACCTGCCCGAGGCCGCGCAGGCGCCGGGCGCCGCGCGCGACGCGCTGCTGCTGCGCGTGATCGGCAGCCCCGATCCGTACGGCAAGCAGATCGACGGGATGGGCGGCGCGACGTCGAGCACGAGCAAGACGGTGATCGTGTCGAAGAGCGCGCGGCCCGGCCACGACGTCGACTACCTGTTCGGCCAGGTGTCGATCGACAAGGCGTTCGTCGACTGGACCGGCAACTGCGGCAACCTGTCGGCGGCGGTCGGCCCGTTCGCGATCAGCGGCGGCCTCGTCGATTCGGCGCGCGTGCCGCGCGACGGCGTGGCGACCGTGCGGATCTGGCAGGCGAACATCGGCAAGACGATCATTGCCCATGTGCCGATCACGAACGGCGCTGTGCAGGAAACCGGCGACTTCGAACTGGACGGCGTGACGTTCCCGGCCGCGGAAGTGCAGCTCGAATTCATGGACCCGGCCGCCGAGGAAGACGGCGCGGGCGGCTCGATGTTCCCGACCGGCAACCTCGTCGACGATCTCGCGGTGCCGGGCGTCGGCACGCTGAAGGCGACGATGATCAACGCGGGCATCCCGACGATCTTCGTCGAGGCCGAGGCGATCGGCTACACGGGCACCGAGCTGCAGGATGCGATCAACGGCGACCCGAAGGCGCTCGAGAAGTTCGAGACGATCCGCGCGCACGGCGCGCTGCGGATGGGGCTGATCGACACGCTCGACGAGATCGCGACGCGGCAGCACACGCCGAAGATCGCGTTCGTCGCGAGGCCGGCCGACTACGTTGCGTCGAGCGGCAAGCGCGTCAAGGCGGCCGACGTCGACCTGCTGGTGCGCGCGATGTCGATGGGCAAGCTGCATCACGCGATGATGGGCACGGCGGCCGTCGCGATCGGCACGGCCGCGGCGATTCCGGGCACGCTCGTGAACCTCGCGGCGGGTGGCGGCGAGCGCCAGGCCGTGCGCTTCGGGCATCCGTCGGGCACGCTGCGCGTGGGCGCGGAAGCGAAGCTGGACAACGGCGAGTGGACCGTCACGAAGGCGATCATGAGCCGCAGCGCGCGCGTGCTGATGGAAGGCTGGGTGCGCGTGCCGGGGGATGCGTTCTGACGCGGCACGACCGGTGCGAACGGCCCGGGCCGCCGCGCCACTGTTAGCCCGATCCCTGCGAAGCGGACCCCGCCGAGCAGGGATTTTTCGTTTGGAGGGGGGCGTCGCGAACGCCATCCGACCGAAAGGCACGGAGCCTGAGCAAGTGCCGGAAATCCGGCAATTAATGGAAATTACAATTACGCAAAAAAACGTTTCCATGCGCAATCTAACCATCTTGCCCGATATCGGTCCTTCTGCTCGTCACGTCAATTTGACCTGTCTCGTCGTACTCTGAAAATCAATGTATCTTCCTGCGTGACTGGTGACATCGTTATTCGTCGTTCCAGTCACGCAAAAGCATCGCCAACTGTATCGCATCTCCCTGACCGCTTCTCTCCCGCCGCAAATCGCATACGACCGGACCGATGGATTCGGATCCCGCGCTCACGCCGCGAGAAAAGGAAGTCATGGATCTGCTGCGCCTCGGGCTCAGCAACAAGGCAATTGCCGCGCGTCTCGGGATCGGACTGGATACCGCTCGTCGTCACGCGAGCCGCGTCAAGCAGAAAACCCGCATTCCTTCCGTCACCGCATTGCCGTGCCTCGATCTTCCCGATGAGCCCGACTGGCTGGATCGGCTCGACGTGGTCGGCAGCCGGTTGGGCAAAGCCGAAATCCGCGTACTGTGGTTGCTGTGTCAGGGATACAGCAGCAAACGAATCGCGCGCGAACTTCAAATCAGTCCCCGCACCGTCGACAAGCACCGCGAGCATTTGCTGCGCAAATTCGAACTCCAATCGACGCGCCAGCTGACTGCATGGCTTGCCGCTCAATACGCGAAATGTGGCATGGCCAATTCGTCGGAAGAAACCTAGTCTGATTCCATGCTTTTTACATGTTCGCAATCGCGAAATTCACGAATGAATTCAAAAGATTCGTTTTACGCGCGAAGCTCGCCCGGCGTAAGTCGTCTCCTTTTCGGCGAGCACCTAGAGGAGCCTGAAAATGAGCATTCTGAAAGTTTGCCGTTGGCCGAAGGGGAAAGGACCCTGGGAATCCTTTGCGCAGGGCGAGGGGGAATTCAAGAAAAAGGTCGGGGAGACGATTGCGATCTCGAAAATGACTACCACCGAGGGGCTCACGTCGTCACACACGTACTACGTCTATCAGGGCTCGCATGACGCCCAAGGCCAGAAGGTCGTGTGCACGCACATCGATCCCGGCGGGAAGTCGGCGAAATTCGTGGTGCAGGAGGTGACGTTCGCCGCCGCGGAATTCGACGCACTCGTCCAGTCGTTCCAGGTCACCATGGCGGCTGCCACGAAGACCGTCGACATCGGGATCGGACCGAAGGACTACAAGACGCTGAAGCAAGGCGGCTACAACCTGTGTTTTGCGAAGAAGGTGGGAGATGCTGCGTACAACGTCGTCTGGCGCGCGTCCTTCGAGTACCTGGAAGACAACGAGTTTTCCTGGACGCCGATCTACCAGATCTTCGGGGCCAACCGGTATCAGGACGGCGTCACGGTGAAGGCGTCGACCAAGAAGGTCGCGATCGGCATCGGGGAGATCATCACGCTCGACAAGCTCGGCCAGTTCGGCCCCCCTTCGACGGGCGGCGAGGTGACTGCGATCAACATGTTGAACGACTACGGCGAAATCCATCCCGGCATCTGCCAGCTGAGCACCGGTGTCGGCGGCGAAACCATCAGCACGCCGATCTACGCGGCGCCTGAAGTCCTGGTGTCGGGCGAGGCGTCGTTCACCCCGATCGAGAGGGTGCTCGTCTGGTTCGAGCAGAACATCGAGACGTCGACCATTTTCTCGAAGGCGCGGTCGCGCAGCATCGAAGTCGACCTCACGACCACCAACTCGACGGCACGTGTTTACGAAGGAGGGCAATGGAGAACGCCGTAACGCGTCGGGGTACGGAAGGGTGACAAGCCGGTCGTCGAGATCGACCTTTCCGATGTTTCTACTGCGAACCAGCTGTATCGCGACCAGTCGTGGGTGATACCCTGAACGAAAGGGCCGGCGGAATCACGCCGGCCCTTTCGCTCTTTCGCCCGTGCGGCGCGGCTGTCGTTTTCCGCGGCGTCCGGCATGTCCGATTGCCCATCCTGATTACGTTCCAGCGAGGTCGATATGTCACTCAATGCGCCGCTCGCCGGCGTCCACGTCGTCGAATTCGAAGGTCTCGGCCCCGGCCCGCTCGCGGGCTGGATCCTCGCCGGGATGGGCGCGCGGGTCACGCTGATCGCGCGTCCGGCCGGCCGCACGAGCGCGCCAGACGCGCTGCAAAGCCGCGACGGCGACCTGCTGCGCGAGGGCAAGACGGTCGTGCCGCTCGACCTGAAATCGCCGGCCGGGCGCGACGACGCGCTCGCGCTGATCGCACGCGCCGACGCGCTGATCGAAGGGCTGCGGCCCGGCGTGATGGAGCGCCTCGGGCTTGGGCCGGCGGACTGCGCACCGCATAACCCGCGGCTCGTGTACGGCCGGATGACCGGCTGGGGCCAGACAGGCCCGCTCGCGGCCGCCGCCGGGCACGACCTGAACTACGTCGCGCTGACGGGGCTGCTGTCGCTGTCCGCGCCGCGCGGCACGGACGGCGACAAGCCCGGCCTGCCGCCGACCGTCGTCGGCGATGCGGGCGGCGCGCTCGGGCTCGCGTTCGGGATCGCCTGCGCGCTGTTCGACGTGCGCGCGGGCGGGCCGGGGCGGGTGGTCGACGGCGCGATCGTCGACATCGTCGCGATGCTCGGCATGCTCGCGTTGTGGGCGCGCGCGAACGGCCAGCTCGATGGCGCGCAGCCGAGCCTCTTTCACGACGCGCCGTTCTACGACGTCTACCGCTGCGCGGACGGCGCATGCGTGACGATCGGCGCGCTCGAACCGCCGTTCTATGCGCTGCTGGTCGAACGCCTCGGCCTCACCGACGTCGATCCGGCGTCCCAGTACGACCGCGCGCGCTGGCCGGCGCTGAAGGCGCGTTTCGCGGACGTGTTCGCGCAACAGCCGTCCGCGCACTGGCGCGCGCTGCTGGAAGGCACCGACGCATGCTTCGCGCCGGTGCTGAGCGTGGCCGATGCGGCCAAGCATCCGCATAACGTCGCTCGCGGGATCTATCGCACCGAGGCGGACGGCACAGTGCGCGCGGGCGTCGCGCCGCGCTTTGCGCCGCTGGCCGGCGAAAGTCCGGACGGGTGCTAGCGCAGGTCCGCGGCGCTCATTGCGCAGCGTCCTTCTGGGGGCCGGCGCAAGTCCGCTTGCGCGTGAACAGGCCCTACGCCGCTTCCTCCGGCGCGCCGGGAACCTTGCCGTCGCCGACGCGGTTGATCGTCCCTTGCGCGATCGCGACGAGCCGCTCGTGATCGCCGTCGATGACGAACACGTGACACTGGCAGGTCGCCTGCTGCCGCCCCGCGTAGACGAGCTTCGCGCGCGCGACGAGCGTGCCGTTCACCGCCGGCCGCAGATAGTTGATCTTGTATTCGGCCGTGATCACGCGCGGCCCGAGCGCGAGCGCGCCCGCGAACGTCAGCGCGTTGTCGGCGAGGTAGCTGATGACGCCCCCGTGTACGTAGCCGTGCTGCTGCCGCAATTCGTCGCGCACGGGCAGGCACAGCGACACCTCGTGCTCGCCGATATGCATCAGCTCCGTGCCGAGCAGCATGCTGAACGGTTGCGCCCGCAATGCGCCGCGGGCGTGATCCACGATGTCCGTCATCGACTTCCCCACAATGAGTGCCGCTTGCGCTGAACTCTAGGAAGGGGGGCGCGGATAAGCAAGGAAATTCGTCCGCGTTTCTTGCGATCGGCGGTATCCGGCGACGCGATTATTGCGTCGACCGCGTGCATTCATGCTCATTTGCAGGCGATTCAGCGGCGCCTGACCGGTCTGCCTGACGGGCCTGATCGTGCGTCCCTGACCGCCGTCCCTGACCGGGCTTCCTGGCCGGCCGTACTGACAGGCTGTCCTGACCGGGCGTCCCTGACCGGGCGTCCCTAACCGGGCGTCCCTAACCGGGCGTCCCTAACCGGGCGTCCCTGACCGGGCGTCCCTAAAGTCTTCCCGAGAAATGCCGCTAACGACGAGGCATTGCCTCATCGTCGCTCTCCAGGAATTTCCATGTTCAGCAAAATCAAGCTCGCGTCGGGTCTGCTCGGCGTGTTGACCGTGTTCTGCCTCTTCCTGCTCGCCGTCGAAGCGCTCGGCTTCTGGTCGTTCACGACGACGCGCAGCGGCGTCGACGACCTGTCGAGCGTCGCGATCGCGCAGGTCGGCGCCGCGAACCAGGCGACCGAGCGCCTGCTCGACGCGCGCATCAACCTGTCGCGCGCCGGCACGCGGATGGTGCGCGGCGGCCCGAAGCCGGAAGACATCATCCGCCATGCGAGCGACTCGCTCGCCGAAGCGGACAAGGCGTTCACCGCGCTGACCGCCGCGCAGCCGGTCGACGATGCGAACCGCGCGCGCATCGCGGCGCTCGCCGAACGCTACAAGGCGATCCATGCGGCGCTCGCGGAACTCGTGCAGTTCCTCGACGCCGACAACATCCAGGCATTTCTCGACCAGCCGACACAAGGCATCCAGGACGCGTACCTCGCCGAACTGCATCGCTTCGTCGACTACGGCAGCGCGTCGAGCCGCGCCGCGCTCGGCACGATCGACGCGGGCATGAGCTGGTTCAAGTGGGTCGGCATCGTGCTGCTGGCCGCGATGCTCGCGAGCAGCGCGGCGATCTACGCGGCCGCGCGGCGCGCGGTCGTCGCGCCGCTCGACGAGGCTGGCCGTCACTTCGAGCGGATCGCGCAGGGCCGGCTCGACGAAGCGGTGCGCGCGGGCGGCGTGTTCGAGATCGACCGGATGCTGCGCGGGCTCGCGACGATGCAGGCGAGCCTCGTGGAGACCGTGCGCACCGTGCGCCACGCGTCCGACGCGATCCACCTCGGCGCCGGCGAGATCGCGAGCGGCAACGCCGACCTGTCCGAGCGCACCGGCACGCAGGCCGCGTCGCTCGAGGAAACCGCCGCGAGCATGGAGGAACTGACTGCAACCGTGCGCCAGAACACCGACAGCGCCCGCGCGGCGAGCGTGCTGGCCGACGAGGCGCTGCAGGCGACGAGCCACGGCGGCGGAGTCGTCGACAGCGTGATCGAGAAAATGCGCGGGATCGCGCAGAGCTCCGGCCGCATCGCGGAAATCATCTCGGTGATCGACGGGATCGCATTCCAGACCAACATCCTCGCGCTGAACGCAGCGGTCGAGGCGGCGCGCGCGGGCGAACAGGGCCGCGGCTTCGCGGTCGTCGCGGGCGAGGTGCGTTCGCTCGCGCAGCGCAGCGCGCAGTCGGCGAAGGAGATCAAGACGCTGATCGAGGATTCGGTCGCACAGATCAACGGCGGCGCGGCGCTCGTCGAGCGTGCGGGCGACGCGATGCGGACGGTGTCGACGTCGATCTCGCGCGTCGTGCAGACGATGGCCGAGATCACGGCCGCATCGGTCGAGCAGAGCGTCGGGATCGAGCAGGTCAATCAGGCCGTCACGCAGATGGACCAGCTGACCCAGCAGAATGCGGCGCTTGTGGAGGAAGTCGCGGCGGCGGCCGCGTCGCTGAACGACCAGACCGCGCACCTGATGCAGGCGGTGTCGGTGTTCGAGCTCGGCAACGCGCGCGCCGTGCGCGGCGAGCATGGCGAACGCGCGGCGCCGTCGTTCGCCGCCGACGATTACGCGTCGGCGGGCAGCGCCGCGTAAGCGGTCGCGAGGTGGTAGGGTGTCGTCGACGGCATGTCGGCGCGCGACACCTGCCCATCGGCCGTCTTGCACTCGAACCAGCCGCGCGGATGCAGGAAGCGCGCGGCGAAGCGCGCGATCTGCGCCGCGAGCGGCGCGGACGCCGGCGTGCCGCCGTGCGTCGCGAGCGCGCGCAGATACTCGGTCTGCGCCCAGATCCGCTGCGTGCCGTCGAGGCACGCGCCCTGCGCGTCGAGCGCGGCGCTGACGGCGCCCGTCTGCGCATCGACGCCGTGCCGTTCGGCGAACTCGAATGCCCGCGCGAGCGCGTCGCGCAATCCCGTTTGCGCGACGCGCGCGCCGGCCGCATCGACCAGATAGAACCATTCGAACTGGTGCCCCGGCTCGAAGCGGTTGTCGGCTGCGCCGAGCGGCAATTCGGCGATGCAGCCGGTCGCCGTGTCGACGAACGTGCGCTCGACCGCCAGCGCGGTGCGCGCGAGCGCATCGTCGAACGCGGTGTCGCCGAACGCGTCGGCCGCGGCGAGCCACGCTTCGGTCAGGTGCATCAGCGGATTCTGCAGCGGGCCGCTTCCCGATGACGAGAAGTCGGCGTGGCGCGCGGCATCGAGCAGCGCTTCACCGCGCCGCGGCGCGAAGCGGTCCTGGATCAGCGCGGCGGTCTCTTCGGCGACCGTGCGCGCGGCGCGCTCGCCCGATGCCGCGTAATGGGCGGCGCAGGCGAACACGATGAACGCATGCGTGTACAGGTCCTTCGTCGTGTCGAGCGGCGCGCCGGCGGCGTCGATGCTGTAGTGCCAGCCGCCGTGGCGCGCATCGCGAAAGCGCCGACACAGTGCGTCGAACAGCGTCGCCGCATGGTCGGCGTCGCCCGCTTGCGCAAACACGAACAGCTGGCGCGCGCACGCCATCGCGCGATAGCGCGCGACCGGCAGCGGCGCGTGGGTTGCCTGATCGACGGCTTCGAACGGCAGTTGCGTTGCGCGGTCGAACCCGGAACCCCGCCAGATCGGCAAGACGACGTGCGCGAAATGGTGGCGCAATTGGGCGGCCTGGGCGGAAGCGGAGTCGGAGACGGACATGTCGGGGTTGGGCGCGTGAATCGATTCGTGTCGGCGCGCGTCGGATGCGCGCGGCCGGGGCCAAGGATAAAACATTCCGAGCCGGCACAACATAAAGGAAAGAATTCCGATGCCCGGCAACGTGGCGCGCTTGATGCGGCTCAACCCGGCTGCGAATATCGGGCGATCCGCAACAAGCCGCGTGCGTTGCCGGGCCGCGGCTCGGCCGCTGTTCGGCCGTAGTTTGCCCGCAGTTCGCTCGCAGTTCGTCATTACGCGCTTCGACGACGGGAATGGCCAGCCAGGCGTTGAATAGGCGACCGGTCATGCGACAATGCGCGGTCACTGATTCCGTTCGACGTTCTGGTCCCGCGGTTGCGGGGCCTGCCGCATCCCGATCTCCATGACCGAATCTGTCGCTACGCCTCGCTCCCGTTCCAGCCGTTCCCCCTCCAAATCCCGTCGACGCACCGCCGCAGCGGCCGATCGTGCGCCCGCGCACGCGGTGGCGCAGCCGGGTGACGACGCGCAGGCGGCCGACGCGCAGCGCGACGAGCGCACGCTCGACCTGTTCGGCGATCCGGTGATCGAGGTCCGCGAACGTGTGCCGGGCACGGCGCGGGAGGTGCCGGCGGCCGAAGCCGTGACGGTCGCCGACGCGCACGGCGACGGGCAGACGACGCTTGACGGCTTTGATGTGCCGGCGGCGGAGGCTGGTGCGACAGGCATCGCGGTCGAAGCGGGCACGTCTGCGGCGCTGGCGGGGGCGGACAGGGAAGGCGTGGTTGCCGTTGATCTTGTGATGGAGAAAGCGGGGGGCGGGTCCGAGGCCGATGGCCGGGCGGTCGAATTGGCGGCAGGGATTACGCCGGCCGGGCAGGCGCCGATCGACGCTGCACCGATCAAGGCCGCGCGGACCGAAGCCGAGCAGACCGAAACCGAGCAGATCGAAACCGAGCAGATCGAAGGCGCACCGATCGGAGGCGCGCAGCAGACCGGCCACGCACAGATCGAAGGCGCGCAATCCGAAGTCACCCAGACAGAACGAGTGAAGCCGGAAGGCGTGAAGCCCGAAGGCGCAGGAACCAAAGCCGCACAGACCAAAGCCGCGAAGACCGAGGCCGGGCAGAACGAGGCCGCACAGGCTGAAACTGCGCGGAGCGAAACCGCACCGGTCGTGTCCACGGCGACCGATGTCGCAGCCGTCGGCGCAGCATCGACCGAAGCCGCGCGGGACAACGACAAGCCGCGCGCTGCCAACGCGGCATCGCAATCGATCGATCCGGCCGCGCCTGTCGTGCCGACCGGCTCGCACGCGGCGTCGAAGTCCGCCGAGCAGGACGTCGCGAGCGCTGGCGATTCCGCGCAGCCGGCCACGCCCGCTGCGTCGCCGGCACCGCAACCGGTCGCATCGGCGGCCGCGTTCGTTACGAAACCGTCATCGGACCGTACCGAACCGCCCGGCGTTTCCCCATCGCTCGACGCCGACGCGCTTGTGCGCCCGCTGTCGGACCGCATCGCCGCATTGCAGACGGAAACGGCCGCGCTGACACGCGCGGCCGATCGCGAAATGCGCCGCGTGAACCGCCTGTTGCTCGCGCTGGCTGTCGTCGTGCTGGCGGGGCTGGTCGCGCTGGTGCTGCAGACGATCCAGATTGCCGGACTGAAACGGGACGCCATCGCGCAGCAGCAGCGGAACGACCGTCTGGTCGCCGATCTCTCGAACCAGCAGGCAACGCTGATGACGCTCGAACAGCACAACGAGGCGCTGCTTGCGCAGGTCGACCGTCTCGCGCGCAGCATGAACCGCCAGACACCGAGCGTGAAGCACGTTCGACGCGGCCGCTAGGCGTTCCGACCCCACCTGAAAAGCCGCGTCGTAGCGGCAATCCGAGCATCTGCTACGCAGTGGCTGGCGCATCGGTTGCGGCAAATTGCTGCGGCGCACTGGCAGAATCTAGGGAAAACCCTTAGAATGGCATTCATCTACGGGAAAACCCTAGTCCACTCTGTCAGGAGTCTCAGATGAGCTTCATCCTCGCCCTGCTGCAAAAGATCGACGACCTGTTCGTTTCGCCGCACATGCCGCTCGATGCGGAATACTCGTACGCCGCACGCCGTGCCGAAGCCGAGCGCGTGCGCCGGTCGCACCTCGTGCCGATTTGCCTGTACCGTCGTTGATCCGTTGATCCGTTGATCCGTTGATCCGTTGATCCGCCCGCGCGGCGCATGCCGTGCATCCGCATTTCCGCCGCCTCGCTGCGCGCACGCGCGGCCGTCCCGCTACACTGGAAATCCGTTCCCTCACACGGCGACCGGGTCATGTTGCAGATGCGGCCGATGACGGCCGGCGAATTTCGCGCGTACCGCACGCGGGCCATCGACGGCTACGCGCGCGACCTCGTGTCATCCGGGCAGAACGCTTCCGACGAAGCCGCCGCGCGCGCCCGGGCCTGCTTCGACACGCTGCTGCCGGACGGCCTGCTGACCGCCGGCCAGACACTCGTGTCACTCGTCGATGACGCCAGCGGCGATCCGATCGGCGATCTCTGGTACGCGATCGTGACCGAAGGCCCGAATCGCACGCTGTTCATCTACGACCTCGAAATCGTGCCGGCCCGGCGCCGCCAGGGCTGGGCGACGCGTGTGCTCGATGCGCTCGAGGCCGACGCGCGCCGGCACGGCGTCGCCGAGATCGGGCTGTCGGTGTTCAACCACAATGCGGCCGCGCGGGCGCTCTATCGCGCGTCCGGCTTCGTGCCGATCACGACGACGCTGATCAAGCCCGTCGTCCTCGATTAGCACCCGCTGCCGGAATCCGTCCGCCTGCGCGAAACGAACCGGCGAGCGCATGCAGTCAGGCCCGAGCACAGCGCAAGTCCTGCGTTGGCGTGCAACAGGCAGTCGCCACCGCGCCCGGCCTTTCTTTCCTTTATTCCCTCCATCCGGCCGTGATCCCGCGATCCGCGCGCTTGAGCGGTCGCGCCGCTGCCGCACGCGCATCGTCGAGCGCGAGACTGCGCGCGGCTTGCCGCTAGCGTCGGCGCGCGCCGGCATCCGGCCTGCCGCTCACCGTGCGTGTCCTTTCCAGCGCCGCAGCAGCAGCGCGTTCGTGACGACGCTCACGCTGGAGAACGCCATCGCCGCGCCTGCGATCACCGGGTCCAGCCAGCCGAGTGCCGCGAGCGGCACGCCGATCAGGTTGTAGACGAACGCCCAGAACAGGTTCTGCTGGATCTTGCGGTACGTGCGCTTCGAGATGTCGATCGCGTCGGCGACGAGCGCCGGATCGCCGCGCATCAGCGTGATGCCGGCGGTGTGCATCGCGACGTCGGTGCCGGTCGCCATCGCGATGCCGACGTCGGCTGCGGCAAGCGCGGGCGCGTCGTTGATCCCGTCGCCGACCATCGCGACGATGCCGCCGTGCGTACGCTTCAGTTCCGCGACGACGCGCGCCTTGTCGTCCGGCAGCACCTGTGCGTGGACCTCGTCGATGCCGAGCGACGCCGCGACCGCCGCCGCGCTGCCGCGGTTGTCGCCGGTCACCAGCGCGCTCGCGACGCCGCGCGCGGCGAGCGCCGCGATCGCGTCGCGGGCGCCCGGCTTCACGGTGTCGCCGAACGCGATCAGCGCAATCGGCGTGTGCTGCGCGTCGGCGCGCATCAGCCACGAGATCGTGTTGCCCGCGCGCTCGAGCTCGGCCGCGCGCGCGTCGATTGCGGGCGGCACCGCGATGCCCAGTTCGTCGCGCCAGCGCGTGCTGCCGAGCGCCAGCAGCCGGCCGTCGACACGTGCCTCGACGCCGCGTCCGGCGACCGCGCGCGCGTCGGTCGCGACGGGCGCCGCCGTCGCGCCGCCGTGCGCAGCGACGTCCGCGTGATGCGCGGCGACGACGGCGCGCGCGAGCGGGTGGTCGCTGTGACGCTGCACCGCCGCGGCGAGCGCGAGCGCTTCGTCGCGCGGCACGCCGATCGCGTCGAACGCGGTCACGGACGGCTTGCCTTCCGTCAGCGTGCCGGTCTTGTCGAATGCGATCACGGTCGCGCGCTGCGCGAGTTCCAGCGCCTGCGCGTCCTTGATCAGCACGCCGTGGCGCGCCGCGACGCCGGTGCCGGCCATGATCGCGGCCGGCGTCGCGAGGCCGAGCGCGCACGGGCACGCGATCACGAGCACCGCGACCGCGTTGAGGATCGCGGTTTCCGCGCCCGCGCCGGCGATCAGCCAGCCGATCAGCGTCAGCGCCGCGATGCCGAGGATCGCCGGCACGAACACCGCGCTGACGCGATCGACGAGCCGCTGGATCGGCGCTTTCTCCGCCTGCGCGGATTCGACGAGGCGGATGATCCGCGCGAGCGTCGTCTCCGCGCCGATCGCAGTGGTCTCGACGACGAGCGCGCCTTCGCCGTTGATCGACCCGGCCGTCACCGGATCGCCGCCGTCCTTCGCGACGGGCAGGCTTTCGCCGGTGATCAGCGATTCGTCGATGTGCGAACGGCCCGCGACGATCCGGCCGTCCACCGGCACGCGTTCGCCGGGCCGGATGCTGACGGTCGTGCCGACGCGCACCTGCGCGAGCGGCACATCGCGCTCGACGCCATGCTCGACGATCCGCGCACGGTCGGGCCGCAACGCGTTCAGCGCGCGGATCGCTTCGGTGGTCTGGCGCTTCGCGCGCGCCTCGAGCCACTTGCCGAAGCGCACCAGCGTGACGATGACGGCCGACGCCTCGAAATACAGGTGGCCCGGATGCGCGGGGTCGCGCAGCAGCATCCACAGGCTCAGGCCGTACGCGGCGGACGTGCCGAGCGCGACGAGGAGGTCCATGTTGCCGGCGCGCGCCTTGACCGCGTGCCACGCCGCGCGATAGAAGCGGGCGCCGAAGCCGAACTGGACGATCGACGCGAGCACGAGCTGGAGCCAGCCGTTCAGCATCGCCTCGACGCCGAACGGCGCGACGAACATCGGCGCGACGAGCGGCGCGCTCAGCAGCGCGGCGGCGATGACCAGGTTGCGTTCGCGGATCGCTTCGCGGCGCTTGCGGTCGTCGGGCGACGGTACGGCGGCGCCGGCGGCCGCGCCGGTTGCAGCGGCAGCGGCGCCCGTTTGCGGGGCGGCGGCAAGCGACGCTTGATAGCCGGCGGTCGTGACGGCGGCGACCAGCGTGGCCGGATCGATCGCGGAGGCGCCCTGCACCGACGCGCGTTCGGTCGCGAGATTGACCGACGCGTGGGTGACGCCGGGAACGGCGGCGAGCGCCTTTTCGACGCGGCCGGCGCAGGATGCGCAGGTCATGCCGCCGATGTCGAGTTCAATATTGGTGGCTGCGGTGGCTGCGGTGGCTGCGGTGGCTGCGGTGGCTGCGGTGGCTGCGGTGGCTGCGGTGGCTGCGGCCCCGGCGGCCGGATCCGGATCGATAACCGGCGTTGCACTGTAACCGGCTTGCATTACCGCCTCGACGAGCCGGGCAGCCGTGACATCGGCGTCGGCATCGACCGTCGCCCGTTCGGTTGCCAGATTGACGGACGCGCGCGTCACGCCGGGCACCTTGGCGAGCGCCTTCTCGACCCGCGCGACGCACGACGCGCAAGTCATTCCGTCGATGTCGAGTTCGAGCGTGGCCGTTACCGAGGCGAGCGGTTCTGTCATGTCGGGTTCCCCAAAAGCGCGGCCCGAGCCGCATACATCGCCAGTTTCAACATTCCCATAATGGTAAGGTCAAGCGGCCGCGACGATGTGACGCTGTATACACAGGATGGCCCGGAAATCCATGGCCGTGTCGCGTCGAGGAAGCAGGAACTGCCGGTGGCCGAGGGCTGGCCGCACGACGACCTGTACGGCAAGTCGGAGCCGGTCGGAGTAGCGCTGGCCTGGGTGGCAACGCTTTTCAGCGAACACCTGTAAGCTTCCGGGGCAACCCTACGCGGCCCGGCGGTCACGCGACAGGCCGGGCTACCCTCGAACCGCATCAGGAGCGCAAGCATGGCGACGTACATCGTCTTCACCCGTGAAAGCACGCAGGATCAGCAGGAACTCGACACCTACTTCAGAGATGTCGGCCCGACGCTTGCCGGCCATCCGGTGAAGGTGCTCGCCGCGTACGGCCCGCAGGAGACGCTCGAGGGCGAAGGCCCGGAGGGTGTCGTGATCGTCGAGTTTCCGTCGAAGGAGGCGGCGCACGCGTGGTATCACGGCGCTGAATACCAGACCGTCGTCCAGCATCGCTTCAAGGGTGCGCGCTATCGCGCGGTGCTGGTCGAAGGTGTGTGACCGAAGCTTGGCCCGCGCGCGGCGGGCCTGAATCTGGAACAAGCGAACGCCCGGCCCCGTCAGGAAGCCGGGCGTTTTCACGTCGGCGGTGCCGGCGCGATGTTCGCGGCCGATCCGCGCGCATCCCGATCGCGCCGAACCTTTCATCTTCCCGACCGCTGCGATGACCTTTATTCGGCATATTGGGGGTTCCCCTGAGGCGCTATGATAGCGGCCGGACATCAATGCCCGCTGCCGCGACCCGGCAGCCTGGCGAGGTCCAGGCAGTGGGGATCGATCGTGCCTGGCCACGGCCTTGCCGCTTGCGAGTTGCGCAACGCATTGATTTTTAAAGAATGACAAACGGCCAGCTATCAATGACAAGAAATCCACGAGGAACTGTTTCCCTGCGGCGCGTGTGCGCGTCGCTCGCCATTGCGGCGCTCCTGGCCGGATGCGCGTCTCAACCGGACGCGATCCAGCGCAAGACCGGCTGGATGCGCGCCGAAGTGGCCGACTCCTATATCTATGCGTATCCGCTCGTGCTGATGGACGTCGCGAAGGAAGCCGCCACGGGCGGCGACGGTGCGCAACCGGGTCAGGCACCGCTCAACACGCTGCGCCACGCGCAGGCCCTGCCGCCCGTCGGCGCGGTCAATCCGCCGCTGCCGGGCGTCGATACGCTCGACTCGACCGGCTGGCTCGACGTCGGCGCCGAGCCGGTGCTCGTGACGCTGCCGGATACCCGCGGCCGCTACTGGGACGCCCGCGCGCTCGACATGTGGACCAACGTGCTGTGGTCGTCAGGCGCGGTCGCGCAAGGCCCGCGCGGCGGCGCGCGGTCGCAAACGATTGCCTTCGCCGCGAAGGACTGGCAGGGCACGCTGCCGAAGGGCGTGACGCGCGTCGACGTGCCGTCGCGCAACGCGTGGCTCGAGGTGCGCCTGCAGACGAGCGGCGGCCGCGATCTCACCGTCGTCAAGAAACTGCAGCGCGGGATCCGCGTGGTGCCGCTGTCGGTGTATACGGGCGCCGCGCGCGGCGCGTCCGTCGCGGTTCATGCCGGCAGTGCGCCCGCCGAGGCGGCGAGCGGCGGCACGCCGGCCGAGCAGGTCGCCGCGCTCGCCCCGAAGGCGTATTTCACGCGCTTCGCGCAGGCGCTGCAGGACAACCCGGCGCCCGCCGACGACGCGCACGCGCAACAACTGCTCGACGACATCGGCGTGTCGGCCGGCTACCCCGTGCTGTGGACGGGCGACCGCCTCATGGCCGCGACGGCCGGCGTCGCCGAAGCGCGGGCGCGCCTCGCGGCGCCGCCGCCGAACCTGCTGAACGCGAACGGCTGGAGCTGGATCGGCGATACGGCCGGCAAGTACGGCCAGGATTACGCGCTGCGCGCGTATGCGGCCTACACCCAGTTCGGCACCGCGACGCGCGACGACGAGACGCTCGCGGTCGTGCGCGTCGACAGCGACGGCCATCCGCTGAACGGCGCGAACCGCTACACGCTGCATTTCGCGCCGGGCGCGCTGCCGCCGGTGCGCGCATTCTGGACGCTCACGCCGTACACGACGGACGGCGCGCTGCCGGACGTCGGCGCCGCGCGCCGTTCGCTCGGCGACCGCGACCGGCTGCGGCGCAACCGCGACGGCTCGATCGACGTCGTCGTGTCGGCCGCGTCGCCGGGCGGCGCGCATGCGGCGAACTGGCTGCCGGCGCCGCGCGCGGATTTCGCGCTCGCGTTGCGGCTGTACGCGCCGAAGCCGCAGGCGAGCGACGGCTCGTGGATGCCGCCCGTCGTCGTGCGCAAGTGAACGCGCCGCCGCCGCGGCTGTCCGAAGGGCGAACGCGGCGGCGCCCAATCAGCGTTCCGTCATTCCCTCAGCCTATACTTTCGAGATAGTCGGACCGTGCGAACCGGAGTTCCGGATCGCACGGCCGTCGTTCCCAGGCTATCGAGCATGGCAAGCCAAGACAAAGAAACCGTAAACTCGACTCTTCACGCCCTCGGCGGCGTCGTGCGCGCGCGCCGGACCCGGCGCATCGGCCTCGGCGTGCTGACCTTCCTCGTTTTATTCGGACTGCTCGGGTTCTTCGCCGCGCCGCCGCTGATCCGCCACATTGCGGAGCAGCAGCTGAGCCAGCAGCTCGACCGCCCCGCGACGATCCAGCGCATCGCGCTGAATCCTTACACGCTGAACCTCGAGGCCGACGGCATCCATCTCGGCGAGCACGGCGGGCAGGGCGACTTCATCGACATCGGCAAGCTCATCGTGCGGCCGTCGTGGACGTCGCTGTTTCGCGGCGCACCGATCATCAACGAGGTCCGCCTCGACTCGCCGCGCTTCCGGATCGTCCGCTACGACGCGCAGCGCTTCAACTTCACCGACCTGATCGAGAAGTTCTCGAAGCCGTCGAAGCCGGAAAGCAAGCCGACCTATTTCTCGGTGTCGAACATCCAGATCAACGACGGCCGGATCGACTTCGACGATCGCCTGCTGAACGAGAAGCACGTCGTCGACAACTGGACGCTCGGCATCCCGTACATCGCGACGCTGCCGTCGAAGACGGACATCTTCGTCGAGCCGAAGCTGCGCGCGCGCTTCGACGGCAGCCCGATCGCGCTCGACGGCAAGACCAAGCCGTTCGCGCAGTCGCGCGAATCGGACATCGAACTGAAGTTCGACCGGCTCGATGTGCCGAAGCTGATGTCGTACGTGCCGGCGAAGCTGCCAGTCGCGGTGCAGAGCGGCCTGCTCAGCAGCAACCTGACAGTCAACTTCGTGATGAGCGGCGCGGAACCGGCGCTGCGCGTGTCCGGCACCGTCGACCTGAACGACGCGAAGGTGACGAGCGCGGCGTCCGAGCCGCTGTTCGCCGCGCGCGGCGTGCACGTCGCGGCGGCCAGCCTCGAGCCGCTGCGCAATGTGATGCATTTCGACGAGATCCGCCTCGACCAGCCGGTCGTCGATCTCGCGCGCGACCGGCAGGGCGTGCTGAACGTCGAGAAGCTCGCCGCGCAGCCGGCGGAGCCGAAGACGGCGGCGGAGCCGAAGGCCGCATCGGGTGCGCCCGCGGCATCCGGCGTGGCCGTGCCGGCAGCGGCGAGCGAAGCGAAGGCCGAAGTGAAGGCCAATGCGGCGGCCGAAGCGAAAGCGCAGCCGCTCGACCTGACGATCCGCCACTTCGCGATCGACGGCGGCACGATCAACGTCGACGACCGCGTGCCCGCGACGCCGACCACGATGTCGCTCACGCAACTGGCGGCCACGCTCGACGGCTTGACGGTGCAGGGCAAGACGCCGGCCAGGTACACGCTGTCGACGACGCTGTCGCGCGGCGGCGACGTGAAGGCCGAAGGCGCGTTCAGCCTGGCGGATAAGCAGGCCGACGCGAAGCTGACGGTCGATGCGCTCGCGCTGCCCGCGCTGCAGCCGTACCTCGGCGAAGCGACGCGCGCGCGCGTGCTCGACGGCACGCTCGGCGCGACGGTCAACGCGAAGGCCGACTGGGGCAAGACGCCGCTCGACGCGCAGGTCGCGGACAGCGAGGTCAGCCTGAAGTCGCTGAAGATCGCGACGCCGGACGCGAAGGCGCCGGCGATCGTGCTGCCCGACGCGCAGGCGAAGATCGCGAAGGTCGATGTCGCCGCGCGCACCGCGCAGATCGCGAGCGTCGACGTGAGCGGACTCGCGGTCGACGTGACGCGCCTGAAAGATGGCCAGATCGATCTCGCGGCGCTCGCGGGCCCCGCGCAGAAGGCGCTGCCCGCGCGCACGGTCGCGCGCAAGGCCGCGGCCGCCGCACCGTCGTGGCACTACCAGATCGACGCGCTGAACGTGAAGGACGCGACGGCGAACTACACGGATCTGTCGACGCCGCGCCCGGTGAAGCTCGCGATCAAGCCGCTGCAGCTGTCGGTGGAGAAACTCAGCGACGACCTGACGAAGCCGCTTCCGGTGAAGCTGCAGGCGACGTTGAACCGCAAGGGGTCGCTGAACGTGTCCGGCGACGTCACCGCGCAGCCGCTGAAGCTCGGCCTGAAGATCAACGGCAATCGCCTCGACGCGGCCGCGTTCGAGCCGTATTTCGGCAGTGCGCTGAACGCGACGATCGCGAGCGCGCTGCTCAACGCGAACGGCAACCTGATGTTCGCGCAGGTGAAGGACGCAATGCGCGCGTCGTATCGCGGCGACGCGGCGCTCGTCGACGTGCGGATGCTCGACAAGGTGACGTCCGGCCCGTTCGCGGGATGGAGCTCGCTCGCGCTGTCGAACCTGAAGGCGACCTACGACGAGAAGGGCACCGACGTCGACGCCGCGCGCGTGACGTTCTCGAACTTCTACGGCCGCGTGCTGCTCGACTCGCAAGGGCGGCTGAACCTGAAGGACATCGTCGCGAAGGAAACCGGCCCCGCGCAGTCGCTGACGCGCGATACGAGCAAGGGCGAGCCGGTGCCGCTGTCGCCGCAGGGTGCGTCGGCGCCGGCCGCTGCCCAAGCTCCCCAGGCCGCGTCGGCCGCTGTCGTGCAGCAGGCGTCCGCGCCGGCGCCCGCATCGGCGCCGGCGATCGTCAAGGCCGCGCAGCCGCCGCAGAACCCGGTGCGGCTGCATTTCGGCGAGCTCGTGCTGCAGAACGGCCGCGTGAACTACACGGACAACTTCATCAAGCCGAACTACACGGCGAACCTCGTCGCGATCAAGGGCACGGTCGGCGCGTTCGGCACGGACTCGACCACGTCCGCGCCGGTCGACGTGACCGCGAACCTCGCGGCCAACGGTCCGATCTCGATCAAGGGCACGGTCAATCCGCTGATCGAGAAGCCGGCGCTCGACCTGACCGCGGCTGCGCACGACATCGAGCTGACGAACCTGACGCCGTATTCGGCGAAGTACGCGGGCTATCCGATCACGAAGGGCAAGCTCAACGTCGACCTGCACTACCAGCTCGCGAACGACCAGCTGTCGGCGAACAACCACATCTTCATCGACCAGCTGACCTTCGGCGACCACGTCGACAACGACACCGCGACGAAGCTGCCGGTGAAGCTCGCGATCTCGCTGCTGAAGAACTCGCGCGGCGAGATCGACGTGAACCTGCCGGTGTCCGGTTCGCTGTCGAATCCGGAGTTCAGCGTCGGCGGGCTGATCTGGCGCGCGGTGCTGAACCTGGTCGCGAAGGCGGTCACGTCGCCGTTCACGCTGCTCGCGCACGCGTTCGGCAGCGGCGGCGAGGAGCTCGGCTACGTCGAGTTCGCGCCGGGCTCGTCCGACCTGAGCGACGCGCAGCAGAAGAAGCTCGATACCGTCGTGAAGATGCTGACCGAGAAGTCGTCGATCCGCCTCGACCTGATCGGCCGCGTCGATCCGGACAAGGACACGCCGGGGCTGCGCGACGAATATGTCGACCGGCTCGTCCGGCAGCAGAAGCTGAAGGACGTCGTCGGGCAGGGCGAGAGCGTCGATCCGCGCTCGGTGAAGGTCGAGCCGGCCGAATACCACACGTACCTCACGCGCGCGTACAAGGCTGCCGACTTCAAGAAGCCGCGCAACCTGGTCGGCCTGCAGAAGACGCTGCCGGACGACGACATGAAGAAGGCGCTGGCCGAGCACGCGCCGGTCGACGAAGGCAGCCTGCGCGCGCTCGCGCAGGACCGTGCGCAGTCGGTGCGTGAGTACCTCGACGGGAAGATCGATTCGAGCCGGATGTTCATCGTCGCGCCGAAGCTCGACGCGAAGGGCATCGAGGACAAGGGCGCGACGACGCGCGTCGACTTCGGCCTGAAGTAATCCCGCGTAGCCCTTCCACTTCCACCTCCACTTCCGCTGCCGCGTCCGTTCGGGCGCGGCAGCGGAACGTTCAGCGCGCGGGCACGGGCTCGCGCTTCTCCAGTTCCTTCCTCGCCGCGAGCGGCAGGCGCGGATCGTCCCACTGCGTCAGCCATTCCACTTCCTTGGCCGTGAAGACCTGGCCGTAGTTGCGCAGCGCGTACTGCAACGCGTCGACGACGTGATGGCGAATGATTTCAGGCGTGCGTGCGTCGTCCAGCACGAACCGGAAGGCTTCCAGGGTCGACATTCTCGTGCTCCGGGTCAGGGAAAACCCTTTATCACACGCCAATAGTCAAGCGCCAAGCTGAAAAAAAACGATGAATGCCGCGTGTCGGTGCAGCCGTTGCGTGTGCATGCGTATGTGTGTGCGCGAATGCCGCGCATGCGCCTGTTCGG
Source organism: Burkholderia sp. MR1-5-21 (assembly GCF_053427715.1). Classification (NCBI taxonomy): domain Bacteria; kingdom Pseudomonadati; phylum Pseudomonadota; class Betaproteobacteria; order Burkholderiales; family Burkholderiaceae; genus Burkholderia; species Burkholderia sp. MR1-5-21. The sequence continues at coordinate 273,631 of NZ_JBSAXD010000004.1, forward strand.
TGCGCTGCTGCACACAAGGCAGGCAGCGCTGCGGCCACCGCATTGCGACCGTCTGATGTCACTTGCGATTGGTTACGTTTGACAGAAAACAGAAAGCCTCGCTTCACGGGACCGCCGCACGGCTCGGCGATATTGACGCGCCTGTTCGCAGGACTCGCAGTTCAACGTCAATCGATGAGGTGGGGTGATGATTTCGTTCTTCGGTAAGCAGCGGAAGATGGCAATGGTGGTGGCGGGCGCGCTGGCGCTTGCGAGCGCAGGTGTCTACGCGCAGCAGGACGAGAACAAGCAGGGGAACGACGGCGAGCACGGCCGCCGTGTCGTGAAGCACGTGCTGCTGCTCAGCATCGACGGCCTGCACGAGCAGGACCTCGCGCGCTGCATCGGCGCGAACACGTGCCCGAACGTGGCGACGCTCGCGCAAAACGGCGTGACCTACACGAACGCGCATACGCCGGGCCTCTCGGATTCGTTCCCGGGCCTCGCAGCGCTCGTGACGGGCGGCTCGCCGAAGACGGCCGGCCTGTTCTACGACGTGTCGTACGACCGCAACCTTTACGCGCCGTCGGACACGACGTGCTCGGGCAAGCAGGGCTGGAACGTAGTGTTCGACGAAACGACCGGCATCGACGCGATGAACGGCGGCAAGCTCGTGAACCTCAATGGCGGCGGTGCGTTCAACCCGCAGGCGATCCCGAACGCGCTCGTCGGCGGCAAGTGCGTGCCGGTCTATCCGCACAACTACGTGAAGACGAACACCGTGTTCGAGGCCGTGAAGGCCGCGATCCCGAACGCGCACACCGCGTGGGCCGACAAGCACGCATGGGGCTATGACTGGCTGAACGGTCCGTCGGGCAAGGGCGTCGACGATCTGATGCGCACCGAGATCAACTCGATCGACGCGACGACGGGCACGGACTATACGGACGTCTATTCGCACACCGCAATTTTCGACAACCTGCACGTGAATGCGCTGATCAACCAGATCGACGGCCTGGATTCGACCGGCAAGAGCGCGCCGGTGCCGACGCTGTTCGGTGCGGACTTCCAGACGCTGAGCGTCGCGCAGAAGGCGCCGGTCGTGAAGGGCGGCGGCTACATGGATGCGAGCTTCACGCCGAACGGGCAGGTCGCGAACGCGATCACGTATATCGACAACTCGATCGGCCGGATCGTCAACGAACTGAAGCAGCACAACCTCTATAGCTCGACGGCCGTGATCGTCACGGCGAAGCATGGCCAGTCGCCGACCGATCACACGAAGCTCGTGAAGAACGGCGACACGCTGACGGCGCTGCTCGAATCGAAGAGCTACCTCGACCCGAACGGCAAGTTCGGCCAGAACGCCACCACGTCGGGCAACCTGAACGACGGCACGGGCCTCGTCGACACGGGCTTCGTGCAGACCGACGACGTCGGCCTGATCTGGCTGCGCGATCGCAGCCAGCGCACGGCCGTCGTCACGACGCTGAAGGCGAACCTCAGCTGCACCGCGACGGGGATCTGCGCGGACGGCCCGCAGGCGTACATCCTGTACGGCGCGGCGCTGGCCGAGCGCTTTGGCGATCCGGCGAACGGCCGCACGCCGGACATCATCGTGCAGCCGAACCCGGGCGTGATCTATACGTCGAGCACGAAGAAGGACGAGGAGCACGGCGGCAACGCGCCGGATGACAACCACCTCGGCCTGCTCGTGTCGTACCCGGGCATCCATCGCGCGCGCACGGTCAACGACTATGTCGGCACCAAGCAGGTTGCGCCGACGATCCTCGGCCTGCTCGGCGCGGATCCGGACCTGCTGCATGCGGTCGTCGCCGAGCACACGCATGTGCTGCCGGCACTCGGCATCGATCACTGACCGGGAAAGCCGCCTGCCGCCCGCGCGCGGCAGGCGTACTGCGCGGCGCCGGGCGGTCGACGGCGCCGCGCTTTTTTTGCGGGCGATGAGTGGCGCTGCGGTTACTTCGCGAACAGCACCGGCATCATCTTCACGGCGTAGTCGCGTAGTCGCGTAGTCGCGTAGTCGCGTAGTCGCGTAGTCGCGTAGTCGCGTAGTCGCGTAGTCGCGTAGTCGCGTAGTCGCGTAGTCGCACAGTCGCACAGTCGCACAGTCGCACAGTCGCACAGTCGCACAGTCGCACAGTCGCGCGCCGCTTGCCTGGACTTTCGGATCGTCGTTATTTCGAGTGGCGATGCCGGCCCCGCCTCACCCTTTCGAACATTCGTCCAGCATCCATTCCCTGAAGCGCCGCAACGCGGCGCTCGTCTCCAGGCGCTCCGGCGCGTAGCACAGGTAATGCCCCTGCGCGTCGACGTCGACGGGCGCGTCGAGCGGCTCGACGAGCGTGCCGGCCGCGAGATTGTCGGCGATCAGGAAGCGCGGCACGAGCGCGAGCCCGAGCCCGGCTTGCGCCGCCTGGATCAGCACCGAATACTGCTCGAAGCGCGGCCCCGCGAGCGCGTTCATCTGCGCTGCACGATGGCGCTCCGCCCAGACCGACCACGCGATCTCCGCCTGTTCGTGCACGAGCCGCGGCGCGAGCGCCGCGTCGCCGGGCGCGCGCAACGCGTGCCGCGCGGCAAATTCCGCGGAGCATACCGGCACGAAGGTTCGTCCGTCGAGATAGTCGCTTCGGACACCTTCCCATGCGCCGTCGCCGTAGCGAATGGCCGCGTCGAGCCCGAACGGGAACACGTCGCCGTGCGCGAGATGGCGGCGAAAGCTCAGCGTGACGTCCGGCGCGCCGGCGAGAAAGCGCGCGAGCCGCGGCACGAGCCATTTCGTCGTGAAAGTCGGCACGCTCGCGATCGTCAGCAGGTCGCTGTTCTCGCGGGCGCTCAGCAATTCGATCGACGCGTTGCCGATTTCGCGCAGCGGGCCGGCCACCCGTGCGTGATAGACCTGTCCGGCCCGTGTCAGCACCAGATTGCGCCCTTCGCGCACGAACAGCTTGACGCCGAACAGCGCCTCGAGATTCGCGATCTGGCGGCTGACCGCGCTCGGCGTCAGGCCGAGCTCGCGGGCTGCGTACGAGAAGTTCAGATACTTCGCGGAACTCACGAATGCGTGCAGCTCCGCGACGTTCGGAAACAGGTGCTTCATGGTGAGCTATTCCTTGCGCGCACAGATCGATGCGGGGGTTGTACGTTTTTTTCATGACGATGCCATGTCGGATCCGCACACTGCGTCTGTCACGACAACCCGCGCCGGCCCCGTCCGGCGGGCGTTGCGCGGCACATTCCGGTTTCCGTCAGCGAGCTTTCCCATGCATCCGTCATCCGCCCCGGCCGTCGCCGTTGGTGTTCCGACTCGTCGTAACAAACGACCGAGCGCGATTGCGGGCCGCCTGCTGCTTCAGGCGCTCGTCGCCGTGTTCGGTCTCTACCTCGTACTGCCGATCGCGCTGCTGCTGGTCGGCTCGGTCGGCCAGTCGTGGACGAACACGCTGCTGCCGACGGGCTTCACGGGGCACTGGTTCGCGGATCTCGCGGCGAACCGCAGCTTCACCCGCGCGTTCGGCGTGAGCTTCATCGTCGCGCTGGCGTGCTGTGCGATCAACGCGGTGCTCGGGCTGCCGCTCGCGTATGCGCTGCATCACCGGGCAGTGGCCGGCCGCGGCGTCGCGACGCGCATCGTGATGCTGATGCCGATTGCGGTGCCGGCGCTGACGCTCGGCTTCGGCTACATCGCGATCTTCAGCGGCGACACGCTGCCGTGGCTCGGCACGCTGCCGCTGATGATCGCCGCGCATGCGGTGCTGACGCTGCCGTATCTGCTGCAGACGCTGCTGAGCGACCTGCGCCATCTGGGCCTCGCGCATCTCGAGGCGTGCGCCGCGACGCTCGGCGCGACGCCGCTGCGCCAGTTCTTCACGATCGTGCTGCCCAACCTGCGGCACAGCCTGTTTTCCGGGCTCGTGATGGTGGCCGCGCTGTCGATCGGCGAATTCCAGATCTCGAACCTGATCGCGGGCTTCCGCTATCGCAACTACCCGATCGTGCTGCTGCAGGCGTTCTACGGCGCGTCGGGGATGGCCTGCGCGGCGACCGTCGTGCTGCTCGTCCTCGCCGTGCTCGCGACGCTCGCGTCCGTCGGCACCGTGCAACGCTTGAAGTGAAACCGTCATGAGTCTCGATTTCGAAAACATCACGTTCCAGTATCCGGGCGCCCGTCACGGCGTCGATGCGGTCACGCTGTCCGCGACGCAGGGCGAACTGCTCGCCGTGATGGGCAGAAGCGGCTCCGGCAAGTCGACGCTGCTGCGGCTGGCCGCCGGCCTGCTCGACGGCTATCGCGGCCGCATCGCGATCGGCGGCGCCGACATGGCCGGCGTGCCGGTGTGGCGGCGCGAGGTCGGGATGGTGTTCCAGCACTACGCGTTGTTCCCGAACCTGTCGGTCGCCGACAACGTCGGCTATGGGCTGAAGATGCGCGGGATCGCGGCCGTGCCGCGGCGCCGCCGCGCGCTCGAGATGCTCGAGCGCGTCGGCCTGGCGGCGCAGGCGGACCGCAGCCCGGCGATGCTGTCCGGCGGCCAGCAGCAGCGCGTCGCGCTCGCCCGCGCGCTCGTGGTCGAACCGAAGCTGCTGCTGCTCGACGAACCGCTCGCGGCGCTCGACGCCGGCATTCGTCATCAGTTGCGCGACGAGATCCGCGCGCTGCAGCGCGCGTGCGGCGCGACGACGCTGCTCGTCACGCACGACCAGGACGAGGCGCTCAGCATGGCCGACCGCGTCGCGATCGTCGACGGCGGACGCGTGCTGCAGGCCGGCGCGCCGCGCGAACTGTACGAGCGTCCGGCGTCCGCGCAGGTCGCCCGCTTCGTCGGTCATTCGACGGTGCTGCGCGGCCGTGTGCTCGCGCATGGCGCAGTCGACGTGCGCTTCACGACGCTGTGCGCGGAGACGGGTGCGCACCGGCCGGGCGACACGGTCGACGTGCTGGTGCGGCCCGAACACGTGCTGCCCGATCCGCCCGCGTATGCGGTGAACCGCATCGACGGCCGGGTCGGCGAGGTGCGCTATTTCGGCGCGACGCAGCGTTTCGACTTCGTGCCGGCGGGGGGCACCGACGCGCTGCTGGGCGAAGGGCGCGAACTGCCCGCGCGCTGCATCGCGATCGAGCCGCGCCACCTGCTCGTGCTGCCTGTCGCATAAGCGCGGGCGACCCCATTCATTCAACGGAGATTCATGATGTCTGCACGCCGCCACTTCCTTCATGCGATGCGCCGCCGCTTGCTGGCGCTCTGCGCGCTCGCGACGCTCGCGCCGGCGCTCGCCCATGCCGCGCCGCTGTATCCCGGCGAGGATGCGCTGTACGAGAAGGCCGCCGACGAAGGGCTCGTCGTGTCGTTCGACACGGGGCCGGAATGGGCGAACTGGAAGGCGCTGTTCGCCGAATTCCGCAAGCGCTATCCGAAGGTCGAGATCACGTACAACGACATCGGCTCGGCGGCGACGGTCGTCGCGCTCGACAAGTCGCGACGCCGGCCGCAGGCCGATACCGCGTACTACTTCGCGGCGTCGGCGCTCGACGCGGCGGGCAAGGACGTCGTCGCGCCGTTCAAGCCGCTCAATTTCGACAAGCTGCCGACGGTGTTTCGCGCGCCTGATGCCCGCTGGTTCGCGGTGCACTCGCTGAACATCGCGTTCCTCGTCAACAAGAAGCTCGTGAAGAACGTGCCGCAGCGCTGGTCCGACCTGCTGAAGCCCGAGTATCGCAATGCGGTCGTCTATCTCGATCCGCGCTCGACCGGGCAGGGACAGGTTGCCGTATTCGCGGCCGCGTACGCGTTCGGCGGCGGCGTCGACAATCCGAAGCCCGGCGCGGAATTCTTCGGCAAGCTGAAGAACGCCGGCAACGTGCTGCGCGTCGAGGGCACGACGCCGTACGCGAAGTTCGTGAAAGGCGAGATCCCGATCCTGATCGGCTACGAGAACGATGGTCTCAAGGCGAAATACACGGACGGCATGGGCGACGCGGCGGAGGTCGTGATTCCGCAGGACGGCAGCGTATCGGCGCCGTACGCGATGAGCCTCGTGAAGAACGGCCCGAATCCGGCCGCTGCGCAACTGTGGCTCAACCTCGTGATGAGCGACGTCGGGCAGGCGTTGTTCGCGCAGGGCTACGTGCGTCCGGCGGTGCCCGGCACGCCGGTCGCGCAGGACGTTGCCGCGAAGCTGCCGAACGCGCCGCAGGTGCATCCGCTCGACGTCGCGAAGGCCGCGGCGCGCAAGGCCGAAGTCGACCAGCTCTGGTCGCAGGCGACACTCGGCAAGTAAGGGGCGCGTGATGCGGGTTTCGTCCCTGGAGCGCGGCGCGATGCGCCGCTACGGCGCGGTGCCGGCCGCCGCGCTGTTCGCGGTGTGCTTCGCGCTGCCGCTCGCCGCGCTCGTCGGCGCGGCGTTCACCGACGGCGGCCGTGCGTTCGCAGCGGTGTTCGGCGATCCGCTCGTCGCCGACGCGATCGTGCGTTCGCTGGCGCTCGCGGTCTGCGCCGGCACGCTGTCCGTCGGCGTCGGCGTGCCGCTCGCGTATGCGCTGGCCGGGCAGCCGCCCGCGCGCCGGCGCTGGTCGCTCGCGCTGCTCGGCGTGCCGCTCGCGTTCTCCGGTCTCGTGATCGCATACGGGTTCATCCTCGCGTTCGGCCGCGCCGGTTTCGTGACGACGCTGCTCGCGTCGCTCGGCGCGGACCCGACCGTCGTGGGCGGGGCGATCTACACGATGCCGGGGCTCGCCGTCGCCTACGCGTACTACCTGATCCCGCGCGTCGCGCTGATCCTCTATCCGGCGCTCGCGAATCTCGACCGGCGCCCGCTCGAGGCCGCGCTGACGCTCGGCGCGCACCCGTGGCGTGCGTGGTTCGACGTCGCGTGGCGCGAATTGTGGCCGTCGGTCGCGTCGGCGTGGTGCCTCGTCAGCGCGATTGCGCTCGGCACGTACGGCACGGCGCTCGCGCTCGCCGGCACACAGATCAACATCCTGCCGCTGCTGATGTACCTGAAGCTGTCGGACGGGCAAACCGATTTCTCGCAGGCAGCCGTGCTGTCGATCGTGCTGACGGCGCTCTGCACCTGCGTTCTTGCACTGGGGGAAGGCCTTGTACGGCAACGGCGTCATTGAATGGTCGGAAAAAGCGCGTGACGCGCTCGAGCAGCTCGCGCAACGGCAGCGCGGCGCGCGCCGGCACCGGATGCCGGTCGGCGTGATCGGGCCGCGCGATGCGACGGACGAACAGCTATACGTCGCCGAACGGATCGCGCACGGACTCGCGGCGGCGGGCGTCGTGCTCGTCGGCGGCGGCAAGCAGGGCGTGATGGAGGCCGCCGCGCGCGGCGCGCATGCGGCAGGCGGATGCGCGATCGGGCTGCTGCCCGAGGACGACGCGCGGGACGCGAATCCCTATCTGAGCGTTGCGTTGCCGACCGGGCTCGGCATCACGCGCAACGCGCTGATCGCGCGCGCGTCGCTGTGCCTGATCGCGGTCGGCGGCGGCCTCGGCACGCTGTCCGAAATCGCGCTCGGGCTGCAATGGGGCAAGCCTGTGTACACGATTTGCGACGCGCCGCAGGTAGCGGGCGTCGAATGCTTCGACGAAGCGGACCCGCTCGTCGCGCATGCCGCGCGATGGCTGTCCGAGTCGGCGTAGGTCGGCATCCCGCCTGACGGGATGTGTCGTATCGGGTGGTATCAGGTTGTATCGATTGAATAAATAGGAATCCTCTACATGAAGAAGATCACATTCGCATTGTGCGTCGCCGGCGGTCTCTGCACCGTCGCGCACGCGCAAAGCACCGTCACGCTCTACGGGATCGTCGATGCAGGGTTGGGGTACACGAGCAACCAGCGGGTCGCGACGAGCAAGGGTTCGCTGGGTTCGCCGGTCGCGTATCGCGGCGCATCGAGCTACAGCTTCGCGAGCGGCACGTGGTCCGGCAGCCGCTGGGGGCTGAAGGGCAAGGAAGACCTCGGCGGCGGGCTCGCGGCGGTATTCCAGCTCGAGAACGGCTTCAACATCGGCACGGGGCAGCTCGGCCAGGGTGGCCGGATGTTCGGCCGCCAGGCGTGGATGGGGCTGTCGAGCACGCGCTACGGCACGTTGACGATGGGTCGTCAGTACGATCCGATCGTCGATTTCGTCGGCACGATCGGCCCCGGCTCGTTCCTGACCGGCATGGGCGCGCATCCGGGCGATCTCGACAACATCGACAATCAATCGCGCGAGAACAACTCGGTCAAGTACGTGAGCCCGAAATTCGGCGGCTTCACGTTCGGTGCGCTGTACGGCTTCGGCGGCCAGCCGGGCAGCGCGAAGAACCAGAATACGTGGAGCGTCGGCGGGCAGTACGTGAACGGGCCGTTCGCGATCGGGGCCGCGTACCTGTATGCGACGAATGCATTCGGCGCGAACGGCGGCGCATGGACCGGCGCGTACGACGGCACGTTCGCGTCGTCGATCAACGAAGGCTTCGCGTCGTCGAAGAGCATGCAGATCGTCGCGGCCGCGTCGACCTACCAGATCGGCGCGGTGACGCTCGGCCTGTCGTACAGCAACACGCAGTACCGTGCCGGTGCGTTCTCGACGTTCGCCGGCACCGCGACCTACAACTCGGTCGGCGGCACCGTGTCGTGGCAGGCGTCGCCGTCGCTGCGCGTCGCGGCCGGGTACGACTTCACGCGCGGCAGTTCGGTCGACGGGCAAGCGGCGCCGAAGTATCACCAGGCGAATCTGGCGACGTACTACTACCTGTCGAAGCGGACCGCGCTGTACGGTCTCGTCGGCTACCAGAAGGCGAGCGGCAAGACGCTCGATCCGTACGGCAACGTCGTCAACGCGACGGCGTCGGTCGGGGACGTCGGTAACGGCATTTCGTCGGCGGGCAATACGCAGACGCTCGTGCGGGTTGGCGTGCGGCATACGTTCTGATCGCAACGCGGGATTTTCTCCAGCGCTTTGATACGGCCGTCGTGCGATGCGACGGCCGTTTTTTTTGACGAGCGGGTGAAGGGGAGCGGTGGCGCTGCGCGCGCTTGATTTCTACGGGGCGCAGCGCCATATTGACCGCGCACGCTCCTTCAACAACGCACCAAGAGGTTTTCGATGCGCCTGATACTCGCTTTGCTGGTCCCGTGGCTGCAGTTCTTCACGATCGGCCGTCCGTTCGCCGGGATCATCTGCCTGATCTTGCAACTGACGCTGATCGGCTGGATCCCGGCCGCGATCTGGTCGGTTTATGCGCTGAGCCAGTACAAGACCGATCGCAAGATCGAGGAAGCGCTGGGCGGCCGCCGCTGAGCGGGACCGGATTGGCAACTGCGCATTTCCCGGCGTCTTTTCTGCTGTCATCCTATTTCGGAAGAATTCTATATAATTCATGCAGATAGATTGCCATGATTTGTATAGATTTCTGCCGAAATGAACCAGTCTTGCACCATTCAACTCCACGCCAACGGCATCTGGCGCGACGTCGGTGTCGTCAGTCTGCTCGGGCAAACCGGGGAGGGCTGGCGTAGCCGCACGTATACGGGATACGACATCGAATGGGCCGTCGAACACCAGTCAGCCAGGGACGCTTACGCGATGACCTGTCGCTTTCCGGTCGGCCTCGAGCCGCTGGATCAGCCGCATTGGCCGGTATTCCTGATCGACTTGTTGCCGCAGGGTTTCGGTCGTCTTGAGCTGCTTCGCCGGCTCGGGTTGCCGGAAACGGCGGAAGAGGGCGCCGACTGGCCATTGTTGCTGGCAGGGGCTGGAAATTCGATCGGCAATCTTCGCGTAAAAGAGGCCGCGCAGTGGCTGGCCGAGCGGCGTGGGCCGCTGCAAGGTTTCACGGATGACGAGATTGCGACGCGCGGCGATGCGTTCAGCGAGTACCTTGCCGCACACGGTTTCTTTGTGGCCGGGTCGTCCGGTGTGCAGGGCGAATGGCCCAAGCTGCTGCTGACTCGGGCCGACGACGGCCTCCTCTACCTGGATCACACTCTGCCCGACGAGCGAGCGATGGCGCATTACGTCGTGAAGTTCGGACGCGGCACGAATGAGCGTCTTGCGCAGATTCTGCGCCACGAGGCGCCATACATGGCGCTCGCGCAATTTCTCGGCCTGCGTGTGCATGCGCCGTTGACGCTGCGCGGCCGATCCCTCTTTATCCCGCGTTTCGACCGTGTGCGCTGTGTGTCGGGGGTTGCCCGGCTCGCTCAGGAAAGTATCGCGTCATTGACCGGCAAGGCCGGTTTCGGCGTCGTGCCGACTCACGATGAGGTGTGCTGGCATCTCGTGCGCGAATGCACGGATCCGCAAGCCGAGGTGAGCGAATATCTATGCCGCGACGTCGCGAATCTGGCACTGGGCAACAAGGACAATCACGCCCGAAATACTGCCTTGCAGCGCGATTTCGACGGTCGCGTCGCGCTTACGCCGCTATACGATTTCGCGCCGATGTACTTGCATCCTGACGGCATCGCCAGACGCATTCGCTGGCAAGACAATGACGGCGGCAGCCCGGATTGGACGCGCGTGCTCGACACGGTCGTCCGGGCGAGCGAGCCGCAGCCCGGCGAAACCCATCGTGCACTCGATCGCGGCGCGTTGGCGGCACGGCTGCGCGACATGGCGCCACGTCTGCGGAACGTGGCCGACCATGGTGCGGATTTCGGGCTGGAAGCCGATGTGCACGCGCATCTGCGGCCGGGCATTGCACGGCTTGCCGACGAAATGGCCGCACTCTGATACGGCCGACGACACCATGGACAAGCGCTACAACACGCTGTCGCTTCCGGATCAACTGGCACTTCGGCGGAAGGCGATCGAGGATGTCATTTCGCATCCCGAATGGACACTGCAGGAATCCGTGCGCCATCTCAAGCGCACGATGCGGCTGACGAGCGCGGAAATGGCGAAGCTCGCGGGCGTATCCACAAAAACGATTCAGGATATCGAGCAGGGGCGCAGCGATGGCACGGTGCAGACGATGAATCGGATCTTCGGCATGCTGGGGCTGAAGCTCGGGGTCGTGCGCGAGTCACCATAGAGGCCGCTGCCCTCGTCACACCGTAATCGGCCCATCCATTTCCACCGCGCGCGCGAACAGCCAGTCGACGAACGTGCGCAGCGGCCGGTCGTCGTCATCGTCGCGATACAGGCAGTGAAACGGCGGCCCTTCGAGATGGACCTCCGGAAACAGCGCGACGAGCCGGCCGTTTGCGAGGTCGTCGCGCACGACGGCGCGCGTGGCGAGGCACACGCCGAGCCCGCTGGCGGCCGCCTTGAGCAGCAGGAAGAAATCGCGATAGAACGGGCCGCGCAGCGTCTCGGTGACGTCCGTGCCGGCCTGATGGAACCAGTACTGCCAGGCTTGCGGCACGCCCTCGTAATGCAGCAGCGGCGCATTGCGCAGGTCGGACGGCACGCGCAAGCGCTCGAGCAGCGGATGGCCGGGCGCGCAGACGGGCACCGCGACGCCCGCGAGCAGCGGCCGCGACACGAAGCCCTTGCGGCGCAGCTCCGGCGTATAGCGGCGGATCACGACGTCGCAGGTCTCGTCGAGCCGGTCCTGCTCGGCGTCGGGCGTCGCGGCGAGCTGCACGTCGATGCCCGGATGTGCGGCCTGGAACGCGGCCAGTTGCGACAGCAACCAGCCATGCGCGAACGACGCGGACGCATCGACACGGATCGGCGGGCCGGCGACGGAATCGAACATCTGCCCGGTCGCCTGCGCAAGCCGCCCGAGGCAGCTCGCGACGTCGACCAGATAGTGCCGCGCGCGTGGCGTGAGTCGCAGCGAACGCCCGTCGCGCTCGAACAGCTTCATGCCGAAGAACGATTCGAGCACGCGGATCTGTTGCGCGACCGCGCTCTGGGTCACGTTCAGCTCGTCGGCGGCGAGGGTCAGGCTTTGCAGGCGTCCGGCAGCTTCGAAGCTGCGCAGCGCGTTCAGGGGCGGCAGTCGGCGCATCGTGCGATCGCGAAGAAAAGCTACACAGTCGGTCAGAAAATGTCGTTTGTCGAGGGCAGGGCGCGTCCCTATGATGGCGCCGACAGGAGAATGCCACGATGACGATCATATCGCCGCCCGTTGTCCGATCAACCGGAACCCGCCGCTTTTGCGCGGCCCGCCGAGGCCGCCGGACACGAACATCGCGGCCGTGGGCGTCGCATCGCGCGCCCGTGATGCCGCCGGCACGCGGCCGTCGCGCACTGGCGCTCGCCGGCGCGTGCCTCATCGCCGCGCTGACCGGATGTGCGGGCAAACCGGCGAACGAGCGGCAGATCGGCAGCGGCGGGTCGCTGGTGCGCTACAGCTCGAGCCAGACCGAGGTCGACCTGACCGATGCGGAGCAGCAGACGCTGCGCATGCTGAGCGATCGCCGCTTTGCGGGCGCCACGCAGGCGCGTGCGCTCGATGCGGTCGCCGACGTGCTGCGTGCGCAAGGCTACGCGCCGGTGACGGTCGATCGCGATACGGGGCTCGTCGAAGGTGGCCGCAGCGACACGCTGATACCGACGTGGCGGCAACTGTTGCGCGGCGCGGTGAAGGCCCGCATCGGATGGATTCCGGCGAAGCCCGATCACGAGCGCGTGGCCGCGATCGTGGCGGTCCGCACGACGCACGGCTCGCGCGACACGACCGTGCGCGCGCGGTTCGATCGCACGGTGTGGGACAGCAACGGCGATTCGCGCACCAAGACCGTCGTCGAGCCGGCGTTCTATCAGACGTTTTTCGCCGAAGTGGACAAGGCGATGTGCGCGGCGCCGTGCGGGCAATGACTGGTGTGCCCAGGGCCGCATCGTGCGAAACGCGGACACGCGCCGCGCATGCTTGCGTGCCGCGCGCGATGATGCGCGCGATGACGCGCGACGCGGCACGACGGACTTACTTCACCGCAAACAGCGTCAGGTTCATGAAGATCTTGAACGCATAGCCGAGCGTCACCGCGCCCGCGACGCCGCCTGCCCACAGCAGCACGAACCACATCCAGCCGCGCAGTTTCGAGCGCGGCGCGGCGTCGTGCTCAGTGGTGGTAGTAGTGCTGGTCTTCATGGCGCACCTTGCCTCGGAATACCCAGTAACCCATCGTCGTGTAGGCGATGATGATCGGCAGGATAACTGCTGCGCCGACCAGTGTGAAGGTCTGGCTTTCCCGCGGCGCCGCCGCTTCCCAGATCGTCATGTTCTGCGGAATCGCATACGGGAACAGGCTGACGAGCAAGCCGACATAGCCGAGCAGCACGAGCGCGAGCGCGAGCACGAACGGCGTCATGTCGTGCCGGCTGCGCACCGCGCGATACATCCACACCGCGCATCCCGCGACGAGGAACGGCACCGGCAGCAGACGCCAGAACAGCCCTGAATCGAACCAGCGTTCGGCGATCGCCGGATCCTGCAGCGGCGTCCACAGGCTGACGATCGCGATGAACGCGAGCAGCATGACCGTCAGCGGCCACACGACGCGATGCAGGCGGCGCTGCAGGTCGCCTTCGGTCTTCGCGACGAGCCAGCAGCAGCCGAGCAGCGCATAGGTCACGATCAGGCCGAGCCCCGTCAGCAGGCTGAACGGCGTGAGCCAGTCGAACGCGTCGCCCGCGAACACGCCGTTCTTCACGTCGATGCCCTGCAGGAACGCGCCGAGCGCGATACCCTGGAAGAACGTCGCGCCGGCCGAGCCGCCGATGAACGCGAGATCCCACAGGTGCTTCGTGCGGCGCGCCTTCGCGCGGATCTCGAACGAGACGCCACGGAAGATCAGGCAGACCAGCATGAAGATCAGCGGCAGGTACAGCGCCGACAGCACGGTCGAATACACGACCGGGAACACCGCGAACAGGCCGGCGCCGCCGAGCACGAGCCAGGTCTCGTTGCCGTCCCACACGGGGGCGACCGTGTTCATCATCAGGTCGCGTTCCTTCTCGTCCGGGAAGAACGGGAAGACGATGCCGATGCCGAGGTCGAAGCCGTCGAGCACGACGTACATGAAGAGCCCCAATGCGATGATCGCGGCCCAGATTACGGTGACGTCCATAGGTTTTCTCGTTTGCGGATAGGGTGGGCGGCTCAGACGGTCTCGATCAGTTCGTCGACGGCCGACATCGGACGGCGTGCGGTGTGGTCGGGGCGCGTGTCGGGCTTGCCGTCGTGCGGGACGTCGGGCAGCGCGGGGCCGGCCTTCATCAGCTTGAGCATGTAGTAGACGCCGGTGCCGAACACGAGGAAGTACACGATCACGAACGTCATCATCGAGATGCTGACCTGCTGCACGGTCAGCGGCGACACGGCCTGCGCGGTGCGCATCACGCCGTAGACGACCCACGGCTGGCGGCCCGCTTCCGTCGTCACCCAGCCCGCGAGCAGCGACACGAAGCCGGTCGGGCCCATCGCGAGCGCGAAGCGCTGGAACCACTTCGCGTCATACAGCCTGCCGCGGCGGCGCAGGAACCACGCGAGCGCGGCGAGCCCGATCATCGCGAAGCCGAGGCCGACCATGATCCGGAAGCTCCAGAACACGACCGTCGAATTCGGCCGGTCCTCCGGCGGGAATTCCTTCAGGCCGCGGATCTCGCCGTCCCACGTGTGCGTGAGGATCAGGCTGCCGAGGTGCGGGACCTTCACCGCGTAGCGCGTCGTTTCCGCCTTCATGTCCGGAATCCCGAACAGGTTCAGCGGCGTGCCGCCCTTCTCGGTTTCCCACAGGCCTTCGATCGCGGCGATCTTCGCCGGCTGGTGCTTCAGCGTGTTGATGCCATGCTGGTCGCCGATCAGCGCCTGCACCGGCGCGAGCACGAGCAGCAGCCACAGCGCCATCGAGAACATCTTCTTTACACCCTTGTCGCGGCGGCCCTTCAGCAGGTGCCATGCGCCGGTCGCGGCGACCACGAGCGCGGCCACGATGAACGCGGCGATCGCCATGTGCAGCAGCCGGTACGGGAACGACGGGTTGAAGATGATCGCGAACCAGTCGGTCGGCACGACGCGGCCGTCGACGATCTCGAAGCCCTGCGGCGTCTGCATCCAGCTGTTCGACGCGAGGATCCAGAACGTCGAGATCAGCGTGCCGATCGCGACCATCAGCGTCGCGCCGAAGTGCGCGCGCGGGCTCACGCGGTTCCAGCCGAACAGCATGATGCCGAGGAAGCCGGCTTCGAGGAAGAACGCGGTCATCACTTCGTACATCAGCAGCGGCCCCGTGACCGAGCCGGCGAAGCTCGAGAAGCCGGACCAGTTGGTGCCGAACTGATAGCTCATCACGACGCCGGAGACGACGCCCATCCCGAACGCGACCGCGAAGATCTTCGACCAGAACAGGCAAAGGGTTTTGTAGTACGGCTTGCCCGTCTTGAGCCAGCGGTATTCGAGCACCGCGATGAAGCTCGCGAGGCCGATGCTCAGCGCCGGAAAGACGATGTGAAAGGAGACGGTGAATGCGAACTGCAGGCGGGCCAGATCGAGGGCCGAAAATGCGGTGTCCATACCAGTTGACCGAAGCTGTCGATACCCGCCGGCGGGCCTGCCGACGGACCCTGGCCACGAATGGCCGCAGGGTTGGCTGGAGTATGGGACGCGATGTTGCGGCGCGAAATGTGCCAACTCGTCGCAGATGTCCAGACCGGACGCGGTCTTTATGGGATAAATCGTTGATTCGTATCAAGAACGTGGAGCGCGGCGCGCGCGGGCGCGCCGTGGCGGTCTGCCGCACCTGCGTCAATATGGCGCGTCGCATCATCGGGAACGCGCGGTCGGGAGTAGGATCGCCGTATGCCGCCGCGCGTGCTGCGATGCCGCCGCGGCGTCGGGTCTGAACAATCCGTCAATGCCGGCTGTCCGGGCCGTTCGCGCCGGCCGGCCGGCCGTTTCGACGCGTTAGCCGGTAACGCACGCGCGTGCGCAGGCGGCCGCCGCGCGCGGCCTCTGTCACACCGGTAACGCCGTGCAACATTGCCGCGCGTGCCCGTAATGGATGCCGGATCGCGCGCAGCGTAGCGTTGAGTGCGTCGGGTTCGCGATCGCGAACCGGTTTTTTTCGGAGATCGAGACGTGAATGCTTCGAAGCTCGCGCTGGGCGCTGTCGCCGCCGTCGCGATCGGCACGGCCGGCGTCGCCCACGCCGGCCGTGTCGGGGTCTGGGTCGGCGCAGGCTACCCGTATTACTACCCCGTTGCGCCCGCCCCCTATTACTATCCGCCGCCCGTCATCGCGGTGCCCGTCGCACCGCCTCCGCCGCCGGAGTATGTCGAGCAAGGGCAGGCGCAGCAGGGGCCCTCCGGAAACGGTGCCGGCGACGTCTGGTACTACTGCGATGCGTCGAAGCACTACTACCCGTACGTGAAGGACTGCAAGTCGGGCTGGCGGTCGGTGCCGGCGCAGCCGCAGTGATGGAGGAGCGACCATGAACAAAGCGATCCGATATGCGCGCTGGCCTGCGCTGGCGGTGCTGGCCGGCCTCGTCAGCGCATGCGCGTACGTGCCGACCGGCCCGACCGTGATGGCGCTGCCCGGCACGGGCAAGTCGTTCGACCAGTTCCGCGTCGACGACGCGAACTGCCGCCAGTACGCGTTCCAGCAATCGGGCGGCGTGAGCGCCGGGCAGGCGTCGACGGCGAGCGCGCTCGGCAGCGCGGCCGTCGGCACGGCGCTCGGCGCCGCGGCGGGCGCTGCATTCAACGGCGGCTCGGGCGCGGCCGTCGGCGCGGGCGCGGGGCTGCTCGCGGGCAGCGTGGTCGGCGCAGGCGCCGCGCAGGGCTCCGCGTACGACGTGCAGCGCCGCTATGACTATGGGTATCTGCAATGCATGTACGCGAACGGCAACCGCGTGCCGGTGCCGGGCGGGATGAGCGGCGGCTACGGCGGCGCGCAGCGCGCCGCGCCGCCGATGCCGCCGCCCGGCGTGCAGCCGTCGCCGCCGCGTTACTGACGGCGCGCTGCGATGTGGCCGGCGCGCCGCAACGTCATCGCACGATGCGGCGCGCCCCCGAACTTCCGGCATCCGTTGCCGGCACGCGCGGCGCGCACGCCACCGGGCCCGTCGGACGCCCGGCAAGCGCACCGCGAATTGCGTACACTCTGAGTCTCGTTTCTGCACCGCCGGTATCGGTGGATCCGTATCGGCACACGTTCACTCAGGGAACAACGATGATCGATTTACGCAGCGATACCGTAACGCGTCCGAGCCCGGCGATGCTGGCCGCGATGACTGCCGCCGAAGTCGGCGACGACGTGTGGGGCGACGACCCGACCGTGCTGCGCCTGCAGGCCGCGACGGCCGAACGCGCGGGCAAGGAGGCGGGCCTGTTCTTTCCGAGCGGCACGCAAAGCAACCTCGCCGCGCTGATGGCGCATTGCGAGCGCGGCGACGAATACATCGTCGGCCAGCTCGCGCACACCTACAAATACGAAGGCGGCGGCGCGGCGGTGCTCGGCAGCATCCAGCCGCAGCCGATCGAGAACGCACTCGACGGCACGCTGCCGATCGACAAGATCGTCGCCGCGATCAAACCCATCGACAACCACTTCGCGCGCACGCGCCTGCTCGCGCTCGAAAACACGATCGGCGGCCGCGTGCTGCCGACCGGCTACGCGGAAGAGGCCGTCGCGGTCGCGCGCGGCCGCGGGCTTTCCGCGCACCTGGACGGCGCACGCGTGTGCAATGCGGCGGTCGCATCGGGCCGCTCGATCGCCGAGCTGTGCGCGCCGTTCGACACGGTGTCGATCTGCTTCTCGAAGGGCCTCGGCGCGCCGGTCGGCTCGGTGCTGGTCGGCAGCCGGCCGCTGATCGAGCGTGCGCATCGCTGGCGCAAGGTGCTCGGCGGCGGGATGCGGCAGTCCGGCATTCTCGCGGCGGCCTGCCTGTATGCGCTCGAGCACAACGTCGAGCGGCTCGCGGACGATCACGCGAATGCCGCGCGTCTGGCAGAAGGGCTCGCGCGCATCGAACCCGTGAAGGTGCAGTCGCACGCGACGAACATGGTATTCGCGCAGTTCCCCGAAGCCGATCTCGCACCGCTCGAGGCGTGGCTAAAGGAGCGCGGGATCCTCACGCAGATGCTCTATGCGTCGCGCTTCGTCACGCACTGCGACGTGTCGCGTGACGACATCGATACGTTCGTCAACGCGGTCGGTGCGTACTTCGCGCAGCGGCGCGGGTAATCGCGAAGCGGCGTAACGGCGTAACGGCACGCTGCTCGTGATGCGCTTCGCACGCGCGCGAAACCTTCAGCGCGCGAGCGGCGCAAGCAGCCGCCGCGCCGCTTCAACCACGCGCGCGGACAGCGACGCCATCGCCGGCGACTGCACGGTCCACGCGTGCCAGTACAGCGTGACGTCGGTCGGATGCCGCGGCGCGAGATCGACGAGCCCGTGCGCGTCGAGCGGCGTGTCGCCGAGCAGCGGCGCCGGCACCATCGCATAGCCGAGCCCGTGCTGCACGGCCGCGAAATGCGCGTGCGTGCCCGGCACGTAGTGGCACGGATACGCGCCGACGGGCAAGCCGAATTTTTCCTCGAGAAACGACGACTGCAGCGTGTCGCGCCGCGAATACGCGACGACAGGCGCGCGGCGCGCGCTCGTGCGGTTGAGGCCGCGCGGAAACCAGTGCGCGGCGAACGCGGACGCGGCGAGCAGCCGGTAGCGCATCGTGCCGAGCGGCGTCGCGACGCAGCCGCGCATCGGCTTCGGCTCGGTCGTCACGCAGCCGACCGCCATCCCGCTTTCGAGCAGCGCGAACGTGTGGTCCTGGTCCTCGACGATCAGCTCGAACAGGATACGCTCGCCGGCCAGCACCGACGTCAGCGCGGGCAGGAACCACGTGCCGAGGCTGTCGGAGTTCAGCGCGATCGTGACGGAGATCGGCGATGCGCGCTCGGCGGCGAGCGCGCTCTGCAGGTCGGCCTGCAGCAGTGCGACGCGGCGCAGGTGCTGCAGCACGCGCTGGCCCGCGACGGTCGGCCGGCACGGCCGCGTGCGCAGCACGAGCGGCGTGCCGAGGCTCGCCTCCAGCGCGCGTACGCGCTGCGTGACGGCGGAGGCGGTCACGTGCAGGCGGACGGCCGCCTGCTCGAAGCTGCCGGTGTCGGCGACGGCCAGCAGCGCGGCGGCCTGCTTCGGATCGATCGTCATCGACATGTCGGGTGAAGTCCTGTGAAAGTGAACAAGTAATCGGCCGGCAGGCCACACGCGATTGTCCACGATGCGTGCGGAATGCGTCCACGGTCCGGCCGATTATCCGCGGCGCGCTTTCCGGCATCCTGTCGGTCATGCGGCGCGTGCGCTCGTTGCACGCAGCCGCCTCGACCAGACGCAACGGAGAACGAACGATGAGCAAGACATTCAGGATCGCCGCGATCGCGGGCGACGGGATCGGCCAGGAAGTGATGCCGGAAGGCGTGCGCGTGCTGCAGGCCGCATGCGCGAAATTCGGGCTGAACCTCGAGTTCACGCATTTCGAATGGGCGAGCTGCGATTACTACCTGCAGCACGGCAAGATGATGCCGGACGACTGGTTCGACACGCTGCGCGGCTACGACGCGATCTACTTCGGCGCGGTCGGCTGGCCCGACAAGGTGCCCGATCATATCTCGCTGTGGGGCTCGCTGCTGAAGTTCCGCCGCGAATTCGACCAGTACGTGAACCTGCGCCCCGTGCGCCTGCTGCCCGGCGTGCCGTGCCCGCTCGCGAACCGCAAGCCCGGCGACATCGATTTCTACGTGGTGCGCGAGAACACCGAAGGCGAATACACGTCGGTCGGCGGCAAGATGTTCGAAGGCACCGATCGCGAGTTCGTGCTGCAGGAGGCGGTGTTCACGCGCCATGGCGTCGACCGCATCCTCAAGTACGCATTCGAGCTCGCGAACACGCGTGCCCGCAAGAAGCTGACCGCGGCGACCAAGTCGAACGGCATCGCGGTCAGCATGCCGTACTGGGACGAGCGCGTCGCGGCGGTCGCGGCCGGCTATCCGGACATCGCGTGGGACAAGCAGCACATCGACATCCTGTCCGCGCGTTTCGTGCTGCAGCCGGACCGTTTCGACGTCGTCGTCGCGTCGAACCTGTTCGGCGACATCCTGTCCGATCTCGGTCCCGCATGCACGGGCACGATCGGCCTCGCGGCGTCGGCGAACCTGAATCCGGAGCGCACGTTCCCGTCGCTGTTCGAGCCCGTGCACGGCTCGGCGCCCGACATCTTCGGCAAGAACATCGCAAACCCGATCGCGATGATCTGGTCCGGCGCGATGATGCTCGATTTCCTCGGCGAAGGCGATGCGCGCTTCAAGGACGCGCACGATGCGATCATGCGCGCGATCGAGACGGTGCTGGTGGACGGGCCGCGCACGCCGGACATGGGCGGCACGGCGGATACGACGGCCGTCGGCAAGGCGGTCGCGGCGGCGCTCTGACGCCGGAGCGGACACGTGAAAGGCCGGATTCGAAGCGCCGGGTCCGGCCGATCGTCAAATGCCGAACGCCGAACGCCGAACGCCGAACGCCGAACGCCGAACGCCGAACGCCGAACGCCGAACGCCGAACGCCGAACGCCGAACGCCGAACGCCGAACGCCGCGTGCGTTCGGCTCAGTGCGGCGTGACCGCCGCTGCCGGCTGCGCGGCAAACGCCATCGCGTCGGCGGGCTCCGCCGCGCGGCACACGGCGATGAGCTGCAGCCCTTCGCCATCATCGGCAGGCTGCACGTGGCCCTGTTCGAGCAGCAGCCGGAACGTGCCGTCTGGCAGCAGCGCGCGGTACAGTGCGCGATAGTCGCCCTGGCGCGCGAGCGCATCCTGCACCGCGGCTTCGCGCGCCGCGCGGTCGTCCGGATGCACGCGCGCCTGCAGCTCCGCATGGCGGCACGGTGCGGCGGCCGCTTCGACGCCGAACAGCCGGCACCATTCATCCGACACGGACACCGCGTCCTGCGCGGGCCGCCACTGCCATGCGCCGCGCCCGGCCAGACGTTCCGCGTCCGCAAGCAGCGCGATCTGCCCGCGCAGCCGCTGTTCGACTGCCTTGCGCGCGCTGATGTCGATCGTCGTGCCGACCATCCGGGTCGGCCGGCCCGCATCGTCGACGAGCGTCGCGGTGCGCGATTCGATCCAGCGCACCGTGCCGTCGGGCAGCACGATCCGGAATTCCCACACGTACGGCTCGCGCGCGGCGACCGCCTGCTGCAGCGCCTGGCTGTTGAGCCAGCTGCGCTCCTCGGGGTGCAGGATTTCCCAGAATTCCTCGTTGCTGTGGATTTCGCGGCCGTACAGCTTCGCGCAGTTGGCCGAGTAGATCAGCTCGTCGCTGACGAGATTCCATTCCCACGTGACGATGCCGGCCGCTTCCTGCGCCTGCTTCATCCGCGCCTCGCTCGACACGATCTCGGCCGTGTAGCGGCGGCGCAGGTCGGTCATCGGCAGCTCGGTCTGCGCGCCGAGGCCGAGATCCTTGACCGCGTCGTCGCCGTAGCGCAGCCAGACCCAGTTGACGTCGAGGAACGCGGCCAGCTTGCGCAGGTTCGAGTAGTCGATCTCGCCGCCGCGCGTCCACTTGTGCACGGCCGGCCGCGAGATGCCGACCACGTCGGCGACCTGCTGCAGGCTCAGCTTCTTGTGCTCGAGCAGCACCTTGAGACGGAACGCGAACGTATCCTCGGACATCCATTCCTCTTTGTGACGGCGGCGCGCGGCCAAACGACAAGGGCGGCATGGCCCGCGGCCGCAACGTGCGGGCCGCGGGCCATGCCGCCGCGTCGGGAGGGGATCGCGCGCCGGGTTTCCCTGTATCCGCCGTAGTTTAACGGATACGGCGCGAGGAAAAATTTACAGGTCGATCACGAGACGCGGCGTGCGCGCACGCGATACGCACAACAGGATCGTCTTCTGCGCGGCCTTCTCGTCGTCGTCGAGATACTGGTCGCGGTGGTCGGCCTCGCCTTCGAGGATCGCGACCTCGCAGGTGCCGCACACGCCTTCGCGGCACAGCGATTCGATCTTCACGCCTGCGCGCTCGATCGCCTGCAGGATCGTCGTGTCCTCGGGCACCTCGAGCTCGATGCCCGAGCGCGCGAGGACGACCGTGAACGCCTGGCCGGCCGTGTCGGTCGCCGCGAACTGCTCGGAATGGAGTTGCGCCTTCGGCCAGCCGAGCAGCGCCGCGTTCGCGTACACCGCGTCGTTCAGTCCTTGCGGCCCGCACACGTATACGTGCGCGTCGGCCGGCAGCGACTTGAACAGGCGCAGCAGGTCGAGGCGCTGACCGAGGCTGTCGACGTACGTGTGCACGTTCGCAGCATACGGGCCGGCCTTCAGTTCATCGACGAACGCGCCATGCTCGGGGCTGCGGTACGCGTAATGCAGTTCGAGCTCGACGTCGCCGCCCGGCGCATGTTCGGCGAGCTGCGCGAGGAACGGCGTGATGCCGATGCCGCCCGCGATGAACACGTGGCGGCGCGCGCGGCGGTCGAGCTCGAACAGGTTCGCGGGCGAGCCGATCGCGAGCCGCGTGCCGGCCGCCACGCGGTCGTGCATGAACGCCGAGCCGCCGCGCGACGCTTCCTCGCGGCGCACGGCGATCTGGTAGTGCCGCGTGTCGTGCGGCGAGCTGAGCAGCGAATACGCGTTGTGATGCCACGCGTCGCCGTCCTGCATCGACACGAGCACGTGCGCGCCGCCGCTGAACGGCGGCAGGGCCGCGCCGTCGGGCAGCGCGAGCGTGAAGCGCTTGATCAGCGGGGTCAGGGTCTCGACGGCGACGACGTCGACGGAGATCGATTCACGGGCATTCATCAGGTATTCCTTTGCCGGCGAGCGGATCACGTCACTTCGGATCGGATCGGCGGCGCGCGGCGGGTATCGCTGGGGTCGTTCGGACAGGGTCAAAGGGACGGACAAAGGGCGCGCGGGCCGAAACCCGCCGCGCCCGTCACGGCATCAGGCGCTCACGCCGCCCATGCACAGGTATTTGATCGACAGGAAGTCGTCGATCCCGTACTTGGAGCCTTCGCGGCCGATGCCCGACTGCTTGACGCCGCCGAACGGGGCCACTTCGTTCGAGATCAGGCCGCTGTTGATGCCGACGATCCCGTATTCGAGCTGCTCGGCGACGCGCCACACGCGGCCGATATCGCGGCTGTAGAAGTACGCGGCGAGGCCGTAGATCGAATCGTTCGCGAGCCGCACGACTTCGTCGTCGGTCGTGAAGCGCACGATCGGCGCGACCGGCCCGAAGATCTCCTCGGTCAGCACGGCCATCCCGGGCTTCGCGTCCGCGAGCACGGTCGGCGCGTAGAAGTTGCCGCCGCGCGCATGCGGCGCGCCGCCCACCAGCGCGCGCGCGCCCTGTGCCACCGCGTCGCGCACGAGACCGTCGACCTTGTCGCGCGCGGCTTCGTTGATCAGCGGGCCGATGTTGACGTCCGCATCGAAGCCGTCGCCGACGTTGAACGCCGCGACGCGCGCGGCGAAGCGGCGGCAGAATTCGTCGTACACGGCGTCGTGCACGAAGAAGCGGTTCGCGCACACGCAGGTCTGGCCCGCGTTGCGGTACTTGGACAGCAGCGCGCCTTCGACAGCCTTGTCGAGATCGGCGTCGTCGAACACGATGAACGGCGCGTTGCCGCCGAGTTCGAGCGACATCTTCTTGACCGTGTCCGAGCACTGGCGCATCAGCAGCCGGCCGACTTCGGTCGAGCCCGTGAAGGTCAGCTTCTTGACGAGCGGGCTCGACGTCATTTCAGCGCCGATCTCGCGCGACTTGCCGGTCACGACGTTGACGACGCCGGCCGGAATGCCCGCCTGCTCGGCGAGCGCCGCGAGCGCGAACGCGGACAGCGGCGTCTCGTTGGCCGGCTTGATCACGATCGTGCAGCCCGCGGCGAGCGCCGGCGCGGCCTTGCGGGTGATCATCGCCGCCGGGAAATTCCACGGCGTGATCGCCGCGCACACGCCGACCGGCTCCTTCGTCACGACGAGGCGCTGGTCCGGGTTCGGGCTCGGGATCACGTCGCCGTCGATGCGCTTGCCCTGCTCGGCGAACCATTCGACGAACGACGCCGCGTATGCGATCTCGCCGCGCGCTTCGGCGAGCGGCTTGCCCTGTTCGCGCGTCATCAATGCTGCGAGGTCTTCCTGGCGGGCCATGATCAGCTCGAACCACGCGCGCAGCAGGCGCGCGCGCTCCTTCGCGGTGGTCTTGCGCCAGCTCGCGAACGCCGCGTGCGCGGCGTCGATCGCGGCGCGCGTCTCCGCCGCGCCCATGTTCGGCACATGCGCGATCAGCTCGCCCGTCGACGGGTTGGTGACGGGCAGCGTCGCGCCGTCGTCGGCGCCGCGCCACTGGCCGGCGATGTATGCCTGCTCACGCAGCAGGCCCGGTTGTTCAAGGGAAGTCATGTCGGGGTTGTCCTCGGTTGTCCTGGTGCGGGCCGGCTCAGTCCTGGTACTTCTGCGCGAGCAGGTTGTGGAAGTGTGCGATGCCGTGTTCGCTGATGCCGCTGCGGCGCTGGTCGACCATGATCCGGCCCTGGCCGCGATAGCCGCGCGATTTCAGGCCCTTCTGCACGCTCTCGACGAGGCGGATGTCTTCCGGGCGGAACACGTTGCGGTACCACTCGATCAGGTTCTTCTGGTAGTCGGTCAGCGCTTCGTTCAGGAAGTAGATGTCGTAGTGCTGCAGCGTGACTTCCGCGTTGACCGGGAATTCATAGATCACGGTCATGAAGTCGGCGCCCGGCGGCACGTTGAACATCGTGCACGGCCATGCCCAGAAGCCCTGGAAGCTCGCATCGGTGATCGACGGGTCGAGCTTGAACGAGCGCTCCGACGATTGCGCATGGCCGAACTGCACCGTCCAGTTGCCGTGCAGCGTGTGCGTGTACTGGTCGATCTTCACCGAGTCGGAGAAGCCGGGGTGCGCGGGGCCGCAGTGATAGCACTCGAGATAGTTGTCGACGATCGACTTCCAGTTCGCGGGCGTCTCGGTGACGAAACGCGCGGCGAGCTTCAGGTCGTCGATCACCGGGCACGCGGCGCGCATGCGGTCCTGCATGCCCGGCAGCTGGTCCTCGACCGTGCCCGCGTCCGGGTTCAGGTTGATGAACACGAAGCCCGCGTATTCCTCGACCTTGACCGGCACGAGGCTCGAGTTTTCCTTGTCGAATTCCAGCACGTGATCGCAGTTGTTCGCGTGCGCGAGCGCGCCGTCGAGCTTGAAGGTCCACGCGTGGTACGGGCAGGTGATCACGTTCTTCGCCTTGCCGCTGCCTTCGAGCAACTGGTGGCCGCGGTGCGGGCACACGTTGTAGAACGCGCGCAGCACCTTGTCCTTGCCGCGCACGATCAGGATGTTTTCGCCGATCACCTCGCGCGTCACGTACTGGTTCGCGTCCGCGAGCTCGCTGCGGTGCGCGACGCAGATCCACGTGTCGGCGAAGATTTTCTCTTCCTCCGCCTTGAAGACCTCCTGCGACGTGTAATAGGTCTTCGGGATCGTCCATGCGAGTTCCGGGTTCGCGCAGAAATCGGCCGGGAGTTGAGGCAGCTTCGCCTTCTGGTGGAATTCGATCGGGAGGTAGGTCATGATGGCGTCGGGCTCTAAAGATTAACTGGCAGTTACGTTAAAACTAACGGTTAACGAAATATAGGGGATGTGCGGCTTGATTTGGATCAGGGTTATCCCGAGATTGGCGCGGTGCGATCGCCGGCGATGGCGGAATTTGTCTGATATTTGCGTTTAATCACAAGCGTCGACTATTTTGGAAGACGTCAATAGGCGGATGCGCTAGTACGGTCGCCGAATTGAACTGCGTACCATTGTTAACCAGTAGTTCATCGTTAACTGAAGGTAACGCCGTCGGCACGAGATCGATAGCCGTGCCGCCGCCGGGCTCGAACCCGGCCGGCGGCCGGCGCGCGACCGGTGCCGCCGGGCGCACATGGAGGAGACATGAGACAGGACGCAGTAGCCCCCGGGCTGGCGGTGGACGCCGGCCGGGGCAAATCGCGCATCGAGGCGCGTTCGATCGATTACGTGCCGCTCGCGGAGCGGCGCGGCAAGGCATGGCATCTGTGGCCGGTGTGGTTTACCGGCGATGCGAATCTCGCGACGATCGCGTGTGGCGCGATCGGCGTCAGCATGGGCGGCAACCTGCTGTGGAGCGCGATCGCGGTGCTGATCGGCAACCTGCTCGGTACGTTCTTCATGGCGTTCCACTCGAGCCAGGGCCCGCAGCTCGGCCTGCCGCAGATGATCCAGTCGCGGCCGCAGTTCGGCTACATGGGCGCGCTGCTCGTGTGGGTCGTCGCGCTCGTCACCTACGTCGGCTACAACTCGTTCAACCAGCTGATGGCGGGGCAGACCGCGCATCACCTGCTCGGCACCGAGCCGCACGTCAGCTATATCGTGTTCACGGCGATCGCGGTGGCGCTGGCCGTGTTCGGCTACGACCTGATCCACAAGGCGCAGCGCTGGCTCGCGATCGCGCTCTTGATCGCGCTGACGCTGTTCAGCGTCGGCATCTGCGTGAAGGTGCCGTTCCCGGCCGCGCAACTGTCGTTCGCGGGCTTCAAGGCGACGCCGTTCCTCGTGCAGCTGTTCGCGGCCGCCGCGTACCAGCTGTCGTGGTCGATCTACGTGTCCGACTATTCGCGCTACCTGCCGCCGACGACCGGCGTGCGCGCGACGTTCTGGTGGACCTTCACGGGCGCGCTGATCGGCGGCGTGTGGATGATGCTGGTCGGCACCGCCGCCGCCGCGCTGAACGCGAAGATCGAGATCGCCGACGCCGTGCAGCGCGCGGGCGACGCGATTTATCCGGGTTTCGGTTCGGTCACGCTGCTGCTGTCGCTGCTCGGTCTGCTCGCGATCACGGGCCTCAACTTCTACGGCGCGTCGCTGACGCTGCTCAGCATCACCGATTCGTTCAAGCCGCTAAAGTCGAGCGCCGGCAAGCGGATCGTCAGCCTGCTGATCGTCGCGTTCGTCGCGACGTCGCTCGCGTTCGCTGCGTCCGACGACTTCATGGGCAAGTTCGGCGACTTCCTCGGCATCCTCGGCTACCTGTTCACGCCGTGGACCGCGATCAACCTCGTCGACTTCTTCATCGTCCGCCATACGCACTACTCGGTGCGCGAGATCTTCAATCCGCGCGGCATCTACGGCCGCTGGAACTGGCGCGGCCTGACCGCGTACGCGGTCGGCTTCGTCGCGATGATCCCGTTCTTCAAGACCGAGATGTACAGCGGCCCCGTCGCGCGCGCGCTCGGCGGCACCGACATCGCGATGCTGGTCGGCCTGCCGGTCGCCGCGCTCGTCTATCTGTGGGCATGCCGCTCGCTCGATACCGCAGCGGAACGCAAGCTCGTCGAGGCAGCCGATCGCGGCCTGAACTGACCGGAGCACGCGATGAACGATGCGGCCGTCGCGCCCGAACTCGGCGACCTGCGCGTGTTCTGCATGGTCGCGCGCAAGGCCAGCTTCAGCGCGGCGGCCGATGCGCTCGCGATGTCGTCGTCATACGTGAGCAAGCGGGTCGGGATGCTCGAGGCGAGCCTCGGCATCCGCCTGCTGCACCGGTCGACGCGCCGCGTCGCGGTGACGGACGCCGGCGAGCGCGTCTACGCGTGGGCCGAGAAGATCCTCGACGACGTCGAGCACCTGGTCGAGGACGTGTCGACGACGCGCCGCGTGCCGCGCGGCACGCTGCGCGTATCGAGCAGCTTCGGCTTCGGCCGCAACGTCGTCGCGCCGGCGCTGGCCGGGCTGTCGGACCGCTATCCGCAGCTCAACGTGCGGCTCGAGCTGTTCGACCGGATCGTCGACGTCGCGGCCGAGGGCTTCGACGTCGACGTGCGGATCGGCGACGAGATCGCCGGCCACCTGATCGCGAAACAGCTCGCGTCGAACCACCGCGTGCTGTGCGCGTCGCCCGACTATCTCGCGCGGCACGGCGTGCCGAAGCAGGTCGGCGATCTCGCCTCGCACGCGTGTCTCGCGATCAAGGAGCGCGACCATCCGTTCGGCGTATGGCGGCTCGACGCGCGGGGCGAGACGGTGTCCGTGCAGGTGACGGGGCCGCTGTCGAGCAATCATGGCGAGGTCGCCGTGCAATGGGCGCTCGCCGGGCGCGGGATCGTGCTGCGCTCGATCTGGGACGTGCAGCCGCTGATCGACGCGGGCCGGCTGCAGCGCGTGCTGCCCGGCGTCACCCAGCCCGCGAACGTGTGGGCTGTCTATCCGGCGCGGCTCGCGCAATCCGCGAAGGTGCGCGCGTGCGTCGAGTTCCTGAAGGAGGCGCTCGGGGCGTCCGATTTGCAGGCCCGGCGCGAACCGGCGATGCAGGACTGACGGAACGCGTCGCCGCGCCGCCTGCCGCGCGCCGGCAAAAAAACGCCCGCTTTGCAGCGGGCGTCTTCAGTCCGCGCCTCCGTCGCGCGATGCCTGTCGGCAAGCTATTGCCACGCCGGTGCCGGCGTGATCTGCGTCGTGTACGCGGTCGCAGGGAGCAGCGTGACCGTCGAGTTGACCTGACCGCCGTACGTTTCATGCACGGTGCCGAACGTCACGCCCGTGACCGGCACGACGACCGATTGCCCGTCGCTGCGCGATGCGCTGACCGTGATCGACTTGCCCGGCACAAGCGTGGCCGCCACGCTCGACGTGTCGAACACGAGCCGCTGCTTCCCGAGCACGCCGGCGTCGGACAGGTACGGGCTGCGGAGCGGCAGGCCCTTGTAGTACTTGTTGTACTTCGTCATCACCGCGGTCAGCAGGTCGCCGAGCAGCGTGCTCGTGCCGCTGTACATGCGGAAGTTCGGCTGGTGGAACATCAGCGGCCGCATGTCGTACGTGAGCAGGTAGGACACCAGCGTGTCGGACACGTGGTCGAGCACCTGCGCGTAGGTCTGGTCGACGCCCCACCGTGTCGGATCGATCCCGTTCGCCCCATAGAAGTAGTTGTACTCGGCGACCCATTCCGACGGCTGCGACACGTTGTAGAACAGCGCGGTCGCATAGCGCGGGATCTCGAAGATGTTCTGGTTCACGCAGTTGAACTTGCCCGCGTTGAACGGCGGCAGCGGCCAGGCGACACCGTTGTTGTTAATCGGGCAGCCCGGCGTGCCGACCGGCGGCGTCGGCTTCGACGAATCGGACACGAGCACCGTGATGCCGAACGACTGCAGCGCGCCGAGCGTCGTCGCGTTGTAGAGCCCGGAGATCTCCGGCGTGACGATCACGCTGGTGTTGTAGTTCTCGAACCCGAACGTCTGCGCGACGTTGTCGTTGTTCTGCAGTTCGGTCGTGACCTGCGCGGCCGTCGTCGTGAACGGCGGATCGAGCAGGATGTGATCGTACGTATGCGTGATCCACTTGAAATCGTATTCGTTCGCATTCGTCTCGGTCGACAGCGTGTCGGTGCCCGTCGTCGGGTAGTTGCCGAGGCCGCCGTAGGCGGTCCCGTAGCCCGACCCGTTGAACGCCAGCGTGAACTTCAGCGCGCCCGCATTCGCGGTATTCGAGTTGACGGTGTCCTGCCAGTTCATCAGGTTGTCGAAATCGGCGCCGACGGTGCGATACTCGCACGCGGTCGTGCCCGTGTTCGGGTTGACCGAGCCGACCGGGCTGCCCAGCGGGCACTGGCCGGGGGGCGTCGTAGATGTGTACACGCAGGGGTTGTTGGGCTGGCAGTTGCCGTTTCTGACGTCGTACCACTCGCCTGTATAGTCCGACACCGCATACGGGAAGATTTCGTCCGGGATCCCGTTGTCGTCGACTTGCGGATCCATGTACACGTGCCTTACGCCGACGAACAGCCCGCGCGTGACCCAGTTGACGATGCCGTACGACAGCGTCATCGAATGCATCAGGAACGGGTTGTTGTCGAACGAGACCGCCATGATCTCGCGCGACGTGCTGTCGCCCGTGAGCGGCGTCGTGTTGCCGAACAGGCAGGTCGACGCGACCGAATAGGTGACGCCGGTCGACGCGGTGCCCTGGATCTGCGTCGTCGTCGTCGTGCCGGCCGGCAGCGGGCTCGCGGGCGACATGAAGTACGTCCACGCGTTCTGCACCGTCAGCGGGTTCGCCGTGCTCGCGCCGGCGTTCATGTACGGGAACAGCGTCTTGCCGGTGGCCGTCAGCGTCGTGTTGAGCGGCGATGCGGTCGTGTCGCGATAGCCGACGTACTGCATGCAGCCCGTGTCGCCCGGCCACGTGTAGACGCTCGCGAGCCGCACGTTGTACTTGAACTGGTAGCGCGCGAGCGTCGTCGCGAGCGCGCCGCCCGAGAACGGGTTCATGTACCGCGCGTCGCTGATCGGCATGATGATGCCCTGGTACTTCGCGTGGTCGCCCGATTCGAGCGCGGGCAGCGTCGGATTGTTGGTGTCGTAGCTGTAGATCGTGTACGGCACGCCGAGACGATCGAGGATCGTCTGCGTCGCCTGCAGTTCAGGACTGTTGCCGGCCTGCTGGCTGGCCAGCACGAGGACCTTCAGGTCGATCTGCGCGTCCGCCGGCACGGCCTGGGCGACCTGGGCCGCGGCGCAGAGGCCCGCGGCGGCCAGCCCGCGCAGCACGGGCCCGGACGGATGGAAAAACGTTCGTGGTGCACTCATGGCAAACCTCACGCATCGGTTACCGAATCAAGAAACCTTTCCCCCGACAATGAAGTGAGCCTGGTGCCTATAGTTGTTGCGGCTTGAACTTCCCTGCGTTCTTGGCCTCGCTCGGATGCGGCCCGGTCAGCAGCGTCGGGAACCTGGCCGCGATGCTGCCTTTCACCGGCAGCGAGCCGTGGCCGACGTGACGTGGCTTTCCGCCGGCGAAGGCCGCCGGGGAGCCGAGCGCGGCGACCGCAACGGCGCCCGCGCAAAGACCGGTCAGCAACGCGCCCCACACGCGTAGCGACCCGTTCGTTCCTCGCACTTTCATGGTGTCCTCCTGAAACGACTGGCGTTGTTCGATACGTTGCAAAAACGACCATCCGTCCGGCGGCCTGCCCGGCGTATCGCGCCGGACAGCGGCCCCCTGAATCGTCTGGTTCAGCGAAATGGATATCCCGTGCATGCCGGCAGCCTGATCTGGTGCGGCATCGGCGGTGTTGGCGTGTTCTTGCGGATGCGCTCGCGATGGCACCGGAACGCTGGCGTCGCGCATTGGCGAACCTGCTGCTGATGGCAAGCGAGCAACGTGCCATCGCTTCTAACGTATTGATTTGCCGTAAAAATTTCAATTTCTCGCGCGGGCGTCGCGTGCCAACCCGGTAAAAACGTTACATGCGTGATCCACGCGCGGAGCCGGAATCGGCCGGCGGGCGGGCCGGTCGGCGCGAGTGCCGGGAATGGCGTCGCGCTCCGTGCGAACGCACACGTTGCGACTGCGCATCGTTGCGCCGGCATCCGATGGAAACGGCGGGTGCGGAGGGGGCGCCAGGCGCCGGCCGCCGCGAACGGCCGCCCGTGACGCGCGCTTTTTGACCTACCCTATAAACGCGCGCGGGACGGCGTGCGTCCCGCGCTCCGACGATCGCGCGCGGCGCATCCGTGCGCGGCCGGGCTGCGCGAGCGCGCGTCCCGGCATTCGCGACAATCGCCAGCGTTACGTTCGACGAATCACGGCGCGGCCGCTCCGGCTGCGGCGCGGGCGTCATGAGGGTTCCCTACCATGGAGGAAGACATGTCGATTCGACTTGGAGAAGAAGCGCCTGATTTCACCGCCGAGACCACCGAGGGCACGATCCGTTTTCACGAGTGGATCGGTGACAAGTGGGCGATCCTGTTCTCTCACCCGAAGGATTTCACGCCAGTGTGCACGACCGAGCTTGGCTACATGGCCGGGCTGAAGCCGGAATTCGACAAGCGCAACACCAAGATCATCGGGCTCTCCGTCGACCCGGTCAGCGACCACCAGAAATGGGTGAAGGACATCGAGGAGACGCAGGGGCACGCGGTCAACTATCCGATGATCGGCGACGACAACCTGACGGTCGCGAAGCTGTACGACATGATCCACCCGAATGCGAGCGGCGGAACGCGCACGGCGGTCGACAACGCGACGGTGCGCTCGGTGTTCATCGTCGGGCCGGACAAGAAGGTCAAGGCGATGCTGGTCTACCCGATGAGCGCGGGCCGCAATTTCGACGAGGTGCTGCGCCTGCTCGACGCGCTGCAGCTCAACGCGCAGCATACGGTGGCGACGCCGGTGAACTGGAAGCCGGGTGAAGACGTGATCATCCCGACGTCGGTGTCGGACGACGACGCGAAGAAGAAATACCCGCAGGGCTTCAAGACCCTGAAGCCGTATCTGCGATACGTGACGCAGCCGCGCTGATGCGCGGGGCCGCGGGCCAGGGTGACGCGGCCCGCGCCGCACCGGGCGGCATGATGGCATGACGGGGCGGACCGGCCGGCCAGGCGGCGCGGCCGGTCCGGCGGGAGGCAGGGCGGTTGGCCGGCGGCGTGGCGCCGGCCGTGCCGCGCGCGGGGACTGGCGACGGAGCGACATCGTGGTGATTTTCCGGCAACTCTTCGATCAGCAATCGTCTACCTACACGTATCTGTTGGCCGACCGCGCAACCCGGGAAGCGGTGCTGATCGATCCGGTGTTCGAGCAGGTGCGCCGCGATGCGGCGCTGCTCGACGAGCTCGGCCTGCGGCTCGGCGTGACGATCGACACGCACGTGCACGCCGACCACGTGACGGGCGCATGGCTGCTGAAACAGCGCACCGGCAGCGCGATCGCGTTTTCGGCGGCGAGCGGCGCGGAGGGCGCGGACCGCTATCTGCGCGACGGCGATCGCTGTCCGTTCGGCGGGCGCTACCTGACCGTGCGCGCGACGCCGGGCCACACGAACGGCTGCATCAGCCTCGTGCTCGACGACGAGTCGATGGCGTTCACCGGCGATTGCCTGCTGATCCGCGGCACGGGCCGCACGGATTTCCAGCAGGGCGATCCGCGCGCGATGTACCGGGCCGTCCACGGCCGGCTCTTCACGCTGCCGGAAAGCTGCCTGCTGTATCCGGCGCACGACTATCGCGGGCTGACGGTGACGAGTGTCGGCGAGGAGCGGCGTTTCAATCCGCGCCTCGGCGGCGACCTGAGCGAGGACGATTTCGCAGGCTACATGACGAACCTCGGGCTGCCGCACCCGCGGCAGATCGACGTCGCGGTGCCGGCGAACCTGAAGTGCGGCGTCGCGGTCGGCGCGCCCGAGCAGCACGCCGAGCCCGACTGGGCGCCGCTCGTGTACACGTTCGCGGGGTTCTGGGAAATCGATCCGCAGTGGCTCGAGGATCATCTGGCCGCGGTGCAGGTCGTCGACGTGCGCGAACCCGCCGAATTCACGGGGCCGCTCGGGCACCTGCCCGACGCGACGCTGATTCCGCTCGGCGAACTGGCCGCACGCGCCGGCGAACTCGGGCGCGAGCGGCCGGTCGTGACCGTGTGCCGGGCGGGCGGCCGGTCCGCACAGGCAACCGTGATCCTGCGCAAGGCGGGCTTCGACGCGGTCGCGAATCTCGGCGGCGGGATGCTGCGCTGGCGGGCCGAGGGGCGCGCGGTCGTCAACGGCCGTCAATAGCGGGCGCGACTTTTCGTGTTTTTCTTTCGGGCCGGATGTCGATTCCGGCCCGCGTCATCCGTCGTCACGTATACCGACAGGAATGCGCCGCGCGCGACGCGGCGCTTCGTGCAAACAGACCCTGGCGCATGCCCGTTGTGACCGTGAACCCCGTTGAAGAGGCCATCCGATGCTGCCGACGCTTTACGCCCATCCTTTCTCGTCCTATTGCCAGAAGGTGCTGACCGCGCTGTACGAAAACGGCACGCCGTTCGAATATCGCGTGCTGGCGCACGACGATCCGAAGCCGATGCAGGAATTGACTGCGCTGTGGCCGATCAAGCGCTTTCCGGTGCTGGTCGACGCCGGACGCACGCTGTTCGAGGCGACGATCATCATCGAATATCTGGGCCTGAATCATCCGGGGCCCGTCCGGCTGTTGCCCGGCGATCCGCATGCCGCGCTGGAGGTCCGCATGATGGACCGCTTCTTCGACAACTACGTATCGACGCCGCAGCAGAAGATCGTGTATGACGCATTGCGCCCGGCCGCGGAACGCGACGCGCGCGGCGTCGCCGATGCGCGTGCGATGCTCGACACCGCATACGCGTGGCTCGACGGCAGGATGGCCGATCGCGAATGGGCGGCCGGCGACCGCTTCAGCCTCGCCGACTGTGGCGCCGCGCCGTTCCTGTTCTACGCGGACTGGACGCATCGGATCGATCCGTCGTTTGCGCACGTGATCGCATACCGGAAGCGTCTGCTCGCACGGCCATCGTTCGCGCGAGCGGTCGACGAGGCGCGGCCGTATCGCGGGTTCTTTCCGCTCGGCGCGCCGGATCGCGATTGACGCGCTGGCTGCCGGTGGCGGCGCGCGATGCGGCCGCACGCGGCCGGCAGTGCGCGGTGGTTCGTCGTGACAGCAGCAGTGGCAGCATCGTGGTGTCCGTCCTGCTCACATCGTGTGCGATGCCGACTGCGCGAGCGTCAGCAGTTCGTCGAACTGCGTGATCAGCTCGAAGCACAGCAGGAAGGCGAGCGTATAGGCCGGCGCGGGAAAGCGCTCGATGATGTGCAGCACCGGCCGCGCACAGCGCGTGCGGATCGCGTCGCGCGTCATCAGCAGCGTGATCGCGATGCCGATCGCCGCGCCCGCGAGCAGGTCGGTCGGATAGTGAAAGCCGAGATACGCGCGCGGAACGCAGATGAACACGACGGTGTACAGCAGCGCGAGCACGCCGATGCGGCGCGACATCAGGAAGATGCCGGTCGAGATTGCCATCCACAGCATTGCGTGGTCGCTCGGAAACGAACTCCATGACTGCAGCGTCGCCGCGCGCAATCCCGCGGACGGGAAGTGCAGATGCAGGTCCGGGTTGTAGATCGGCCGCACGCGGAACGGCAGATAGTGCGCGAGCAGCCGGCCGCTCGCGAGCGCGGCCAGCCCGCTCGCGATCGTCGCGATGACCATCTCGCGCCGCCATTCGCTGCGCGGGCCGGGCTGGAACCAGAGCCAGCACAGCACCGGAATCAGCATGAAGCCCTTGAACGTGTACAGGCCCGCGACGACGCGGATCGCATGGTTCAGCAGCGGGCTGAACGTGATGTGGGTGAGGAAAACCTGGATGGTT
Source organism: Burkholderia sp. MR1-5-21 (assembly GCF_053427715.1). Taxonomy (NCBI): domain Bacteria; kingdom Pseudomonadati; phylum Pseudomonadota; class Betaproteobacteria; order Burkholderiales; family Burkholderiaceae; genus Burkholderia; species Burkholderia sp. MR1-5-21. The sequence continues at coordinate 308,788 of NZ_JBSAXD010000004.1, forward strand.
GTGTCGAAGCTGTTCATGTTCCGCAGGCCCCGGCGGACGCGCAGCGCATGACATGGGCGGCCGGCGGGATAGAAAGAGCGCGCTCGACGTGCAAGCGCAATGGGGGGCAAGTATGTCACCCGTTTTTTCGAAGAAAATGCGAAAAAATACCGGGAATCCCCTGAGGGAACGGGCTCGCGTGATGGGGCCGGATTCGTCAGCGCCGTGTGGCGCGGCGCGCGCGGATTGCGCGCGGGCCACGCCAATGCGGATGCGGGCGTTGCGAAAATAATTGGGTCAACTGGAGAATTCGTTGCGCGCGCACGTTCATTGCATCGAATGAACGAATGCGCTTTGCGGCACGTCGGAATCTGCCGCGCGGCGCACATGCGTGCCTGCGCCGATCGAAAATAAAAGAAAAGACGGGCAAGCGCGAGGTGGGGGCCTGTTCAGGTTGCCGGCAGCGCAGGGTCGAATACGTTGAGGCTGAAATCCGCGCGGCCGACCGGGTCGATTCAGCGGCGATGGCTGTATTGACCGCGATTGCGCTGACAATTGCCGTGATCCGTCACCGCTTGTTGCTCGCTGTCGCATCGGCGCACCGTGCGCCGCATACGACGCCTGTACGCCACTGCGCCACGACGTCAAGACAGCCGACACGATGGCGCATGCCATACAAGTTGCGCGCGCAACGGACTTCCACGCGTCGCGCCGACAGCCGGGCCGGCGGACACGCGGATGTCAGCCGCGTCGGATCCCTTCCGGCAACGCACTGATGCGCTGCACTTCGGGCGACTCCAGCCACGCGCGCGACGAGACGCAGTCGATGAACATCGCGGTCGCGTCCTCGCCCCAGAACAGGTCGCCGTTCAGCTCGAACGTGGGCACGCCGAACACGCCGTGCGCGATCGCGGCGTCGGTGTACGCGCGCAGCGTGTCCTTCACCGGCTGCGCTTCGACGGCGCTCACGCCGTCCGGAAACCCGACGGCGTCGCACATTGCGGCGAATCCTTCCGGCGACGTGATGTCGTGCCCGTCGCGCCAGATGTGCCGGAAGATGCGCCGGGTCGCGTCGAGCGTGCCGCCCATCGCGATCGCGAGCCGCAGCGCCTTGATCGGATTGAACGGATGCGCGGGCGGCATCCGGAACGGGATGCCGAGCTTGTCGGCGCGATATTGCGCATGGCGATAGGTGAACACGCGTTTCGCCGCGATTTCGGCCGGCGCCTTTTGCCCCCAGTGCGTGAGCAGTGCGCCGAGCACGATCGGACGCAGCTCGACGGTCAGCGTCGGCGGCAGGCGCTCGAACTGTTCGATCTGCAGATAGGCGAACGGCGAAACGAAATCGAAATACCACGTGGCGGTGTTCGGGGTAGGCATCGCGGGTGTCCTGTTGGGCATGTCGGGCGGGCGCGCTGGCGGCGCGCGGGAACGGCGCGTCGACGCGGCGCGGATGCGAGCCAGTGTCGCATGCGGGCGGGATTTGCGCAGCGTGCGCCGCACATGAGCCCGAGCGAGCGCGCCGCGCCGCGTGATGCAGGCATTACGGCGCGAACGATGCCGAAGCCGGTTTTAAAATTCCGAATGTAATTATATGAATTTCTGAAATTGTTCAGGCTGGTTTTCTGGAACTTATTATTTTCTGTTGGATCTGAAAATTCTCGCGTAATGGAAATCCGTCGGTCGGGCACCGATCGGATCGCGAATCCGTTTCACGTCATCGGCAGATCAGGATGGGCGGCCGGTGGGGTGGCAAGCGCAATCACATCGACCGCCAATAATAATGATTGGTTTGTCTTGTGCGGCGACGTGAATATTTCGACCCTCTATTTTTCGAGCGACCCGTTGCGAATGTAAAACATTGCAATATTCAATCCTGACGAGTGTCTTTCTGTTGCGGTGGCCAGATTTATTTGGCAGGATTTTAATCAGCTTGCTCGGTTTTAAAATAACAAAGTGTTCGATAATTCAATTGATCGAAAAGACGTGTGCCGAACGAGCAGCGATTCACGAGATAGCTGACGGAAACAGGTAACAGGGCGGCGAACATTCCGACATTGTTCGCGATTGTTGAATAAATCGCTCGCCCGGCCGCTTCGAGGCTTCACGCGAGCGATCCGGGCGAATCCGAAGCGGGGCGGCCATGGCGACACTCAAGAACGATCTTTCCGGACAAGCGTGCCTGCTCCACGCGTACCACGTGTTCGGCCGCGATGCCGCGCGCTGCGACACGGTCATCCGGGATCCGTCGGTTTCCCGGGTCCATGCCCATATCCGCTGGATCGGGGGGCGCTGGGAACTTCACGATCACAGCAGCAACGGCACGTCGCTATCGGGTGCGCTGTTGCGCGACGGCGAGCACGCGGTGCTGACGCAAGGCGACGTGATCCGGTTCGGCAGCGCGGGCCTCGCGCCGTGGCGTGTCGATTCGCTCGACGACCCTGCCGATACGCTCTGGCCGATACGCGGCGCGGCGCGTCCGGTCGTGCTCGAAGCGAGTCAGATACTGCCTGCGCTGGCAGCCCGGCCGGTCACGATCGTCAAATCGCCGGCCGGTGACTGGCTGTGCGACGACACGTTGCCGCCGCGAACGCTGCGTCACGGCGATGAAATCTCGGCGGGAGACTTCGCGTGGCGCCTGGCGCTCGTGCGCAGCGGCTCGACGATGCAGCTTGGCTCGCCCGTCGACCTCGCCGTGCCGGCGCAATGGCTCGAATTCCATGTCAGCCGGAACGAAGAGCACGTGCGAGGGCTGCTGCATGTCCGCGGAGGCATGGTCGATCTCGGCGAGCGCGCCCATCACTACTGCCTCGTCACGCTCGCCCGGTCGCGCTCCGTCGACATGCAGGCCGGCTACGACGCCGCGACGCAAGGCTGGATCGAACTCGACAAGCTGGCGCGCATGCTCGGCATCGATTCCTCTCATGTCAACGTGCAGATTCACCGCGCGCGCGCCCAGTTCGCGGCCCTGCCGGGGCTCACCGCCAGCCAGCTCGTCGAGCGTCGGCGCGGCAGCGTCCGCTTCGGCGATTTTCCGTTTCGCATCATTCGCGGCGAGCATCTCGAGTGCCAATCGGTGCCGGGCGTCGACCAGCGTATCGGCGTGCATCGCCTGTCGCCGGTTTCGGTCGTCCAGTGCTCGTGAAAGCGCGAGAGTCGGCCGTGTTGATTTCCGCTTACCGCGAGTCAATCGTGACGGGAACGCCTGAACCGCAACGGAGCGCTCCGCCGCTCGCCGCCGCGCCGTTCGCCGAACTCGCCGGCAAGTGCCGCTACCGTCTCGGCCCGCTACTGGGAGAAGGCGGAAATGGCGTCGTGTTTCGCGCCACCTGCGGTGATACGGGACGAGACGTCGCCATCAAGCTGATGCGGGATGACGCGACGAGGACCGCGTCCGAGCGCGCGCGCCAGCGTGCGCGCTTTCGGCGCGAGACGCATCTGTGCGAGGGGCTGCGCCACCCGAACATCGTGGCCCTGCTGGACAAGGGAGAAGCGCCCGACGGGCGCCTGTTCGCCGTATTCGAACTCGTGCGGGGCCGGACCTTGCGCGACCGGCTCGCTGGAGAGGGGCCGCTGTCGGCCGTGGACACGGGCCGGTTGATGGCGGAACTGCTCGATGCGCTCGCGGCCGCGCATCGGCGAGGCATCGTGCATCGTGACCTGAAGCCGCAAAACATCGTGATCGTGATGGCCGATGACGGGCCGCACGCGAAGCTCCTCGATTTCGGCATTGGCGCATTGTTGCCCGACACGCAGGGCATGGGGAGCCGGACGTCGACGCAGGCAACGGAGGTGCTCGGCACGCCGCAATATTGCGCGCCCGAGCAATTGCGCAACGAGGCGCCGACGCTCAAGAGCGATCTGTACGCATGGGGCCTGGTCGTCATCGAATGCCTGACGGGCGATGTCGTGATGCAAGGCGCAAGCGTGGCCGACATTCTTTATCAGCAACTCAGCCCGGTCGATATCGCGCTGCCTCCGTCGATCGCGTCGCATCCGCTCGGCTCGGTGCTGCGCCGCGCGTTGAGCAAGAATCCGGAACAGCGCGCCGCGTCCGCCGACGAACTCGCCGTGCAATTTCGCGCGGTCAACTTCGCCGCGCTCGTCGGCCAGTTCGATTCCTGCCGTGCGAGCCGGCGCGCGCATACGTTCGCGCCGCGCGCAGAGGTGACCGGAACGGCTGGAGAATACCGGCAGATCACCACGCTATGCTGCTGCTTGACGATTGCCGGAGCGGGTTGGCAGCGGCATGCGGGAACCGATCACGGGGACTTGCTCGACGGCTATGAGGCGCAATGGCTGACGACGTGTACCGACATCGCCGTCGGTTATGGCGCGCAGGTCGGCGCACGCCTCGGCGACACGCTGCTGTTCCATTTCGGCCTGCAGGGCGATATCGACAGGCCCGCGCGCCGCGCGGCGCGCGCCGCGCTCGACATGGTGCGGGTTACCGAGCGTGCGCGGCTGCCGGCTCAGCCGGCAGCCGGTGGGCGCCCGTCCGGCGAAAGCTGGCGCGTGGAGGTCGCTGCCGCGATTCACGTCGGGCAGATTCTCGCTCACGCGTCACGCATGTCGGGCGGGTCGACGCCCGCCGCGACTTCGAGGCTGCTGCGTCTTGCCGCGCCCGGGCAGATTCTGATCAGCGACGACGCTCGGCTGTCCCTCGAACGGCATGCCGATTGTCGGCCGACCCTGCTGTGGCTGACGCGCGCGGGCCTCGCGCCGCAGCCGGTGCATGAATTGCTCGGCGAGCGTCGCGTCGACACCCCGTTCGACTCGCTCGACGTCGGCATGACGGCGCCGATGGTCGGCCGCGCCCGCGAGCTCGACGCGTTGCTGCGCGCGTGGCAGGAGGCGCTCGCACGACATCGTCGCGCGGCGCGCGGCGAGTCTGCGCCGCAAGGCGTACGCACGCTCGTCGTCGGCGAGGCGGGAATCGGCAAGTCGCGCGTCGTGCACGAGCTATGCGAGGCGGTGCGGACGCAGGGCCATGCGGTTGCGCATTGTGCGTGCCTGCCCGAGCGGGAAAATCATGCGCTGTTTCCGGTTTTGCGGTTCATCGGTGCACACTGGCACATCGACGCCGATTGCCCCGTCGATCTTGTGCTTGCAACGATCGACGCGATGATCGCGCCGCTCGAATGCGATCATGCGGCGGCTCGTGCGGCGCTCGCGACCTGGCTCGGGTTGCCCTGCGACGCCAGCGGATTCCTGTGGTCGAGCGCACGCGAACAGCACGCGCTGTTCGACGTCCTGGAGCAGCTGATCGTATCGCTCGGCAATGGCGCGCCGGTCCTGCTCGTCGTCGAGGACGTCCAGTGGATCGACCGCTCGACAGAGGATTTTCTCGCGTTCCTGCAGCGTTCGCCGCGGGCGCGGGCCATCTGCGTCGTGCTCACGTCGCGCCTCGACAGGCTCGATCGCTGGCGTGGTTCGACCGAGCGCCTCGCGCTGCGTCGCCTGTCGCACGACGACGCGCAGCGTCTTGTCTCGACGCTGCTCGGCCAGCGGACGCTCGATCCGGATTCGCTCGGCCTGCTCGCCCGCCGCACGGCGGGCATTCCGCTGTTCATCGAGGAAGTCGTGCGCGAGCTTGCGACGAATGGCCCGACGGCCGACGCGCACGGCCTGCTTCCGGGGCAGAGGGCAACGGACCCCTATCCGCTTCCGGTCAGTCTCGGCGGCATGCTGGGCCTCGCGTTCGACCGGATCGACGACGCGCGCGATACCGCCCAGCTCGCCGCGACCATCGGGCTCGAAGTGGAGGCGCAACTGCTTGCCGATGCGTCACCGTACGACCGGGTCACACTCGATGCGCATCTGCGGCTCCTGATCGAAGAGCGGATCGTGTACGCGCAGCATCGGCGCGACCGCGTGTTCTATTCGTTCCGCCACGCGCTGATTCGCGATGCGGCCTATGAATCCATGCCGCCCGCGGTGCGGCGCAGCAACCATGCGCGCGTTGGCCGCGCGCTGGCCGGGGAAGCCGATCACGGGGCCGGCGCGCATAAGTTCGGCGTTGCCCAGCACTTCGCGCGGGCTGGCGCCTCCGCCGACGCGATCGGCCACGGCATCGACGCGGCGCGTCGCGCGCTCGAGCGCTCCCGATACGACGACGCGATCCGCTATGGGCAGTCCGTGTCCGATTGGCTTGCCGACGCCGACTACGAGAAACGCGAGCACGATAGCGCACGCCTTCGCGCAACGTTGACGCACGCGACGATGGCGCGGTTCGGCTGGGCCGATCCGCAGGTGCGCGAGCATGCGGAGCAGCTTCTGCGGCAAGTGCAGGCGCTCGGCGACCAGGAGCTCGCCGTCAGTGCACTGTGGACGCTGTCGACCTACTATCACGTCGCCGGCGATCGCACCACCGTGCACGGAATCAGCATGCGGCTCGACGCGCTTGCCGCCGATCGCGGGGATGCCGGTATCCAGGTTGCGGCGGACGCGATGCGCGGCATGAGTCTGTGGATCGACGGCCACTATTCGCGCGCCCGGGTTGCTTTCGAAGCGGCGCTTGCCGGCTACGACGCGCGGCGCGATGCGGACCACCGGCGCATCCTGGGCCTCGATACGCGTGCATGGACGATGGCGTCGCTCGCGAGCGTGCTCTGGTGCGTCGACGACGATCCGCAGGCGTCGCTCGCGATGGCGCGCGACGCCGTGTACTGCGCGACCTGCATCGACCATCTGCCGACACTCGGCGTCACGATGATGTACCTCGCGCGCACGCAGCAGCTGGCTGGCGACCGCGACGCGGCTCGCGCCACGTCGCAAGCGCTGCTCCGCCTGTCGGACGCGCATCGGCTGCGCGCGGTCGAGCATTATGCGGCGATCGTTCATGCATGGACGATCGCGGATCGCGCGGGGGCCGCCGCGCACCTCGAAGCGCAGCGGCAATCGGGCGGGCTGCTCGGCCTGACCTACTACGCGTCGCTGATCGCCGAGATGGATGCCGAGCGCGGCGACTACGCCGCCGCGCTCGCGCAGATCGAGCAATGCCTCGCATGGTGCGATTCGACCGGAGAACGGTATTACGAAGCACAGCTGCTGCTGAAGAAGTGCGAATACTTGCGCCAGGCCGATTGGCGACGCAGCGGCGACGCCGCGCGGGCCGCATGCCGGCGCGCACTCGGAATTGCAACAACGGCGGGCATGGTCCGCATCGTCAGGCGCGCCGAACAGATGTTGCAATCATTGCTGTAAGTCGTCCAATTTGTCTATCAGGAGAACAGACCGATGACCGAAGAACTTCGTTTGCCGACGTACGAGCAGTTTCTCGAATACCGAGCCACGATCATCCAGGCGATCGCCCTCGCATGGCACTCTCCGGCGTTTCTCGATGAACTCGAGTCCGATCCGGTCAAGGCGCTGAGCGATCATTTCGGCTACGACTATCCGTTTCAGCTCGACCTGAAGGTGCAGACCAAATCGTCGGAATGGACGCCGGGCGTCAACGGCGACTGGACCGCCGGCCCAAGAAACCGGCTCACGTTGTTCCTGCCGCCCGCGCCGGAGGACGAGACGCAATTCGCGCAGGCGCTGGCCGCCTATAACGCGAATCACATCTACATCATGGATTGACGACATCAGGGAATTCGACATGGCAAAGAACAACGCTAATCCGACGCTCGAATCGATGCTGGAGTTCCAGAAGGTCTATTTGCGCGCGATCGCGCTTTCGTGGCGGGACCAGAAGTTCAAGGACGAACTGCTGAAGAATCCGTTCGACGCGCTCGCGAAGTATTTCAGTTACCAATGTCCGTGGATCATCGATCTCGAGATCGTCAAACCGGGAGGCGGCTACGGCTGGAACGGCAGCGGTAACGGAAGCTGGAACCTGCCGCGAAACGTCATGACGGTCGGCATACCGGAGCAGCCGGCGAGCCTCGGTGAAGAGTCTGTTGCACTCGCGGCCTACTGCGACGCCGGGGCCAGCTACCTGTTCACCTGCTGCTGACCTCGCGCGGCTGCGCCGCGCACGACCGCGCGGTCCGTGCCGGACGGACGGGTCGCGCGGGTTTTCGCCAGCGATTTCTTGGACGGAACCAGACGATGCTCGACGATTTTTCGCGTGTGTTGCGCTTTAAGCCGCATTTGCTGGTGCTCGATGCGGGGCCCGAGACGCTGTTCGTCGTCGACGAATTCAGGCGCGCGATGCTGTCCGGTGCCATCTTCGTGCGGATCGCGGCCTGCTTGCGGGCGCGGATGACGATCGCCGAGATCGTGACATCGCTCGCCGGCACGTTCGGAGATCGGGAAGTGCTCGCCGGGCTCGATCATCTGGTGCGGCGCGGCTACGTGCGCGCCGACTTGCCGCAGGGCGACGATTCGGCGCGCGGCTTTTTCGAGCGCGCCGGACTCGACGGCGACACCGCTTGCGCGCGCATCGCGCAGCTTCGTGTCGCGGTTGCAGCGTTTGGCGCCGACGATGCCGCGTTCAGGCAGGCGTTTGCGACCGCGGGCATCGACGTTGCGCCGGACGCCGAACTGACCATCGCGATCGCCGGTTCCCACGACCGCGACGACCTCGCCGATTTCGCGGCCCGCATTGCATTGGCCGGCGGGGCGCTGCTCGTCGTGGCGGCCAATGGCGTCCAGGCGCTGATCGGGCCGCTGCTGACTGACGCCGCAGCGCTTGGCGACGCGCCGTGCATCGAATGCGTGCGTTACTGGATTCGCATCAACCGGCCCGTCGAGGCGCTGCTCGCGCGGCATCACGGCCACGGCGCGACGCAACTGCCGCCGGCTGTGTCGCGCGCCGGCGCTGTCGCCGCGGCGGCGCTCGTGGCGGCTACGGTCGAGCAGATAGCGGTCAACCCCACCGCTGCGGAACGTGCACGAACGCGTATCGTGTCGCACCGCATCGACACGCTGGCCACGGAGCAGCACCGTGTGCTCAGGCGGCCTCAATGTCCGCGCTGCGGCAATCCCGCGTGGATGCGCGAGCAGGCGGCGCGCGCGCCGCGGCTCGCCGATCGCACGCCGTTCAGGAGTGCGGACGGCGGCTACCGTACCGCCGATCCGCAACAGGTATTCGAGCGCCATGCGCATCTGGTCTCGCCGATCAGTGGCGCGATCGCCTATCTGCACCCGATGCCGAAGCGGCACGCCGGCATGCGCAAGGTCTATGCGTCCGGATTTCTCGTGTGTCCAGCCGCCGTGCCGCGCGGCAACCGGTTCGACAGGATCTGCTCCGGCAAAGGCCGCACCGACGAGCAAGCCCGCGTGAGCGCGTTGTGCGAAGCGCTCGAGCGATTCAGCAGTGTTCATCAGGGTGACGAGGCGACGGTGACCGGCAGCATCGAAGCCCTGCTCGCCGATCCGGCATGTGACGCCGCACCGATCCATGTGAACGATCTACAGCAGTTCAGCGATCGTCAATTCGAGGATCGCGACGCGATCAACGTACTGACCGGCGACGTTCGAAAGCAGGTGCCGCCGCGCTTTACGGCACGCGACGTCATCGACTGGACGCCGGCGTGGTCTCTCGTGACGGGCGCACGCCGTCTCGTTCCACTGAGCTACTGCTATGCGGAGACGCCCGAAAGCGCGCAAGCCGGTGTTGCATGCGTGCACAATCCGAACGGCTGTGCGGCGGGATCGTGCATCGAGGAAGCCATCCTGCAAGGCACGCTCGAATTGATCGAGCGCGACGCGGTCGCGATCTGGTGGTACAACCAGATCCCTCGCCCCGGCATCGATCTGTCGAGTTTCGAGGATCCGTATTTCGATGCGCTCGTGCAGGAATACGAAACGCTCGGATGGCGTATGTGGGCGCTCGATATTACCCACGATCTCGGCGTACCGGCCGTTGCCGCGCTTGCCGAAAATCCGGTGGAGGGACGCTTCTCGATCGGTTTCGGCTGTCATCCGGACGCGCGTATCGCCGTGCAGCGGGCGCTCACCGAAGTCAACCAGTTGCTCGATCTCGCGGCGGACGCGCCGCACCCGTGGGATCGCGCAATGCTTTCAGATACCGGATTCCTGTATCCGGCGAACGGTGTGCGCTGCACGACCCGTTCGGCATGGCAGCCGATCGACGCCGCCACGTTGTCCGAGGCGATCGCGCATTGCGCAGCGCGAATCGCGTCGGCCGGAATGGATGTGCTCGTCGTCGACAAGACGCGGCCCGACATCGGATTATCCGTTGCGCAAGTCATCGCGCCGGGGCTTTGCCATTTCTGGCCGCGTTTTGGCGCGCGACGTCTCTACTCGGTGCCGGTGGCGTTGGGGTGGCGCGCGCAGCAGCGCTGCGAATCGGAGTTGAACAAGGCGCTGCTGTTTCTCTGAGAGGGACCGCCGTCCGGCTCGCGCGAGCATGTGTGCGGGCAAGGGCGGTCCGCCTGTCACAAGTCCGTTACTTCGAGCGGATCACGCCGACGCGAACTGCCGGAAACCAGGCGTTGCTCAACAGCTTGCTGGCGGTGACGGGTCGGGAAAAGGCCCAAACTTGCGATCGGACCAGGTTGATCGACCCGTCTCGCCTGATCAGCGCTTAGCGGCTTGAGGGTATGTTGACGTTACAAACGGATCAAACCACCCATTGGTCTTGCCATTCAGCTGCAGACTCAACGAGTATTGAACCTTCGTTCCTGCCCCGTTGACAGTCCCGGACCAGACGGCGCCGTTGTATCCTGGTTCCTGCGAAGGATGAAAATCCAACTGGCTGATAATCTGCCCAGTAACGCCGGTAATTGCAACGGTCTGCGAAGGATCGATGGAATAAGCATGCCACCTGATCTTGTCTCCGCTTTCACAGAACGTAACCAATTCATGCGTGCCGTCACCGCCGCTCGTCCCATGAGGGTATATGGTGTCGGAGTCGTCCATCATGTATACGTAATCTCCCACGTTACCATTGCTATCACCAGCCTCGTTCGTCGCGCCTGTCACATTTACCGCAACAAGAATATTGATAGTCTTCGACATGATTGCCTCTCGGAAAATAAAAATGAGATTCTCGTCAAACCATTTGACTCGAAAGCAAAACAAAAAACACCTGCTCATCCCCGGGATCAAATCACAATATTCCGAGGGCACTCTCCCAACAAAAAATCGAGGAGATTTTCTTGGATGCATCAGATAATTCATGAATCAATGAAGCTTGCCGCTGTCCAATTGCATATATCCGTAAGCGCCTCCTGGATTTTCACTTGAGTTGTTTTTCTCAAGAGTAGTCTGCGTTGCAGATTATTTGCCGCCGCTTGAAGGCGGGTTGTGGCCCTCGGGTGAGCAGAGGTGCTGCCGGGACTGGTCGTCGGAAACGTTCATTTCCGCGTTTCGGATATCGTCATTGGTCTCCCCTTGGATGCTCAACCCCGAATTGCTTTTTCCGGCAGATTGTCGAGATGAAAGCTAACGATACGCCGCGCCGCCATCCTTTATCGACTGTTATCGAAATGAACCTCGGTGTCGGGAATGGTTTCGAATCTTGTCTCCTCCCCATTCATGAGGTTGTATGAAGAGATTCCCGCTCGAGTCAAAGATTAGACCGGCCGCATTGCCGACTCAATTACATGCGATTACACGACAATAAAGGCGGGTGATCCACGGCTGAAATCGTGGGGTCAGTTCTGCGAGCTGATCGCGGTGCATGCTGGCAGCCGCGTGCCGCGCGTAGTACCGTCGATACCGGAACAGGCGCTTATCTTTTCCAGCTCGCGCGCAGCGCGTAATCTGTCTCCGACCCAGAACCGGAGACCGACATGGCGACTGCCACGACACACCGCGAGCGTTATTGCGTCGCATTGACGGCAGGCCGCCACCGGATCGTCTCGGACACCTGCAAGGATGGCATTGGCGGCGATGCAGGCATGCGTCCGCACGAACTGCTCGAGTGCGCGCTGGCGGCATGCATCTGCATGTCGATCGGGATGGCTGCCGACCGCGCGGGCACCGCGCTGCCGGCGGCGACGGTCGACGTCACCATGGAGCGGTGCGACACCGCGACTCGCTTCAATGCGAGCGTGCGCTTCGACGCGATGCTGCGCGACGACGAGCGGGAGCTGGTGCGCGCCGCTGTGCTCGCATCACCGGTCGCGCGCACGCTCGGCAAGCCGGTTCAGGTCGTGCTGTCTTCAATCGAATCGACGTTACGAACGGAGGGTTGAATGGACCGGATCACGATCGACACCTACGACGCGGCGGCGCAGGCGTTTGCCGACGAATGGCAGGAACAGCCCGCGCCGGCCGACATGCATGCGCTGCTGACGCAGCATTTCGCGCCGGGCGGGCGAACGGCGGATATCGGCTGCGGCGCCGGACGGGACGTCGCGTGGCTGAACGCGAACGGCTTTCCGGCGGTGGGCTATGACGCATCGCCAGGACTGCTGGAACAGGCGCGGACGCGCTATCCGCATCTGCATTTCTTCAACGCGATGCTCCCGGCGCTCGACGGGATCGACGACGCATCATTCGACAACGTGCTGTGCGAGACGGTCATCATGCATCTGCCGCCCGAGCAGGTCGGCGATGCATGCAGCCGCCTGCTCGGCATCGTGAAGCCGGGCGGGGTGCTGTACCTGAGCTGGCGCGTGTCGGAAGGCGAGAGCCGGCGCGATCCGGCCGGACGGCTGTATGCGTCGTTCGACGCACGCGTCGTCACCGATCGGATGCGCGACGCGGAGATCGTTGCAAGCGCCGAAACGATCAACCAGTCTTCCGGCAAGCGCGTGCATCGTCTGATCGTGAAGCGCGCGCAGCGGGGCGGCAGCATACGGCGCGTGGCGGACACGGCACGGCTTGATCTCCCGCGTGGACGTGCGTGCCGATACACTGTCGTCGATCCCGACCCGGTTCGACCGTCATGCCCATCCATCCCGTCGCTTCGTCCATGGTGTTCGTCACGTTTGTCGTCGGCGTCGTCGCGCTGATCGGGCCGCCGCTCGTGGCGGCCGCGTGGCGGCGACGCACGCACGTGTCGTTCAACGCGTTCTTCTGCGGGATGCTGATCTTCTTCGTGTTCCAGCCGGTGCTGCGCATGTCGTGGCAGATCCCGCTGACGCAGTGGCTCGGACGCGATCCGCACTGGCACGCGCCGCTGCTCGTGCTGGCCGCGTTCACGGCCGGGCTGTTCGAGGAGTGCGGCCGGTGGGTCGCGTTTCGTTATCTGCTCGCGAAGCATCGTGACGCGAACACGGCCGTCATGGTCGGGCTAGGGCATGGCGGGCTGGAAGCGATGCTGCTGGTCGGCATCGGTTTTCTCGCGTTGAGCGTCGCGTACGAACTCGCCGCGCACGGACACGTCACGCGCTCGCATGCGATTGCGTTGATCAACCTGCAGTTCGGGGGCATGACGCTCGCGTCGCCGCTGCTCGCGCTCGTCGAACGCGTGAGCGCGATGGCCGTGCATGTCGGGCTGTCGCTGGTCGTGCTGCAGGCGTTCGTCCGCAACCGGAACCGCTGGCTCGTCTACGCGATCGCGATTCACTTCGCGGTCGACCTGGTGGTGGTGTTCCTGGCACGCTACTGGCACGTCGATGCGGTGTGGATCGAGGCCATGCTGTTCGTCGTCAGCGCTGCGATCCTGTGGGGCGGCGTTCGCTGCAGCCGACCGGCGGATCGCGGCGCCGTGTGCCCGAGACGCGACGCGTCCTTGTGATGTGCGGCGTGGTCGTGATCGAAACGTAGTGACGCGCATTCACGTCGTTGGCTCGGCCGATGCGAGCGATGGCGAATGCGTACAGGGCGCGCAATGCGCCGAACCGAGTGAAACGCGATATCGTGTGCAATGCGTCGGACTGACCTGACGAGCCGATGAAGCCATCGTCCGCCGGCAACGTATCCGCTACGCCGCGCGCGCATCCGACCGTCACGCGCGAGCTGCATCCCGCATGCGCCGCCGAAGCGCCGGCATCTTCAACCGTCACAGAACGAACCACTGCCGAATCCGATGAAACGCAGACACGTCGCCATCGCCATCGCCGTCACCGGCCTCCTTATCGCGCTGCCGATCGCGGCGTACGCATTCGTGAAGCCGCTGCGCGTCGTCGCGCCGACGCTGATCTCCGGCGTCACCTGTCCGCAACCGGACATCTGCACGGACGACACCGCGAAGCTCGGCGACGCGCAGCAGTTGTATCGCGACGGCTACGCGCACGCGGCGGCGGCCGTTGGACCGTTCCAGGCGACGCCGCGCGTGGTGTTCTGCACGACGCCGGCATGCGCCGACGCATTCGGCCTCGGCAAGCGTGCGGCGCTGGCCGTCGGCAACCTGGGCGTCGCGGTCGCGCCGCGCGGCTGGCGGACGTTCTACCTCGCGCACGAGCTGATCCATTTCCGGCAGGCGGAAGTGCTCGGCAACGTGGCCGTGGCGACCAGGCCGCGGTGGCTGATCGAAGGGATGGCGTACTCGCTGAGCGGCGACCCGCGTCACCCGCTCGGCGAACCGTTCGAATCGTGGCGCGCGCAATTCGACGCGTGGCACGCGGCGCTGGGCACGCGCGATCTCTGGGGCGCGGCGCGCGCCGTGCAATGACGCTCGGCCGCCGCCGCCCGCGTCACGCCGGCGCGGCCGGATGGTCGAGCGGGTTGGCGAGCGCGTCGGCGAGCGACGTGCGCCCCGCGTCGAGGATCTCGTCGGCGAGCGCCGGATCGACGTCGGCGATCGCACGCGACAGCAGCAACGCTCCGACCATCTGGCTGAATACCGCGAGCGCGTCGCGCCGGTTGTCCGGCGCCGGCTTGCCGTGCGCCGCCACCCGCTCGGCGAGCCGGTCGAGATAGGCGGCAAGGCCGCCCGCATAGCATTCGCGCGCGGCAACGCCCAGCCGCGGCGCGTCGCCGGCGAAGCCCGCAAGCGGACATCCGGCGCCGACGTTGTCGCGATGCTCGGCGGACAGATAGCGCGTCACCTGCGCCGTCAGCGCGCCGCCCGCGGGCGTTTCCGCGCGATCCTGCATCGCCTTGTCCATCACGGCGGCCACCAGCGCATCCTTCGACTTGAAGTGGTTGTAGAAGCCGCCTTGCGTGAAGCCGGCTTCCTTCATCAATTCCGTCAGCCCGACCGCGTCGACGCCGCGCGCCCGGAACAGTCTCTCGGCCGCCGCGACGATCGCGCCGCGGTTCTCGGCCGCCTGCTGCCTCGATACGCCCATTGATCACTCCCTGTTTTCTGCGATCACGTCCATTGAAAATCACAATGGCGATCACCATTGACAACGCCAAAACCGGCTGACACAATCCGCCGCAAGACAATGGTGATCGCCATTGACGCCGAGTGTAGCCGACTTCGCGTGAGCCGCGAAGGGGATGTGGCAGGCTGGGTGTCGGGCGCTCGCAGTCTTTTGGGGCGCGCGCGCGGCAGGGAAGTCTTTCGGCATCGCCTGGGGCTCCCCGCTGCGCGGCGCGGCCAATCGGTATCCAACGCAAACCGTTTCCACCGGATTTCGTGCGTGCCGCGTGCCGGCGTGCGTGCGATCCAGCGACGCTACAAGGAAGGACCATGAAGATCGAAGGCGCAGTCGTGTTCGTCACGGGTGCGAACCGCGGGCTCGGCCTGCAGTTCGCGAAAGAGGCCCTCGCAAGAGGCGCGAAGAAGGTGTATGCGGGTGCGCGCGATCCGGCTGCGGTGACGCTGCCGGGCGTCGTGCCCGTGAAGCTCGACGTCACGGATCCGGCGAGCGTCGCGGCGGCGGCCGATGCGTGCCGCGACGTCACGCTGCTCATCAACAACGCGGGCATCGCGCATGCGGGCAGCCTGGTCGAGCCGGGCGCGGTTGTCGCGCTGCGCGATCATTTCGAAACCAACGTGTTCGGAGTGCTGGCGATGGCACGCGCGTTCGCGGACATCCTGCGCGACAACGGCGGCGGCGCGCTGCTGAACGTGCTGTCGGTCGCGAGCTGGATCAACCGGTCGCAGCTGTCGACCTACGGCGTGTCCAAGGCCGCCGCGTGGGCGGTGACCAACGGGCTGCGTCACTCGCTGCGCGAGCAGCATACGCAGGTGATCGGGTTGCATGCGGGGTTCATCGACACCGATCTGACGCGGGATCTGCAGGTGCCGAAGGCGGCGCCGGCCGATGTCGTGCGTCAGGCATACGACGCGGTCGAGGCGGGTGCGGAGGAGGTCGTCACCGACGAGCGCACCCGGCAAGTGAAGCAGGCGCTGTCGGAAGGGGTGTATCTGCACGACGGCGCGGTGTCCTGAGCGCACCGCGCATCGTGCGGCCCGTCGTGCGCCACGCGGCGCGCGACGGCCATCGAGCGGCGTGCGCCGCTCAGGCCGTCAGGTCGACGATGCCGGGAATCGGCACGTCCGGGTTCACGTCGGCGTCGTAGTCGACACCGGCGATCGCAAAGCCGAACAGGCGCAGGAACTCCGTCTTGTAGCCGGCGAAGTCGGTCAGCTCGTACAGATTGGCGTCGTCGACCTGGTCCCACAGCTTCAGCACGCGCGATTGCACGTCCGGATCGAGCTCCTCGTAGTCCGCGCGCAGGCGGCCTTCGTCGTCGACGTGCGGTTGCGCGCCGTACAGGCTGTCCTTGAGCAGCCCGTAGACCTGCTCGATGCAGCCCTCGTGCGTGCCCTTCTCCTTCATCACCTTGAACAGCAGCGACAGGTAGAGCGGCATCATCGGGATCGCCGAGCTCGCCTGCGTGACGACCGCCTTCAGCACCGACACGCGCGCATCGCCGCCGTGCGCGGCCAGCTGCTCGCGGATCGACAGCACCTTCTTGTCGAGATCCTTCTTCGCCTCGCCGATCGAGCCGTTCCAGTAAATGTCGTGCGTGATCTGCTCGCCGAGATACGTGAACGCGGTCGTCTTCGCGCCGTCGGCCAGCACGCCGGCTTCATTCAGCGCGTCGATCCACATCTGCCAGTCTTCGCCGCCCATCACCGCGACGGTGCCGTCGATCTCTTCCTGCGTCGCCGGTTCGAGCACGGTTTCGCGGATCACTTCCTTGTCGGTGTCGATCCCGCGGAAGCTGACCGTCTTGCCGATCGGCTTCAGCGTCGAGCTGATGACCTGGCCCGTGCGCGGATGCGTGCGGCGCGGCGCGGCGAGGCTGTAGACGACGAGGTCGACCTTGCCGAGGTCGCGCTTGATGGTGTCGATCGTCGCTTGCTTGACGGCGTCGGAGAACGCGTCGCCGTTGATGCTGCGCGCATACAGGCCCTTCTCGGTCGCGAGCTTCTCGAACGCGGCGCTGTTGTACCAGCCGGCCGTGCCGGGCTTCGTCGCGGTGCCGGGGCGCTCGAAGAATACGCCGAGCGTGTCCGCGCCGGAGCCGAACGCGGCGGTGATCCGGGCGGCGAGGCCGTAGCCGGTCGACGCGCCGATCACGAGCACCTTCTTCGGGCCGTTCGCGATCGGGCCGTGCGAAGTCACGTAGCCGATCTGTTCCTTGACGTTGGCTTCGCAGCCGACGGGATGCGTCGTCACGCAGATGAAGCCACGCACGCGCGGTTTGATGATCATGGAAACCTCTTGTGTAAAAGCGGAAGGCCTGGAAACGGCGAAGTTCGCGCATTGTAATGGAAGCGGCGGCCGACGCGGCGGCGCGCGGGCAATCGCGGCGGCGGCCGCGGCGCCGGCGGGGGACGGATCCCTGCACGCGAAGCGCGGTGCTTGCCGGCCCGGATGCCGCTCACGGTTCGGATGTCATCGGAATCGGCGCGCTGTGTCCATTCGTGAATGGCCCGATGTGAACGGGCCGACCCGCGCGCGCCGCATGATCGCAACGCTGCATCGCTGCAGTTATTTCTGTCTTGACAGAAATAACTGAAACACCTAGATTTCCCGACATGGAACTCACACCGATTGCCGAACGATTCATTCTCCACTGGGGCGAGATGGGCTCCCGCTGGGGCGTCAACCGCACTGTCGCGCAGATTCACGCGCTGCTCTACCTGCTCGGCCGGCCGGTTGCCGCCGACGAGATCGCGGAGACGCTGAACGTCGCGCGCTCGAACGTCAGCACGAGCCTGAAGGAGCTGCAGGCATGGCGGCTCGCGAAGGTGGTGCACGTGATGGGCGATCGGCGCGATCACTTCGAGACGTCGACGGACATCTGGGAGCTGTTCAAGCTGATCGTCGAAGGGCGCCGCCAGCGCGAGATCGAGCCGACGCTCGACGTGCTGCGCGATTGCCTCGCGAGCCCGGAGATCGCCGACGAGCGCCGCGAGACCGAGCAGCGCATCCGCGACACGCTGCAGTTCGTCGAGACGCTCACGACGTGGTCGGACGAAATGTTGCGGCTCAAGCCGGAGACGCTGATGAAGGCGCTCGGCATCGGCGCGAAGATCAGCCAGACCGTCAGGCGCAAGCCGTCGAAGTAAGCAGGGCGTGCGGGCAGGCAGCCCGCTTTTTTCGGGATTTGAATTTCTGTCTGTACAGAAATAACTGTAAATAGAGGATGAAAATGAGTGCAACCAGCGTTGCTGGCGTTCCCGTTCACGGCCTCGATCGCGATCGCGTGCTATCAGCCACGCGATGTGCAGCCGGCGCGCGCAGCGGAGGCATTGGCTTGAACATCCTGGTCTGCGGCGCGAACGGGTTCATCGGACGTGCGCTGTGCGCGCGTCTCGAGGCCGGCGGCCATCGCGTCGTGCGCGGCGTGCATCGGGCGGCCGGTCCCGGCGAGGTCGCGATCGACTATGTGCACGACGTGCGGCCCGAACACTGGCGCACGCGTCTCGACGGGATCGACGCGGTAGTCAATGCGGTCGGCATCCTGTCCGAGCGGCGCGGCGCGACGTTCGACGCCGTGCATCGCGCGGCGCCCTGTGCGCTGTTCGACGCGTGCTGCCGCGCCGGTGTTCGGCAGATCGTCCAGATTTCCGCGCTGGGCGCCGAGCGTGGCGACACCGCGTATTTCGCGAGCAAGCTCGCCGCCGATGGGTATCTGCAGACGCTGCCGGTCGATTTCCGGATCGTGCGGCCGGCGCTCGTCTACGGCGCGTCGGGCGCATCCGCGCGATTCTTCCGGATGCTCGCGAGCGTGCCCGTGCACGTGTTGCCCGACGGCGGGCGCCAGTTGCTGCGCCCGGTTCACGTCGACGATCTGGCCGAACTGGTCGCACGGCTGATCGATCGGCCTGCCACGTGCGATCGGATCGTCGAACTGGTCGGCGCAGACGAAGTCGCGTACCGCGAGATGCTCGCGACCTACCGGCAGGCGATGGGGTTTCCGCCTGCCGTGCGCGTCAGTCTGCCCGGCGCGCTGTTCGCGGCCGCCGCGACGCTGTCCGGGCGGATTCCCGGTGCGATGCTCACGCGCGACACGTGGACGATGCTGCGCGCCGGCAATACCGGCGAAGTGGCCGCATCGACCGCGGCGCTCGGCCGGCCGCCGCGGGGCCTCGGCACGTTCATCGGCGCGGAGGCGGCGGCGCTGCGCGCGGAAGCGCTCGCGACGTGGCGGCGTGGGTTGCTGAAGGGGGCGCTTGCGATCGTGTGGATCTGGACGGCGGTGGCGAGCGCATTCGTCCATCCGCTGTCGGACAGCCTCGCGCTGCTGGCGCGCGCCCACGTGACCGGCGCGCTCGCCTACGTCGCGCTGTACGCGGCTTGCGCGCTCGATTTCGCGTTCGGCGTCGCGACCGTCGCCGCGCCCGGCCGGCGCCTGTGGGGCGCGCAGATCGCGCTGATCGCCGTGTATTCCGCAATCATCGCCGTCGCGATGCCCGGGCTGCTGGCCGAACCGTTCGGGCCGGTGCTCAAGAACCTGCCGATCCTCGCGATCCTGGTGATCCTGTTCGGCGAAGAGGTGCGTCCGTGAACCTCTATCTCGTCGTCAAGGCGCTGCACATCCTGTCGTCGGTCCTGCTGGTCGGCACGGGCCTCGGCACCGCGTTCTACCTGTTCTTCGCGAACCGCACGCGCTCGGTGCCGGCGATCGCTGCGGTGTCGCGGCTCGTGGTGCGCGCGGACTGGTGGTTCACGACGCCGGCGGTGATCTTCCAGCCCGCGTCCGGACTGTGGCTCGCGCATACGGCCGGCTGGCCGTGGCACACGCCGTGGCTCGTCGCGTCGCTCGGCCTGTACCTGTTTGCCGGCGCCTGCTGGCTGCCGGTCGTATGGCTGCAGATCGAACTGGCCGCGATCGCGCGGCACGCTCACGCGAACGGTGCGATCGAGTTGCCCGAAAAGTACTGGCGGTACGCGAAGACCTGGGAGCTGCTCGGCTATCCCGCGTTTTTCGCGATGCTGCTCGTGTATTTCCTGATGGTGCTGAAGCCGATGTAGGCGGGGCGATGTGTGGACAGCCTGCTGACGGCCCGCACGCCGGGATTGGGCGGACGCCTGGGCGACGGCAAGCAAGTGATGAGCTGGATTCACCGCGACGACGTACTGAGGTTCGTCGCCCGCGCGATACGCGGGGGTAGTCCATCTGTTTCGCAACTGCCGGCATGTCGTTTTTCACGAGGTCGTGTATAAATTCGACGGAACAGAATTCGGGACGCCCAAACGTCCCGGAATTCCTGCACCCGACCTCACAAGGAGCCTGCATGCTGCAAATCCTCGGCAAGACCCCGTCCATCAACGTGCGCAAGGTATTGTGGCTGTGCGCCGAACTGAACCTGCCGTTCGAACACGAGGAGTGGGGGGCCGGTTACCGCTCGACCAACGATCCGGCCTATCTCGCGCTGAATCCCAACGGCCTCGTGCCGGTCATCAAGGACGGCGATTTCGTCCTCTGGGAATCGAACACGATCATCCGCTACCTCGCGAACCGCTACGGCGACGCGTTGCTGTATCCGGCCGAGCCGCAGGCCCGCGCGCGGATCGATCAATGGATCGACTGGCAGGGATCGGACCTGAACCGTTCGTGGGCGTCCGCGTTTCTCGGCCTCGTCCGGAAATCGCCCGACCACCAGGACCCCGCCGCGATCGCGCAATCGATCGCGAACTGGACGAAGCACATGCGCGTGCTGGATGCGCAGCTCGACGCGACCGGCGCGTTCGTCGCCGGGGACCGCTTCACGCTTGCCGACATTCCGATCGGCCTGTCGGTGAACCGCTGGTTCGGCACGCCGTTCGAGCATCCTGATTTTCCGGCGCTCAACCGCTATGTCGAGCGTCTCGCGACGCGCGACGGCTTCAAGACCTACTGCGGCAGCGCGAACCCCTGACGCACGGCGCGCCGCGGCCGCGTTGCCGGCCCCGCGCGCGTTCGACGCGCGCCGGCGCTGGAACCCCGCGGCGGCGCCGCGTGCCGGCCCGCCGTCACGCGCCTGGCACTGCCGGCACCGCCGGCACCGCGTCCAGCACGCGCGAGACGAATGCTTCGTGATTCCATGCGGATTCCGGCCGCGACAGTCCCAGCCGCACGATCACGAGCTGCCGGCTCGGCACCACGCTGACGAACTGGCCTTCGTGCCCGACCGCATGGAACGCGTCGGCCGGCAGCGCCGGCGCGTGCGGATCGCTGTCGTTGAACGGCTCCGGCACCTTCACCCACAGATGTGCGCCGAAATCCCGGCGCGGCGCCTGCGGCGTCGCGCGCGCCATGTAGCGCACCCAGCCGTCGGGCAGCAGGCGCTTGCCGTCCCACACGCCGTCCTGCAGCAGGAATTGCCCGAACCGCGCCCAGTCGCGCGCGCTCGCGTACATGAACGATGCGCTTTCCAGCGTGCCGGCCGGATCCGGCTCGAACACGCTGTGACGCATCCCGAGCGGTGCGAACAACGCACGGTGGGGGAACGCCAGATAGTCGGCCTCGGTACCGCCCATTGCCTCGCGCATCACGCGCGCGAGGATCGCGGTCGTGCCGCTCGAGTAATGCCAGTGCGTGCCGGGCGCCACGGCGAGCGGCTTGGCCGACGCGAACCGGGCCGTGTCGGGCTGCGTGAACAGCATCACCGCGACGTCGGACAGCGGGTCGTCGTAGTCCTCGTTGAACCGCAGGCCGCTCGTCATGCGCAGCAGTTCGTCGAGCGTGATCCGCGTGCGCGGGTCGCCGCCGCCGCGCCATTCGGGCAGCAGCGCGGACGCGTCCGGCGCGAGCTTGTGCTGCGCGACGAGCATGCCGATGAGCGTGGCGGTCACGGTCTTGGTCATCGACCAGCCGGGCAGCGGCATGTCCGCGTAAAAACCGGGCGCATAGCGCTCGGCGATCAGCTGCCCGCGATACAGCACGACGACCGCGCGCGTGCGGCGCGGCCGCGCCGGATCGGGCTCGACGAACGCACTGTCGATCGCGGCCTGCAGCTTGCGCGCGTCCACGGCGGCGGGCGGCGCGGCGAGCGCCATCGGCGCCGACGGCGGGTCGGCCGCAGGTTCGCCGGCAACCGGCAGCGCGCTCGCCGATGGCCCGAGCGCGAGCGCGAGCGTGCAGCCGAGCCCCGGCCGGAATTCGGCTTCGCGTTCGGCGAATCCGGCGAAGGTCGCGCGTGCAAGATGGTGTTCGGCATCGACCGACGGATGCACGAGCTTGAGCAGCGGGTGGACGCCCGCCATGATGTCCACGTCGATCACCGATGACGCCGGGCGGCCGGACACGAACACGCCCGAGCACAGCGCCTTCGCCGCATAGCCGGTCGCGATCGGCGCGAGGCGGGACAGCGTGTAGCCGACATAGGCGAGGCCCGCGGCCAGCACGAGCGCGGTGCCGCGCAGCATCAGCTTCCTGTAGGGGATCGTCATGCGGGAGCGTCCTCGGTTGTCGGCGGGCGGGCCACGAACCGGCAGTGTCGCAGGTCTGGGCGAGCGGTGGCAATCGCGGGCGCGTGTGGGGGCACCGCGCGGGCGTTGGGCGGGGTCATGCTGCCCGGCGTGTGCGTATCGCGTATGTCAATGGCGCGCTGGTTGAAAGCGCGTCCCGGCAGGCACAAAGGAAAAGCCCGCTCGCGGCAGGCGTTGCCGCGGGCCGGCCAGGCGATGCGCGCGGCGGCGAACGGTGTCGGCCTCGGTCGGCTCCGTCGCCGGCATGCGCATCCGCAGCGTTCGAGCGGGCGGTCGGCGCGGTGCGGCGTGCGCGGCCCGTTCGTTCACCGCGTTATTGGCTGTTGTTATCGTCGTTGTCCAGACGCAGCGTCCAGACGGTCGCGGTATTCGTGTTGTCGTCGACGGCCGCGAATTGCAGGTGGCCGCGGCTGTTCAGCCCGAATGCGATGCCGAATGCCGCGCCTACCGCCATGTCGACCTGCATCTGCGCGACGAAGTGGCCGTCCACCGTGAATTCGACGAGTTCACTCGTATGCTGCGAATCGGGAGGCGGATTCACTGCGTCGCCGTTGGCGGTCACGAGATGGCCGTTCGGCGCGAGCGCCAGCGCGAGCGGGCCACGCAGGTGCTTGATGTCGAAGTAGATCAGCCTGCCGGGGCCGGGATTCCCCTTCGTCGACGCGGCGTTCTGGATCGCGAACACTGCGTTGTCAGCCGTGGATGCGACATAAAGGACGTCGATGTTCGGGTCGTACGCAAGCCCGGTCGGACCGAGGACGAGCGCATTCGGATCGGGCTTGGTCGTATAGCCCGACGCAATGACGCGCGAGCTTTGCAGCATCGTCACGCCGTTGATGGGGTCGAACAGCAGATCGATCCGCGAGACGTTGCCGCCCAGCACGTTCGACACGAACGCGGTCACGCGCTGGCCGCGATCGATGACGGTCATGTCCCAAGGCCCGTTCAGCAGTGAGGCGCTGACCAGTTGCGTGACGAGCTGGCCCTGCGGATTGATGACGAGCAGCGAGCCTTGCTCGACGACGGTTTTCATGCCGACAACCATCGTCGGCACGTTGCCGACCAGCACGAAGCCGTTGCGCAACACCGTGAGCGCGGTCGTGAGGCCGAGGTTGCTGCCCTGGAAGAATGTCGTCGCCTGGTTGCTGCCCGGCGTCAGTTTCACGATCGTCGTGCCGGTGCCCTGAACGTTCGAACTGTTGTTGAAGTTCGACACGACGACGTCGCCCGGTTTCAGCGTGCTCCATGCCGGCACGCCTTGCGGCACAAATGCGATGCCGTAAGGATTGACATCGCCGTTTGCGGGCACCGTCGTCGAGGTGACAAACGCAGGCGGCAGGATCACGTCGCTGCCGGCCCATGCGAACGTCGACGACAGCGCAACCAGACCGACGCCGCACGCCGCGCGGCGTAGCGTGCGCGCAATCGCATGCGAGTTGCGCGCGAAGGTCGGCGCTCTGGCGGAGACAGTGGGCGGATCGGGGGAACGACAGGAGGGGAGAGAGTCCATGGCATGACTCCGGTTGACGATCACGAGCAATCATCCCGGCTGCCGGCCAGCGCAGTCGACGGGTGTCCAGCGCCGGTTCGAGAAGTTGCGGCGTGAACCGACGTCCGGAGTAAACGGATTGCAGCACGCGGTTATTCCAGCCGTTTTCGTGCGTTGCATGCGAACCGACGTCGATTGTTCGCGGCAAAGGCCGTGCCGCCTGACAGGTTGAAATCGCTGCCGCCGTCGGCCGATAATCGTCCCGAATCGACCGACTCTCCCTGCCATCGTTAATCGGAAACTGCCATGTCCTACGACAACAACAACCCGTTCGCAAAAATCCTTCGCGGCGAACTGCCGTGCGTCAAGGTCGCGGAGGACGACACCACGCTCGCGATCATGGACCTGATGCCGCAGGCGGACGGGCACGTGCTCGTGATCCCGAAGGAAGCCGCGGCGGAAATCTTCGACCTGTCCGCCGAATCCGCCGCGTCGTGCATCCGGATGACGCAGCGCATCGCGGCCGCGGTGCGCGGCGCGCTGAAGCCGGACGGCCTGTTCATCGGACAGTTCAACGGCCGCGCGGCCGGCCAGACCGTCGCGCACGTGCACTTCCACGTGATCCCGCGCTGGGAGGATGTTGCGCTGCGGATGCACGCACGCGACATCGCCGATGCGGCGACCCTCGAATCGATCGCGAAGCGCATCCGCGAACAGTTCGTGTAACGGCGGACGAGCGGCGCGCCGGGCGATGCCGTTCGGCATGCACGCGGCGGCGCACAGGGCGGGCCTCGGCTGGCCGGATTCATTATTTCAGCGGTCACAACAGGTAACACGTGTAACGCCGCGCGAAACTCGGTGCGGGGAGCCGGCCGCTACACTCGGTGCATCGAATCATCGAGTGATATGGAGGGCGGACTGACCCTTTCGTATCGGGTGCGCCTCGCGTCACGGCGAGGCGGCTTTCGCAAAGTGTCATGCGTCTTTCGCGCCGGGAACCAGCCCATGTCCAGACTTCTCGTTACGCTCGCCCTGATCAGCGGCCTGTGCGGCTGCGTCGTCGCACCGCCTTACGGCTATGCGCCGGCGCCGGCCTACTACGGCTATGCACCGGCCTACTACGCGCCGCCGGTCAGCATCGGTATCGGCGGCGTGTTCCACGTTCGCTGACGCGATGCACGATGCCCGCCGGGGACACGACGCCGCCGCGTCAAGTGCGGCGGCGCGCGTCGTTTGCGCGGATGGCGACGCCATCGGCTCGCGCATCGCGCTTGGCATATTGCGCGTGAACGCGTGTGCGGTGCCGGGCGCCATTCGCTCCACCACGCCGGCATGTGCGCGCTGACGCCGCGCGCCAGCCTGCCGATCCACTTTTCCTGTCCCTGACCTCAGCCTGTGCCGCACATGCGGCACAGGCTTCGCGTCCTATACTCCTGCGGAAAGCGTGCGCTCAAGCGAGGCAGCCATGACGCAATCACCGAAGGTCGCGATCCTGTCGATCGTCTCCACGCTCGTCTACCTGGGGCTCGCGATCCTCGGCATCGGCGGGTTTGCCGCATTTTTTTCGCATCCGCCGCTGACCGTCATCGTGATCGTCACGCTCGTGATGGTGGTCGTCGCGCTGTACAGTCCCGGCAACCTGAGCACCGGTGAACGCGAGGCGCGCGACAACCGCTGGGTGCTCGCGGTGTTTGCGGTGATCGGCTTCGCGTCCGCGTTCCTGCCCGCATACACCGACCGGCTCGATTTCTGGACGTTCGACGGCGACACGCTGCGCTGGGCCGGTGTCGTGCTGTACTGCACCGGCGGGGTGTTGCGCATGTGGCCCGTGTTCGTGCTGGGCCGCCGCTTCAGCGGACTCGTCGCGATCCAGCCCGGCCACACGCTGGTGACGGACGGCATCTATCGACATATCCGCAACCCGAGCTATCTCGGCCTGCTCGTCAATGCGCTCGGCTGGGCGCTCGCGTTCCGCTCCGGCGTCGGCGTGCTGCTGGCCGTGGTGACGCTCGTGCCGCTCGTCGCGCGCATCCGTTCCGAAGAGGCATTGCTGCGCTCGCATTTCGGCGCCGAATACGACGCGTATTTCGCGCGGACCTGGCGGCTGATTCCCGGCATCTACTGAGCCTGTGCGAACCGGTGCAGCGGTGTGCGTGATAACGCGTGCCGCTGCATGACGTCACGCCGGCGTGACGCGCGACGTGCCGATCCGCATCGCCGGTTGCATTCGCACAACGCCGCGAAGCGGCGATCCAGCGGGGTCGGAACGTGAGTCGACCATGCGGAAACCCGCGCCGGCGCGGGTTTCCAGACCGGGCGCGATGCATGCGGTAAGCCTTTCCGATTGGTAAACAACTTGTTACCAGAATGTTCGGGGCAAGCGCCGGGGACCGGTGCTATTCTTCGCCGCAAGCTCATTGAAATGATTTCGTCCGGCGCCCGATACAGTGCTTCGAACGGGCCGGTCAGTACAAATCGTCATAACGAGCGAACCCTCGATCAACAGATTGCGAACAAGGAAGAAACGGGCATGTGGAAGAAGATCGCCCCCACCCTCGTCGTCGCCGCTCTTGCTGGCGCGACTGCGCTGCCGGCATCGGCTAGCGATTTGAACAACGCGCTCGGCGGCGCGCTCGGCGGGGTAGCCGGCGCGGCAGTCGGCGGCGCGGTCGGCGGTCGCACCGGCTCGGTGATCGGCGGCGCGATCGGCGGTGGCGCAGGTGGCGCGGTGACGGCGAACCGTCACGAGCGTACTGGCGCGATCATCGGCGGCGCGCTCGGCGGCGGTGCCGGCACTGCAGCGGGCAACGCGATGGGCGGCCGCTCGGGCGGCCTGCTCGGCGCAGCCGTCGGCGGCGGCGCAGGCGCGGCGCTCGGCGGCAACCTGTCGCGCAACTCGTACGGCGGCGACGGCGACGGTCACGGCTATCGTCATCGCAAGCATCATCATCACCGCGACTGGGACTGATCGTCCCCGCGTGGCACGCTGACGCGAGTGGTGCGCAACCTGCGCACCGGATCGCGTGAAGCGGCCACGCAACCGAATGGCCCGGCCGGGCGGCATCACCGCTTGCGATCCCGGGCCTCGTCGTTTCCCACGCTTCACCAGCCCTTCCGATCGTTTCCCGATCCGCACGCCATGAGCGTGTGTCCTGATCCCGCCGTCGTCATTGCGATGCGCGCGGCATACTGATTCACGCATTCACGCATTCACGCATTCACGCATTCACGCATTCACGCATTCACGCATTCACGCATTCACGCATTCACGCGTTCACGCGTTCAGGCGTTCAAGTGCTCAAGCGCTCGCACACGCTCACGCGCCGCACAGGTAGTGCAAAATCGAATGCAATCCATCGCAACATTTAATTGGTGAATCGCGACCGACTCCGATATCGTCAATGCTGCTCGCGTACGGAATCAGATCGTGCCCGCCGTGCCATGCCGCCCGACGCCGCTGCGTACCGGCGTGATCGAGCGGGCCGCTGAGCATAGCCGCACCCACCCGCCGAACCGGGCGGGCCCGTCGCGAGACCTGGCCGACCGACCGGAAGCCGACCCGCTTTCAAGTGTTCACGGCACCGGTGTCCCGCCGCCGCATGCGTACCCCACGCGCGTGCGCCCCGGATATCGTGTGCGCCGGAACCGGACCAACCCATTGCCTGGATGCTTATGTCTAAGACAACGTATTACGCGCCGCATGGCGGCCACCCGCCGCAGACCGATCTGCTGACCGATCGCGCGATGTTCACCGAGGCGTACGCGGTCATTCCGAAGGGCGTGATGCGCGATATCGTCACGAGCTGGCTGCCGTTCTGGACCAACACGCGCCTGTGGGTGATCGCGCGCCCGCTGTCGGGCTTCGCCGAAACCTTCTCGCAGTACATCGTCGAAGTGAACCCGGGCGGCGGCAGCGACAAGCCCGAGCAGGACAAGGAAGCCGAAGCGGTGCTGTTCGTCGTCGAAGGCGAGGCCGAACTGACGCTGCAGGGCTCGAAGCACGTGCTGAAGCCGGGCGGCTACGCGTTCATCCCGCCGGGCGCGAACTGGACGCTGCACAACGTCAGCGACGCCGCAGCGCGATTCCACTGGATCCGCAAGCGTTACCAGGCCGTCGACGGCATCCCGCTGCCGGAAGCGTTCGTGACCAACGAGCAGGACGTCGAACCGATCCCGATGCCGGGCACCAACGGCGCCTGGGTGACGACGCGTTTCGTCGACATGAGCGACATGCGCCACGACATGCACGTGAACATCGTGACGTTCGAGCCGGGCGGCGTGATTCCGTTCGCTGAAACGCACGTGATGGAGCATGGCCTGTACGTGCTCGAAGGCAAGGCCGTCTATCGCCTGAACCAGGACTGGGTCGAGGTCGAAGCGGGCGACTTCATGTGGCTGCGCGCGTTCTGCCCGCAGGCGTGCTACTCGGGCGGCCCCGGCCGCTTCCGCTACCTGCTGTACAAGGACGTGAACCGTCACATGAACCTGACGCTGAACGCGCCGCGCTGAACCGCGCGTATTGCGTGTCCGCAGGACAGGCCCGCCGGTGCAAGCCGGCGGGCTTTTTTTGTCTGGATCGCCGAGGATTGTCAGGGAACACGGTACGGAGACTGAGGATGATTTACTGACCGGCTGTTCGTTGGTCAACCGGAATGACGGGCTCGTTCTTCGCAGGATCCCAGTATCGAAGTGCGGCCGGAATCTTCTTCGGTTGCCTGAAGTGGTCCCAAGCCATAAGGGCCATCGATTCACCTACCGCCAAAGACCCCATAGACAGCCAGTAGGTCCAGTCTTTAGCGGGAGTGAAATGGTCGCTATTGACAAGAATATCAATGAGTGTCTTGGTAATTGCGGCCACCATCAACAGTCCTCCGAACCATAGTCTTACAACTGCAGATCTCCGCTGCCGTTGTCGATGTTGGCCGCTTTCAATATCCACTTCAAACAGGACTTGTTGCTGAATCGAGCGCCGCATCCCGTTCACCGGTCCTGAAAGGTTAAAGCTTACCGGACCTCGTGCACTGTATTCGATTTCCACGGCCACACCGTGACCGGGTGCCATGTATGCAAACTCAATGGCTCTCTCGGTCAAGTGGTGTTTTGGCCGACGCAAAAACTTTTTTCCCCCTGTCAATCTGATGCCAGCGATCTGGTCGCTTTCGAAACGGACCCTGACGTCAGTCAATTCGCCACCGCCTGAGAGGAGTAGTCTGAGCGGCTTGGATTTGAAAAGGTCATCAGCATTGAGCGGAACTTGCCCGCTATTGAAGATGAAACCAATGGCCTTGTTTGTTGAAAGCGTATTCTGTGTCGGCTGGCTACCCCGACTCCGGAGGCAGTTCCTGATCTTCGAAGCGACAAATCTTACCCAGCCAGGCAAATTGAGCGGACGTCGATGTGGCCCGTGCCAGCATACAAATGCAAGTCCCTTCTCGCCGCGCCTTTCCTTTCGCACGCCGTCAAAAAAAATCAAAGGCGTATTTGAGAGGTACCGCAAGAACTGCTGGGGCAATGAGAAGCTGAGCAAGTGCGTCGATATTAATTCCAGATTCCGTTCTCTGTAGTTTACTATTTCGTCTCTATTGTTTCGGGTGTGAAGGCGGAAACCTATTGGGATGGCGCTTATATTGATTCTCTCTCAGAACAGTGAGTTTCGTTTGTGGTTCACGACGTATCGCACATAAGCGAGCGCCGCCAACCGCCCGCGCCCTATCCCTAAATAAAATTTAGCCAGCCCAACATTGGCTAAAGATTGTTCCGGATTCGCGGTATCCCTTCGACAATGCGCGCCTTTCGCGATGGATGGCGCCTGCTTGCGCGCCATGCCGTCGCCGCATCGAAGAAGGAACCCGACATGACCGACACCACCGCTTCCCCGCCGCCGGGCTCCGCCCCGCCGCGCCGCCGCCGCATCTGGCGCACGCTCGCGGGCGTGCTGCTCGGGCTGACGGTCGCGTGCGCCGGCATCGGCGCGTGGACGATCCACCGCATCTGGACGCAACTGCCGTCCGTCGAGCATCTCGCCGTCTATCGCCCGGCGCTGCCGCTGCGGATCTTTTCGCGCGACGGCGACCTGCTCGCCGAATACGGCGTCGAGCGCCGCGAATTCGTGCCGCTCGAGCGCATTCCGCCGCTGATGCGGCACGCGCTGCTCGCGGCCGAGGATGCGCAGTTCTACCGGCACGGCGCGGTCGACCCGGGCGGGCTCGGGCGCGCGACGTTCGCGAATCTCGTGACCGGCCAGCCGGGCCAAGGCGGCAGCACGATCACGATGCAGGTCGCGCGCAACTTCTACCTGACGCGCGACAAGGTGCTGAGCCGCAAGCTCGCCGAGATCCTGATGGCGGTCAAGCTCGAACGCGAATACGGCAAGGACAAGCTGCTCGAGCTGTACATGAACGAGATCTACCTCGGCGAGCGCGCGTATGGCTTCGCGGCGGCCGCGTCCGTGTACTTCGGCAAGCCGCTCGACGCGCTGAGCGCGGGCGAGGCCGCGGTGCTGGCCGGCCTGCCGAAGGCGCCGTCCGCGTACAACCCGGTCGTCAATCCGGCGCGCGCGACCGCGCGGCGCAACTACGTGCTCGGCCGCATGCATGCGCTCGGCCAGCTCGACGACGCCGCGTATCGCGCGGCCGTCGATGCGCCGATCGCGCTGTCGACCACGCCGCCGCCCGGCATTCTCGCGGCGCCCTACGTCGCCGAACGCGCGCGGCGCATGATGGTCGAGCGCTTTCACGACGATGCGTACACGCTTGGTCTCGACGTCACGACAACGATCTCGATGCGCGACCAGCGCGCGGCCGAAGCCGCGCTCGCACGCGTGCTGCGGCGCCCGCCGGCGGCGCGCGATGCGCGCAACGGGCTCGAAGGCGCGCTCGTGTCGATCGATGCCGCGAGCGGCGACATGCTGGCGCTGGTCGGCGGCGCGGATTTCAGCCGCAACGTGTTCGATCGCGCGCTGCAGGCATACCGCCAGCCGGGTTCGAGCTTCAAGCCGTTCGTCTATTCGGCTGCGCTGGAGAAGGGCTATTTCCCGGGCGTGCTCGTCGACGACACGCAGCGCACGCTGACCCGCGCGGAAACCGGCGCGCAGCCGTGGCGACCGCGCAATTTCGGCAACCGCTACGAAGGCTTCATCGCGGTGCGGCGCGGGCTTGTGCGCTCGAAGAATCTCGTTGCGGTCAGCCTGATGCAGGCGGCCGATCCGCAATACGTGCAGCAGCATGCGATGCGCTTCGGTTTCGACGCGCGCCGCAATCCCGCGTCGCTGCCGCTCGCGCTCGGGGCGGGCGCGGTCACGCCGCTCGAGCTGGCGAGCGCGTATGCGGTATTCGCGAACGGCGGGATGCGGCTGGAGCCGCGCCTGATCGCATCGGTGAAGCAGCGGCACGGCGGCGTGCTGTTCGAAGCGCCGCCCGCGGCCGGCACGCGCGTGATTTCCGCACGCAACGCGTTCGTGATGGACAGCATGCTGCGCGACGTCGTGCGCGCGGGCACCGGGCGCGGCGCGCTCGCGTTGCGCCGCGACGATGCGGCCGGCAAGACCGGCACGTCGAACGGCTCGAAGGACGTGTGGTTCGCCGGCTATTCGTCGGGCGTCGTCGCGGTCGCATGGCTCGGCTACGACACGCCGCGCGGCGTGGGCCGCGCGACGGGCGCGACGCTCGCGCTGCCGGTATGGGTCGACTACATGAAGACGGCAGTCGTTGGACGCGCGCCGGCCGGCGCCGTGCAGCCGCAAGACGTCGCGGTCGTCGACGGCGATTTCGTCTACGCGGAATACACGCGCGGCACGTGCACGTCCGACGTACCGCCGTTCGTGCGCAGCGAATTCGCGTGTGCGGGCGCACCTCCGTCGAGCGTCGCATCCGATGCCGACGCCGCCATGCATGTGCCACCGCGCGATGCGATGCCCGCCGCGGTCGACGCGGCCGAGCGCGAGCGCGTGCTCGACCTGTTCCGTACCGACGACTGAGGCGACGCGACATGCATACGCTTTATCTGATTGCGATCGTCGCGGAAGCGATGTCGGGCGCGCTGATGGGGATGCGGCGCGGCATGGACCGCTTCGGGCTCGCGCTCGTCGGCGCGGTGACGGCGCTCGGTGGCGGCACCGTGCGCGACGTGCTGCTTGGCCACTATCCGCTCGGCTGGATCGCGCATCCCGAGTATCTCGTGATCACGCTGGCCGCGGCGACGTGCGCATCGGGCGTCGCTCGACGTGTCGCGCGAATGAAGACGCTGTTCGTCACTGTGGACGCGGTCGGCCTCGCGGCGTTCACGATCATCGGCTGCGACATCGGCGCGAAGACGGGCAGCGCGCCGATCATCGTCGTGCTCGCCGGTGCGATTACCGGCGTGTGCGGCGGGATGTTGCGCGACCTGCTGTGCAACGAAATGCCGCTGATCCTGCGCGAGGAGCTGTATGCGAGCGTCGCGTTCTTCACGGGCACGCTCTATGTCGGCATGCAGCACCTGGGTGTCGATGCCGGTGTGGCGACGGTGGTCGCGCTCGTGGCCGGCTTCACGATACGGATGCTCGCGGTGCGGCTCGGCTGGAAGATGCGCACGTTTGGTGTCGCCGACGTCGAGCATTGACGGAGGCGCAAGCCCGTTGCCGGCGTGAATGGGCCCTCATGCAGGCACCATCACTGGCGGCGAGCCGTCGCCGGTCTCGACCATCCTTACCGGAAATCCGTAGCAGCGCGCGATATGCGCGGGTGTCATCACGTCGCGCGGTGCGCCGTGCGCGACGATCGTGCCGTCGGCGAGCATCGCGATGCGGTCCGCATGCCGCGCGGCGAGGTTCGGGTCATGGACGATCGCAAGCACGCCGAGCCGCCATTCGCGCGCCACGGTGCGCACGGTGTCGAGCAGCCGGTGCTGGTGCGCGAGATCGAGCGCGGCGGTCG
Source organism: Burkholderia sp. MR1-5-21 (assembly GCF_053427715.1). Lineage (NCBI taxonomy): Bacteria > Pseudomonadati > Pseudomonadota > Betaproteobacteria > Burkholderiales > Burkholderiaceae > Burkholderia > Burkholderia sp. MR1-5-21. Next base: position 341,799 of record NZ_JBSAXD010000004.1, read on the forward strand.
GTTCGTCGAGCAGCAGATAGCGGGGCTGTGCCGTGTCATGGCCGTCGTCGGGCCACAGCTGCGCAAGCACGCGCGCGAACTGCACGCGCGCGAGTTCGCCGCCCGACAGCGTCGTGACGTCGCGGCCGACCAGCGTGTCCGCGTCCGCGCGTTCGAGCGCGCGCCACGCGATGTCGCGATCCCGGCGCGACGCCGCACCGCTGCGGCGCGCATGCGGATAGCGGCCGAGCAGCACGATCTCGTCGACGCTGAACGGAAACGCCGGCTGTGCGGCCTGCGGCAGCACGGCGCGCAGGCATGCAAGCCGTGCCGCGTCGATGCGCGCGAGCGATTCGCCGTTCAGCGTCACGCGCCCGGACACGCGTACGCCGTTCGGCGCACCGCTGCCCGTCAGCTCACCGGCGAAAGTCTTCAGCAGTGTGCTCTTGCCCGCGCCGTTGCGACCGAGCAGCGCGGTGACGCAGCCGGGTTCGATCGACAGCGACAGGTCGCGAAGGATGACGGCGCGGCGTCGCGCGACTTCGAGGTGGTGGGCGATCAGCATGGTCGTGAAGGCGTGGCTGGCGCGGAAAGCGGCGCGGGCGTTACGCCGCGTCGGGCAGCGCGTCGTTGGTCGGCGGTGCGAGCGATGACAAGGCAATCGTCAGTGGCGTTGATCGGATCGATCCGGCATGTTCATCCCCGCAGCGCGCCACGGCTTTTCCACAGCAGCGCCAGGAAGAAAGGTGCGCCGAGCAGCGCGGTCAGCACGCCGAGCGGAATCTCCGCCGGCGCGGCGACGGTGCGCGCCGCGAGATCGGCGGCGAGCGTCAGCAGCGCGCCGAGCAACGCGGCGCCGGGCAGCATGATCCGCTGGTCGGGGCCGCACGCGAGGCGGATGCAGTGCGGCGCGACGAGCCCGATGAAGCCGATCATGCCGGCGCACGACACGAGCGCGCCGACGGCAAGCGCAACCGCGACGAGCACGCGGCGCTTCAGGCGCTGCACGGGCACACCGAGGTGCAGCGCCTCGGTCTCGCCGAGCTGCAGCGCATTCAGCGCGTCGCGTTCGCGCGCGAGCAGCGCGCAGCCGACTGCGACGCATGGCGTGACCGCCGCGAGCGCCGGCCACTGCGCGCCGCCGAGGCTGCCGAGGCTCCAGAACGTCAGCGAGCGCAACTGCGCGTCGTCCGCAACGAACGTGAGCAGCCCGATCGCCGCGCCGACGAGCGCGTTGATCGCGATCCCCGCGAGCAGCAGCAGCGGCAGCGCGAGCCGGCCGCGTGACGCGGCGAGGCGGTAGACGAGCGCGGCGACCGCGAGCGCGCCCGAGAACGCGGCGACCGGCAGCGCGGCGACTGGCAACGCGCCGGCTTGCGCGGAGAACAGCACGGGGCCGAGCACGATCATCGTCGTCGCGCCGAGCGCCGCGCCGCTCGATACGCCGACGAGCCCCGGATCGGCGAGCGGATTGCGGAACAGCGCCTGCATCGCGGCGCCGGCCGCACCGAATCCGCCGCCGACCAGCAGCGCAAGCGCGACGCGCGGCGCGCGGATATCGAACAGGACCGCGCGTGCGTGCTGCGCGGCGGCGTCGCCGGTCAGTGCGGCGCAGAGTTCGGCGGGCGAAAGGCGGTACGCGCCGACGCACAGCGCGGCGACGGCAGCCGCGACGACCATGACGGCGAGCACGGCCAGCGCAAGCGGCGCGAACCGGCGCGACGCACGCAGGCGCGCCGCGCCGCACGATGTCGTGCGTGGCGCGGTGGAGAAGGAGGAGGCATGAACGGACATCGGTGCGATCCGGTATCAGGCGACGCTTGCCGACAGGCGCCGGTACAGCGTCGTGACGGCGAGCGGCAGGCGCGGGCCGAAGCCGAGCAGCAGCAGCGCGTCGAGCGACACGACGCGCTGCGCGCGGCCGGCCGGCGTCGCGGCGAAGCCGGGCGCGGCCAGCAGCGCCGCGCGTCCACCGACCGCCGCGAGCCCTTCGTCGGAAATCAGCACGACGTCGGGCGCGGCCGCGGCGAGTGCCTCGGTCGTCAGCGGCTTGTAGTGATCGAAGCCCTGCATTGCGTTGCGCCCGCCCGCGTAGCGGATCATCGCGTCGGCGGCGGTGCGCTGGCCGGCCGCGAGCGCCTGGTTGCCCGTGTGGTTGAGCACGAACAGCACGCGTGGCGCCGGTGCGCCGCCGGGCGGCCGTGCAGCCACCGTGTCGCGCGCGGCCTGCCAGTCGCGGTCGAAGCGCTGCAGCAGCGCGGTGCTGGCGTCGCGCACGTCGAGTGCCTGCGCGATGCCGGCGATCTTCGCGCGCACCGATTCGACGTCGTGGCGTTCGTCGAACGTCGTCACCGTGACGCCCGCGCGCTTCACCTGCGCGAGTACGGCGGGCGGACCGGCCTCGGCGGATGCGAGCACGAGGTCCGGGCGCAGCGACAACAGGCCCTCGGCCGACAGCGCACGCTGATAGCCGACCTTCGGCAGGCGGCGCGCGGCGTCCGGATACGTGCACGTCGTATCGGCCCCGACGAGCTGAAACCTGCGGGTGTCGGCACCGCCGAGCGCGTACGCGGTTTCCGCGAGCGCGCCGCCGATCACGACGACGCGCAACGCCTGCGTCTGCGCGCGCGAGCGGCCCGGCAGCGTGACTGCGAGCGCGCCGGCCGCCGCGCTCGCGAGCCAGATCCGGCGATGGCGGTTGGACGGCCCGCCGCTCACCGTGCGTCTCCGCGCGCCGCCGACGGCAGGCCGGCGACGAGCGCGCGCCAGTCGTCGCGCTCGGGCTGGCCGGGCTTGCGTTCGCCGAACAGCAGCGCGACGTGCTCGCCGTGCCGGTCGAACAGTTCGAGCGACGTGACGATGCCATCGCTCGTCGGCTTCTTCACGACCCAGGCGGCGGCGATCATGTCCTCGCGCACGTGCAGGTTGAAGCCGGCATCGAGCACGTTGATCCACGCGCCGACATCGCGCACGTTCTCGACCGGCCCCGTGTGGATCTGGATCATCCCCGCGTTGCCGACGAACACCATGATCGGCTGCGCGCTGCGTGCCGCCTGTTCGAGCACATGCCGCAGCGCGCGGGTATCGACCGGGTACGCATACCGCGGCTCGGCAAGCCGCAGCGCCTGCATCCGGCTCACGCCGAAACGCTGCGTGATCCCGAAGAACTGGTGGGTATCCGTCATCGCGTCCCACGCCACATGGAAGCCGGCGACGTCGATATCGGTGTCGGCGCGCTCGGGCGCTTTCGGTGCGATCGGCGTGACCGCGAGCCCCGGTTCCTGCGATGGCGCGCGCCAGCGTTCGACGAACGCGTCGTACGCCGCGTGATCGCTGTGCGCGCGCAGATAGATCTTGTGGATCGCATCGCCATGCGCATCGAAGAACTGCAGGCTCTTCAGCGTGCCGTGCGCGGTCTCGTCGCGAACCGCGAACGCGGACGCCCAGTGGCGGTAGAAGATGCGCAGGTCGATATCGCCGAGCGCGAGACCGACCGGGCCGTCGTGGCTCATCTGCGCATACGCGCCATCCTTCTCGTGGACGGCCGTTTCGTTGCGCGTGAGCGCCATCACGCGCCCGAGGCGCGGCATTTCCTCGAACATCGCCGGGAAGCGCGCGTCGAGCCGGACGACGTGCTCGCCGACGAACGCGGCGAGCGCTTCGCCTTCGCTGACGCCGAGCGCCTGCGCGGCGTCGCGGTTGCGGAGCTGGCACTCGGCCTTCAGCTTGACGAACGCGTCGCGCAGCGCGGCGGCCGAGCGAAGCGGCGTGGCCGGCTGGCCGGGAAGGGCGGATTGCATCATGTCGGACTCCTTCATGTGACGGATGGGTTGGGAACGCGGGCGGCGCGCATCAGAAATCCACCTTCATGCTGACGGCGACGGTGCGGCCAGACGCCGTGTATGCGTCGAGCACTTGCGAATCGGACGTGATGCCGCGCACATCCGACCAGTTCCAGTACTTGCGATCGAACAGGTCGCGGATGCCGATCGTTGCACTCACATGCTTGTTGAAGCGGTAGCCGCCGCGCACGTCGACGACGAACGACGACGGTGGTGCGAAGCACGGTTTTTTCTTCTCCGAGCATGCGTCCGCGGCGATGTCCTTGTCGCGCTTCGCGGCCTGGAACAGCAGGTCGGTCTGCACGAACCAGCGCTCGCCGGGTTCGTAGCGCACGCCAAATACCGCGGTGAACGGATTGATCGTGTCGAGCGGCTGGCTGGCCGCGCCGTTGTTCTGCGTCGAGCCCTTCGTGAAGGCCAGCGCGGTCTTCAGCGTGATGCCGTTCGGCATGATCCATTCCGCACGGCCTTCGAGGCCGTGGATGCGCGCGTCGGCGAAGTTCACGTACTGGAACACGAACGGATCGTTCGGCCGGCCGCTGCCGGCGATCGTGCTGCGCGAGATGAAATTGCGGTAGCGGCCCGTGAACGCGGCGGCGCCGTAGCGCACCACGCCGTAGCCGGTGCCCGCCTTGCCGCGCAGGCCCGCTTCGAACGTGTCGCTCGTCTCGGGCTTCAGGTCGGGGTTGCCGATCGACGTATAGCCGTAGACCGGATTCGAGAAGCTGCTGTTGACCTGGTCGGGTGTCGGCGTGCGGAAGCCGTGCGCGTACTGCACGTACGGGATCAGCGCGGGCGTCACTTCGTACAGCACCGCGACGCGCGGCGACAGTTCGCGCGCGCTCGTCGACACGGCTTTGCCGGTGAACAGCGGATCGTTCCCGGTCGGGCTCAGCCGGTATGCGTCGAAGCGCAGCCCCGGTGTGACGAGCAGCCGTCCGTAGCCGAGCTGGTCCTGCACGAACGCGCCGAGCAGCGTGTAGTCGGTGTCGGGGAACGCCTTGTTCGGGAACGCCTCGCCGACACCGGGCACCGTGCCGTCGCGGTAATTGGTGATGCGCGACAGGCTGCCGTCGACGCCATACAGCAGCTTGTGCGCAAACGGGCCCGTCGCGAACCCGCTTTCCGCGAACGCGGAGCCGCCGAACGTGCGCTCCTCGTAACGGTTGTCGCGCGACCGCGAGCGCTGCGTGCCGCGCGTCTCGAACGCGTACTGGTCCTGCGTCGCGTCCTGGTAGTAGAACTGAGCGTGTGCATTTTGCAGCCAGCGGAACGCATCGTCACGGAAGTCGTAGTCGACGCTGAAGCGGTTGCGCTCGAGGCGGTCGCTCGTCGTGAGGCCGAGCGTCGCGGGCGGGTTGATCGCCGACAGCACGTTCGTGCCGATGCGACGCTGCACGGTTTCCGCCGTGAACTTGATCGTGTCGCGCGACGTCGGCTTCAGGACGAGCTTGCCGAGCAGCGATTCCGAATAGACATCCTGAGGATTCGCGGTCGTGCGCAGCGTGCTCGCCGTGTTGTTGCTGCCGTGCGTGTCGACCTCGTGGCCGCGCCGGCCGTCGGCGATGATCATCCCCTGCACGCGATCGTTGCCGGCCGCGGCCGATACGGTCGCGCCGACGCTGCGGTCGGCGGAGTCGTAGCTCGGCCGGAACGAGAAGTAGTAGGGCTTGCGGTAGATCGACAGCAGGTCCTGCGGATCTTTCGTGATGAAGTTCACCGCGCCGGTGAGGCCGTCGCTGCCGTAGAGCGCCGATGCCGGGCCGCGCAGGATCTCGATGCGCTTCAGCGTGTCGAGGTCTGCGTAATCGCCGCGGCCCGCCTCGAGCGGCCCGAACGAGAACGCGTTCGGCAGGCGGATACCGTCTTCCATCAGCAGCACGCGGTTGCCTTCGAGGCCGCGGATGTTGATGCTCGAATCGCCGTCGCGGCCGCCGCCGAGCGCGGCGGTGCCCGGCCGGTACGCAGTGCGGCGCACCGTGACGCCCGGCTCGTAGCGCAGCGCATCCTTGATGTTCACCGCCTGCTGTTCCTCGAGATCCTCGTCGGTGATCACGGAGACGGACGCGGCCGTGCGGCTCGCCGTCGTCTCGGTACGGGTGGCCGTGACGGTGACGGGGTCGAGCAGCGCGGAGGCGCCGCGCGTCGACGCAGCGGCGATGACGGCGGGCGACGAGGCCGCTGAAATGGCCGCTGATGTGGCCGCATGGTGCTGCGGCGAATCGGCAAAAACCGGGGTGACGGTGGCGCCGAAGGCGCCGAACAGCGCAGCACACATCGGCCGCCGCGCCAGCGAATAGCAATGCACAGGTGGTCTCCCAGTGATGAAACAGGCCCGAAGGCTGGCTGGGTGACGCGTTCACCTGGCTGGCGCGTCCGCACGCGGTGCGCGGCGGACGGCTGATTGAAAGGAATATGACAAGTTGCCGAAGTGTAAATGAGAACTATTCGCAATACAAGCTCGACAACGCGTGTGTGCGGGCAAGGGGGCATGACGGCGCGTGTCAGGCGGGGCCTGCGGCGGGCGGTCGCCTGGTGCCAAGCCTGATATTCCAAGCACAAACGCCGCGACCGCCTGTGGACAGGTTCGCGACCTCGGCGGGCGTACCACGAGCCCGACGGAAGCAGGCTGCTTTCGGCCCCGCACCCGCTGCGCTACGACAGCGATTCGAGACGGATCAGCAGATTGCGCGCGTGCGCAATGAACGCTTCGTGCATGTCGCGCTCGCCGCGGACTTCGATACTGGCGTCTTCCGCGAACGCGATCTGCTCCGCATAGATTTCGCCGAGCGCGCGGCGTGCGTCGGGGGAAAGCGCGCGGATCATCGAGACGAGCAGCAATTCTTGCGCGCGGAGCATGCCGGACAGCGATTGGACGTTCATGCACACCTCTTCGATCGATGCGGCGCCGGGCGCCGGTCTTTCCATACTAGGCGGTTGCCGCATGAATGTCGGGATCGCTGACGATGTGACGTGGCGGGAAAATGGAGAAGCGGAGAAGCCCCGCTACGCGACCGCATGCGCCCGGCGGGCGACGCATCGCCCGCACAGGACACGGCAGGACAACAGGGAGAGGGAATTGAAACGCGAAACTCAGGCGGCCGCGGCGCCTGCCTGCGCATCGCGCACGACCTGCGCGACCCGCTCGACGAATTCCGCGTCGATACTCGACAGCGCTTCGCGCTTGCCGTCGGGCATGTCGACGATGAGCCGGTACGTGACGTCCTGCGTTGCCCACGAGAGATAGCCGACCACCACCAGCATCACGCCGACGACGAGCGCGGCGCTCGATCCGGCCACGCCGCCCGCAGCGGCCGCGATGGCGCCGACCAGCGAGATCAGCGAGGGGACGAGCTTGTTCTTCCGGATCGTGACGACGTCGACGCGGCGAATGTCACGCAGTGCGAAGACTTGGCCGGCGGCCGACAGGCCGTTGCGCGTGACCGTCACGCCTCGTTCGTTGAAAGCGTTTTCCATCGTGTGTTGCATGGACGAAAACGCGCAGCGTAACAGACTTCGTGGGCGCGTCAAACGAGACCGAGTACCGCACGCGGGCGTTGCGGGCCTGACCGGCCGCGAAAGGGCGGGGTGTCAGAACTGCAGACGGCCGTCGCCGTACAGGCGTCCCGGCACGTGCGATGCGACGACTTCCGCGATTTCCTCGTCGGTCGCGTCGGCCGGCACGACCTGGCGCCGCGCGGGCGCGTCGAGATGCATCGTCCATTCGACGAGCCGGTAGGGACGTCCCCACGGGCGCTGCATTTCGACTGACACACGGCAACTCTGGACGGGCAACGAATGCTGGCGCGTCAGAAGCGTGTGCAGATGGCTGAAAACGGTATCTTCGATCATCATGGCTTCCGGTCCTGTCCTTGGGTTGAACGGCGGCTGCGCCACCGCTCTAAAAAAAAAGCCGCCGATGCTCAGGCGGCCAACAGGGGGGGTGAGTGCATCCTCTCAGCCCAGAATTAAGCGAAACTTAAAAGCGCATAAAAAAGCGCCCCGCATGGAAGCGGGGCGCTTTTTGCCGTGGTGATCCGCGTGTTAAGCGAACGCTTTAGAACTTGTGACGGATACCGACACGTGCGGCGATCTGGTTCGACGAACCGTTGCCCGACGTGTTGAAGTAGCTCGTGCTCGAGCCGATCTGCGCTTGCACGTTGTTGCCCGACGCCTTCTGGTAGATCACGAGGCCGTACACGTCCGTACGCTTGCTGAGCGCGTAGTCGAGCGCGAGGTCGCCCTGGTTCCAGTGAGCCGACGCGCCGGTTTGCGTCGCGTTCGTGTACGTGTAGCCCGCTGCAGCCGACAGTGCCGGCGTGAGCGCGTACTTCAGGCCGGCTTCATACGCGTTGTAGAACGTGCCGTTTGCGCCCGAGACCGTCGAGAATTGCGTGCGCGTCCACAGCAGCCATGCCGTTGCCGGGCCCCAGATGTAGCGGCCGCCGACGCCATACGTGCGCAGGTCGCGGACGTTGCCCGTGCTGATGTTCGCGATCGACGTCGAGAACGCCGGCGTCGACTGGCTCGGGAAGCGGATGTCCGTGTACGCGGCGCCCACCGACAGCGGGCCGTTCGCGTAGTTCAGGCCGAAGCTGTATGCACGCGACGAACCGCCGGTGTTCGTGGCGCCCGAGCCCGGTGCGCCTGCGAAGTCGGTCGAGTTCGAGAAGCCGTACAACGCGCCGAACGTGAAGCCGGCGTAGTTCGCGCTCTGGAACTTCACTGCGTTGTTGATGCGGCTCGACGTGAGCTGGTCGATGTCGTTCACGTGGTACGCGTAGTTACCCGCGACCGTGTTGCCGCCCGTCGAGTAGTTCGAGCCGAGGATGTCGGTCGAGAACGAGTACTGGCGGCCGAGCGTGACCGTGCCGTACTGGGCGGTGCTCAGGCCGACGTATGCCTGGCGGCCGAACATCGCGCCACCCTGGCCGAGCGTGCCGTTGCCGCTGTTGAAGCCGTTTTCGAGCACGAAGATCGCCTTCAGGCCGCCACCGAGGTCTTCGGTGCCCTTCAGGCCCCAACGGCTGCCCTGGGCAACGCCGTCGTCGTACTTGAACATCTTGCCGCTGCCGCCGTTGGCGGTCTTGCTGTGGTTCACGTAGCTGATACCTGCATCGATGATGCCGTACAGCGTGACGCTGCTTTGTGCGTGTGCCGCGCTAGCCGTTGCTGCGAGGATCGCGGCGGTCAACAGTTTCTTGTTCAAAGGATTCTCCGAGCGAGTAAATGGCGTGTCCAGTTGCGGTTCCGGCGCTCTGGCGGCGCTCTTGTGGACCGGCGGCAACTTTATCGGCGCGTCACGTATTGAATGTGACAGCTCTTGTCATATTGCTGAAGTGTGGCGTCGATGCGACACCAAATGATGCTCGGTTGCACTCGCCGCGGTTATATCGATTTCGGCTGTCGTTTGATCCGGCTCGGGAATATGCACATGAAATTCGCTTGGTTGGTACCGGTCCGACCCCATGCGACGATGCACGCTCTCACAACGACACGGGACAGAGGACACCCCATGCGACGCTCGATCTGGTTGACTGGCTTTGCTGCGCTTGGCGCGGCCCTGATATTCGCGGCGCCGGGCGCGTACGCTGAATCGCAAACCCTGAAAATCGGCACGATGAGCGGCCCGGACGCGCAGATCTGGTCCGAGGTGACGAAGGTCGCCGCGCGCGACGGCCTCGCGATCAAGGTCATCGAATTCAACGACTACGTGCAGCCGAACGCCGCGCTCGACGCGGGCGATCTCGACGCGAACGGCTTCCAGCACCAGCCGTTCCTCGACAGCCAGATCAAGCAGCGCGGCTACCGGATCGTCAACGTCGGCCTGACCTACACGTCGCCGATGGGCTTCTATTCGAAAAAGCTCAAGTCGCTGAAGGACCTGCCGGTCGGCGCGAAGGTCGGTATTCAGAACGACCCGTCGAACGGCAACCGTGCACTGCTGCTGCTGCAGAAGTATGGCGTGATCAAGTTGAAGCCGGGCGCCGGCACGAACGGCGTGAATGCGACGCCGCTCGACGTTGCCGAGAATCCGAAGAAGATCAAGCTTGTCGAGCTGGATGCCGCGCAACTGCCGCGCGCGCTGCCTGATGTCGACGCCGCGTCGATCAACACCGACTACGCGGTGAAGGCGGGGCTCACGCCGGTGAAGGACGCGATCGCGATCGAGGACCTGAAAGGCCCGTACGCGAACCTGATCGCGGTGCGCGCGCAGGACCGGGACAAGCCGTGGGTGAAGAAGCTCGTCGCGGCCTACGAGTCGGACGACGTGCGCCAGTTCATCAACGCGAAGTTCGGCGGTGCGATCGTGCCGGCGTTCTGAATGCGGATGGGTGGCGGGGCGCGCGCGCCCCGCCACGTCGCCAGGTGAAAACGACATCGCCCGCGCAAGCGGGCGATGTCGTTTCCAAGCCGGCCAGCCCGCCGGGAACGGTCAAGCCGCCCGGCAGGCGCGGATCGGCTGGCCGCTCAGGCCGACAGCAGCGACCCGGAACGGAACGGTGTCGCGCCGGCGATGCGCGCGACTTCCATGCCGGCCGTCGCGAAGCGCACGACCTGCCGCGCATACAGCATGCCGGACACGCTGCTCTTCAGCGTGACGACACGATCGGTCAGCGGATCGACGATATCGACCACATCCTGGCCGGCCTCGATCCACACGCCGACCGGCGTGCGGAACACGATCACGCCCGACACCGGCGCGACGAGCGGATCGGTGCCCGCGAGCGGCGTCGCCGGATAGGCGAGCGGCGGCAGCGGCGCGGGCGTGCCGTCGATCACGCCGCGTTCGGTCAGGTACTCGACGATCGCCTGCGAATCCTTTTCCGCGAACTCGTACGACACGTCACGTTCGCTACGCAGCTCGACGGTGACCGAGATCGCGCCGTTCGGAATCGGGAAACGGTCGCCGAAGCGGTCGCGCAGATCCGACCAGCAGAAGCTGTGGATCTCGTCGAACGGATTGCCGACCGAGTTCAGCGCGAGCAGCGACGCCTGCGAATCGAGGTAGCGCGCGAGCGGTTCGACGTCGTCCCACAGGTCGGGGTTCGTGTACAGGTGCATTACCGCATCGTTGTCGCAATGCAGGTCGAGCACGATATCGGCGTCGAACGACAGCTTCTGCAGCGCGAGGCGCTGCGATTCGAGCTCGGTGCGCGGCTTCTGCTCGTCGAGCGCTTCGCGCATCGCCGCGCGCACGATCGACACGTTGCGCTCGGCGTCGTGCGTCAGGCGGGCTTCGACGCGCGGCAGCACGAGCGCGGCGAGATCGTAGAAATTGCGGTTGAAGTTCTGCATCGAGCCGAGCTCGAAGCGGCCGAGGTGATCGCCGAACACGTGCTGCGACAGCCCGATCGGGTTCGGCACGGGCACGATGACGACTTCGCCGCGCAGCTTGCCGGCGGCTTCGAGCGCCGCGATCTTGCGGCGCAGCAGTGCGGCGACCAGCATGCCGGGCAGCTCGTCGGCGTGCAGCGACGACTGGATGTAGACCTTCTTGCCGCCGCGCGGGCCGTAGTGGAAGCTCGTGATCTGGCGTTCGGTGCCGACGGCGGGGGAAATCAGCGGATGGGTCTGCGTTTGCATGATGAGAAGTGTGCGGCGCAGCCGCGAATGATCCGGTGTGCGGGAGAGATCGATTGTACGTTGCCTTTCACGAACCCATCAAACCGGCGCCGGAACACGGGTTTTTCCGTTTCGAATCATTCGGTTAACGCGGAAAAAATCAGCGTGCGCCGATGAAAGGACCCGCGTGCGCCGATGCGCGCCGCGCGTTTCGTTGCGCGCGCGCATAAAAAAACGGGCTCCTCGCGGAGCCCGTCTGCATGCGCGGAGACCGCGCGCTTACTTGCCGTAGACGTCGAAATCGAAGTACTTCTTCGCGATCTTGTCGTACGTGCCGTCCTTGCGCATGTCGCCGATCGCCTTGTCGATCTTTGCCTTCAGGTCGGTGTCTTCCTTGCGCAGGCCGATGCCCGCGCCGTTGCCGAGCGTCTTCGGATCGTCGATGTCGCCGCCGACGAACTGGAAGCCCGCGCCGCGCGGCGTCTTCAGGAAGCCGATGTCGGCCTGCACCGCGTCCTGCAGCGCGCCGTCGAGGCGGCCCGCGATCAGGTCGGCGTAGACCTGGTCCTGGTTCTGGTACGGCACGACGGTCGCGCCGGCCGGTGCCCAGTGAGCCTTCGCGTAGGTCTCCTGGATCGTGCCCTGCTCGACGCCGATGCGCTTGCCCTTCACGCCCGCGTCGGTCGGCATCAGGCCCGAGCCCTTCTTCGCGACGAGGCGCGTCGGCGTGTTGAACAGCTTCGTCGAGAACGCGATCTGCTCCTCGCGCGCCGGGGTCATCGACATCGACGACAGCACGCCGTCGAACTTGCGGGCCTTCAGCGCCGGGATCATCCCGTCGAAGTCATTCTCGATCCATACGCACTTCGCCTTCAGGCGCGCGCAGATCTCGTTGCCGAGATCGACGTCGAAGCCCATGACCTTGCCGTCCGTGCCTTTCGATTCGAAAGGCGGGTAGCTTGCGTCGACGCCGAAACGCACGGTCGACCAGTCTTTCGCGTACGCGCTGCCGGCCGACACGGCAAGCAGGGCAACCGTCACTGCCGCAAGAACTTTTTTCACTCGGTGACTCCTCGTTTTGTTCGATGGGTGCGCGGTTGTGCCGCGCCGTAAGCCTTCGGTCCGGCGCGGCTTCGCGTCGGACTGTCCGTTTCGCTTGCCCGATAGGGGCGCGCGACGTGCGGAGATTATCAAGACAAAATACCGGCAGGGCGCCTAGGAAATGCCCCGATAGCCGTCGGCCGGGCCCGACAGCGGCGCTACCACGTCGGCGCAACCGTCTTGAGCACAGGAACGATTCAGCCGAGCGTTTCGTTGACGGCCTGCCGCAGGCACGTGACGAATTGCGTGACGGCCGGCGTCGGCAGCAGGTCGCGGCGCGCGATGATCGACAGGTCGAAGCGCGGCATGTTTTCGTCGAGGTCGGCCGTGCGGATGCCGAGCGGCGCGACCGTCGCGGCCAGCGGGCGCGTGAAGCAGGCGATCACGTCCGAGCGCGCGACGAGCCCGAGCGTTACCGCGAACGACATCGGCGAGCGCAGCAGGCGCGTCGGCCGCGGCAGGCCGCGCGCGTCGAACATCGTCAGCACCACGCTGTGCGGGAATTCGTCGGCGCCGACGGTGACGATCCATTCGGCCTCGAGCAATTCCTCTAACCGGCGCGCATGCGCGAGCGGATGGCCTTCGCGCATCACGACCGCGAATTCGGTCGAGAACAGTGGCCATTGCGTGAAATCGCGGTCGAGCGCCGGGACATGGTGCATCGCAGCGATGTCGAGCGTGCCGTTGCGCAACTGCGCGAGCGCGTCCGGCACCGTCACTTCCTCGAGATGCAGGTTCACGCGCGGCATCGACCGGCGGAACGCCGTCACCGCGTACGGCAACGCAGTCAGCGCGATCGACGGCATCGTGCCGACCGCGACGCGTCCCGACATCTCTCCTTTCACCTGCTCGACCGCTTCGACGGTGCGGCGCATGTCGCCGAGCAACTGCTCGGCGCGCGGCAGCAGCGCGTGCCCGCAGGCAGTCAGATCGACGCCGCGGACGCTGCGGACCAGCAACTCCGCGTTCAGCGCCGTTTCGAGCTCGCGGATCGTATGCGTGATCGCGGGCTGCGTGACGCCGAGTTCGCGCGCGGCGGCGCGCAGGCTCTTGTGGTGCGCGGCGGAGACGAACGCCTGGAGCTGCGCGATGTTCAGGTGGTTGCGGATGCGGGTCATCGATCGGGTCCGGAAAGGCGTCGGGGCGCGTGTGCGCCGGCCGGATCGGTGCGCATGTCGAGCGATGCGACGGTATCGATGATCCACGCGGGATCGGCGTCGATCGGCTTCGATTCGTGCACCTCGTAAAAGCCGAACGAAGGAATGAACGGCGGCCGGAGATCCGAGGTCCTGGTGTCCGATCCGGAGACGATGCCGAGCGCGTTCATTGAGGTTCCTTGGCGTAAAGCGCGATCGTAGCATCGGCGGCGCGACGGCATCGACGCGGGGCGGCGGAGGGTGCGGCGGTGACCGGCCGCGACGCGTGCCCGTATCGATCGGATCGCGCTCGCGCTTGACTCGTTCGCCGGTTCGACTATAGTCATCCATAACTCGCTGGTTATGAATTGCAACATGCAGAACGCTCACGATGTCCTTTTCAGAACGCTTGCCGATCCGACCCGGCGGGCGATCTTCGAGCGCTTGTGCCGTGACGGCGAGCAGACGGTCGGCGCGCTGACGGCCGAAGCCGGGATCTCGCAGCCGGCCGTGTCGAAGCATCTCGGTGCGCTGAAGCAGGCCGGGCTCGTGCGCGACCGCCACGAGGGCCGGCACACGCATTACAGCGCGCAGCTCGGTGCGCTCGCGCCGCTGATCGATTGGGCAAGCCAGATGACCGGCTTCTGGGAAAGCCGGTTCGACCAACTCGAAGATCTGCTGAAGAGGATGGACCAATGAGCAATATCTCGACCGAAACGCGCTCCGTCGTCGTCGAACGGGAGATGCCTTTCCCGTCGGAAAAAATCTGGCGCGCGCTCACGCAGCCGCACCTGATCGCCGAGTGGCTGATGCAGAACGATTTCGTGCCTGTCGTCGCGCACCGTTTCAATCTTCGCGCGGACTGGGGCGCGGTCGACTGTCAGGTGCTGACCGTCGAGCCGAACCGGACGCTCGCGTACACGTGGGCGGCCTATGGTGTCGACAGCGTCGTCACGTGGACGCTCACCCCGACGCAGACGGGCACGCTGTTGCGCATGGAGCAGACGGGCTTCCGGCACGATCAGCAGCAGGCGTACCAGGGCGCGCAGTACGGTTGGCAGAAGTTCTTCGCGTCGCTCGAGCAGGTGCTCGCGCGGATCGACTGAAGGCGGCCGGTATCGCGCCGCAGGCTTGGCGTTGACCCTCGAGGAGACAAGGACATGAAGAATGGCGGGCCGCAGGATGACAAGTCGCCGTCCCAACTGATCGACGGCAGAATCGAGGAACTCGCAGACTGGCGCGGCGAGACGCTCAGCCGGCTGCGCGCGCTGATCCGGGAAGCCGACCCGGACGTCGTCGAGGAATGGAAGTGGCGAGGCGTTCCGGTGTGGTCCGACGGCGGCATCATCTGCACCGGCGAGACCTACAAGAGCGTCGTGAAGATGACGTTCGCCAAAGGCGCGGCGCTCGCGGATCCGGCGGGCCTCTTCAACTCGAGTCTCGACGGAAACACGCGGCGTGCGATCGATATCCGCGAAGGCGAGGCGATCGACGAGGATGCGTTGAAGACGCTCGTTCGCGCGGCCGTGACGCTGAACCGGTCCAAAGCCAAATCCAGAACCAAGGCCGGAAGCTGATGCACGGAGTCGGGCGTCCTTCTCGGGTTGCGTCGGACCCCGTATTCTACGGTCGATTGTTTCGGATGACGAATGACGAGGCGCGATCGATCCGCGTCGCAAGCATCAGGAAAGCGCGGCCAACTGGCGACGCAGTTGATCGACTTCGCCCGGCGCAAACGGCTTTTCGATTTCGGCGTGCGCCTGCTGCCAAAGAGGGAACGCTCTGGCCAGCAGGCGGTGGCCGGCGGGTGTCAGGCTGAGCAGGCGGCTGCGCTTGTCGTCCGGATCCTGCTGGATCGTGACCAGATTGCGGCGCTCGAGCGGCTTGAGCGCGGCCGTCAGCGTGGTGCGATCCATTGCCAGCAGCGACGACACCGCTTTCATCGCCGGCGGATGGGGCCGGTTCAGCGACATTAATAGCGAAAACTGCCCGTTGGTGAGATCCAGCGGACGCAGGACGTCGTCGAATATCCGCGCCAGGTTGCGCGCTGCCCGCTGCATGTGCAGGCACAGGCAGCAATCGCGCACCATCAGCGTCGTTTCGAAGGGGAGTCTTTCTGCACGTGACATGTTGCAATTGTGTTGATATCAACCTATCTTGTCAAGGGCGATGGGCGATGTCCCGTCGCGCCCATCAACAGACGGAGGACGCATGAGCGCACAGCAGTTGTTTCTCGCCGTATTTCTCGGCAGCAAGGACAGCCCGCGCATGAAGGCGTGGATGTCGCTTTCGGAACAGGATCGGCAGGCGAAGGAAAAGGAAGGCATTGCGGCATGGAAGGCGTGGGTCGACCGGCATCAGGCATCGATCGTCGAGATCGGCGGGCCGCTCGGCAAGACCAAGACCATCGACGAACGCGGCATCGCCGATACGGCGAATGCGCTGACCGCCTTTACGGTCGTGCGAGCCGCGTCGCAGGAGGAGGCGGCCAGGATGTTCGAAGGCCACCCGCATTTCTCGATCTTCCCGGGTGAGTCGATCGACGTGATGCCGGTCCTGCCGATTCCCGGCGCCTGAGCCGCATGGGGTTGCGGGCGTCACGAGGGCCGTTGCGAATGTCGCCCGCCAGCAGCAGATCTACACGACACTTTGGAGATTCGTCATGAAGCTTTACGGATTCGCCGGAACCCGGACGCAGCGCGCGCTCTGGGGGCTCAAGGAACTCGACGCGGACTTCGAATTCATCCCGGTCAACCTGCTCGAGGGCGAGCACAAGCGGCCCGAATTCCTGCGCATCAATCCCGCCGGCAAGGTGCCCGTGCTGGTGGACGGCGACCTCGTGATTCCCGAATCGGCGGCGATCGTGCTGTATCTCGCGAACAAATATCCGGAGAAGGCGTTGCTGCCGGACGATCTCGCCGAGCGGGCGCACGTGTATCGCTGGGTGATGTTCGCGGTGACGGAACTCGAACAGCCACTGTGGAGAATGACTCGGCATTCGATGCTCTATCCGCCGGAGAAGCGCAGCCCGGCCGATATCGAGCTGGCGCGGGAGGAGTTCGCCGCGATGGCCGCGATCCTCGACAGGCATCTCGAAGGGCGCCAATTCATCGTCGGCGACACGCTGACGGTGGCCGATTGCGTGACGGTCTATCTGATCGATTGGGCCAACGAATTCCACCTGATCGATGCATTCCCGCAATTGCAGGCGTATCTCGAACGCCTGTATGCGCGGCCCAAGGCGCCGCAGCGGATCGCGGAGACGCGCAGGGCGGCTTGAGCGCGACGGACGTCGGCGCGACGCTGCGTCTGCGACGTCGCGTCATCCGATCGCACCGCACGCACCGCGCCGACACGTCAATGCAGAAAATCTGAAGTCACTGCACGAAAAGCTCGCTTGTCCTTGCGGACCGGTGCCGTCACATTGTCTCGAGCAGCAACCGTCATCGTTTCCGGCCGTCAGGCCGGACCCTGAACTCCGCTAGAGACTTCGCCATGAACGCGATTCAACTGATTTCACTCGCTGCAATCTGGGGCGCGTCCTTCCTGTTCATGCGGATGGGGGCGCCCGCGTTCGGGGTGATTCCGCTGATCGCGCTGCGTGTCGGGATCGCGACCGTGCTGCTGTTGCCGGTATTGCGAAACGCCGCCGCGCGCACGGAGTTCCGGACACACGCCGGGCCGCTGTTCGTCGTCGGCATCATGAATTCGGCATTGCCGTTCTGCTTGCTGACCTATGCGGCGCTCTATGTATCGGCCGGCGTGGACTCGATCCTGAACGCGACGACGCCGATGTGGACGGCAATCGTTGCCTTTCTGTGGCTGGGTACCCCGCTCAAGCGCGCGCAGGTCGCGGGATTGCTGGTCGGGTTCGCCGGCGTGGTGATGCTGGCGTGGGATGCGATCGGCGCAGGCAGCAACGGGGTGCTCGGTGCGGTCGCGGCGGCGGTGCTCGCGACACTGTCGTACGGCTTTGCCGCAAACTATTCGAAACGCAGGCTCGCCGGCGTGCGGCCCTTTGTTTCCGCGTTCGGCAGCCAGCTGTTCGCCGCGCTCGCGCTGGCGCCCGCAGCGTACCTGTATTGGCCGCACACGCCGATCCATGCGATCGACTGGGTGGCGGTCGCGCTGCTGGGCGGGCTCTGCACGGCGGTTGCCTACATCCTCTACTTCGGGCTGATCCGCAACGCCGGTGCCCAGTACGCCGCATCGGTGACGTTTCTGATCCCGATCTTCGGCGTGGTCTGGGGGGCGATCTTTCTCCACGAACGCATTACGGTGCAGGCGTCGCTGGGCTGCGTCGTGATCCTGCTCGGGACCGCGCTTGCGGCCGGCAAGATCACCGGTCTGTCGGGAGCGTTGAGGATGAAGCGGCAGTCCTGACTCACGCGCTTGCGTTCCGGTCCTGCAGGATTTCGCGCTGGATCCAGGTCCGGAACGCGTCGATTTTCCATTCGTCCGCTCGCTGGTCGCTGCAGACGACGTAGTAAGCGAACTGCGTGGGCCACGGCAGATCCAGCGCCCGAACCAGGTGCCCCGCCGCGATCTCGTCGTGGACGTAGACATCCCTTACGAGCGCGATGCCTTGTCCGGAGATCGCCGCCTTCACGAGCAATGAATCGTCGGTGAAGCTCGTGCCGCGCTGCGCGCGCTTGTCTTCGATGCCGAATGCCTTGAGCCAGAGCGTCCAGTCGGCCCGGTCGGCGTCCTGCAACAGCGGATAGCCCAGGCAGTCCTGCGGGCCTGCAATCGGCCGGTCCGGACTCAGCAGGCGCGGACTGCAGACCGGCAGCAGCTCGGGTGTCCAGATCTTGAAGACCGCGTGTCCCGGGTAGGTGCCCAGTCCGTGGCGAATCGCGATATCGACGTAGTCGCGACGCAGGTCGAGCAGCCGCGGGCTGCTGTCGACGGCAATCTCGATGTCCGGATGGAGCGCGTTGAAATGGCCGAGCCTCGGCACCAGCCATGCATCGGCAAACGATGCTGTCGTGCTGATCGTCAATCGGACGACGCGCAGGTCCGTGGCCATTCCATTCGACCAGATCGCCTCGATCTCGTCGAACTTGGGCAGCAACTGCTCGAACAACGCCCGCCCCGACGCCGTCAGCTCGACTTCGCGGCTTGTTCGCGTGAAGAGGCGGACCATCAACCGATCCTCGAGTTTCGCAATCTGCTGGCTGACCGCGCCGGGGGAAACGCAAAGCACGTCGGCCGCGCGCTTCATGCTGCCGCATCGGCCGACTTCGATGAACGTGTGCAGCGCGCTCAGGGGTAACGATTTGCTCATCTGCGTATTCGATCGGGAACGGCTTCGGATGGCTGGAAGGGCTCCAGACTAACCCGATTTCGAACGGGGTTGCAGATCCGCGCGCTGCCGCATGGCGGACCGTCCGGACTCGCCAATTCATTACATATTGCTGTCTTGTATTTACCAAAAACTGTCATCGTGCGTCGCTAAGCTTTCGACACCCTCACAACCCGGATCTCGCCATGCGCACGCCGACGCCGCTGTTTGTCACCCTGTTGCTCCTGCCCGCCCTTGCCACGCCGGTGTTCGCGGCGACCGCCGCGCCTGTCAGCGCGACCTGCGGCGGCAGCACGACGCCGATCGCCGAGATTCAAGGTCCGGGCGCGCCGTCGCCGCTCGCCGGCCAGAACGTGTCGATCGAAGCGGTCGTCACCGCCGATTTCGGCGGCACCGACGGCTTCGGCGGCTTCTTCGTCCAGCAGGCCGATCCGCAGCGCCGCAACCAGCCGGGCGTCTCCGAGGGGTTGTTCGTCTACTCGCCGAAAGCGCGCGCGAAGGCGGGCGATCTCGTCCACGTGACGGGCAAGGTCGAGGAGAAGTACGGCCAGACGCAGCTCACGCTGTCCGGCGCGATCGCGGTGTGCGCGAACGGCCAGACGGTCACGCCCGCGACGCTCACGCTGCCGGTCGCGTCGACGTCGGACTTCGCCGCGTATGAGGGCATGCTCGTGCGGCTGCCGCAGACGCTGACCGTCACCGACATCTACGAACTCGGCCGCTACGGCAGCGTGATGCTCAGCAACGGCCGCCTGCGCACGCCGACGAGCGTCGTGCCGCCCGCGCAAGCGCAGACGCAAATCGACGCGAACGCGCGCAACCGGCTGATCCTCGACGACGGCTCGAACAAGCAGAACCCGGCGACCGTGCCGTATCCGGCGCCGGAACTCTCGGCCGCGAACACGCTGCGTGCGGGCTACACGGTCAGCAACGTCGAAGGCGTGCTCGAGATGCGCTACGGCACGTGGCGCCTGCAGCCGGTGCCCGGCGCGGCCGCGCCGGCGTTCAGTGCGCGCGCGAATCCGCGCACCGCGGCGCCTGCGCGCGACCCGAAGTCGAACCTGCGGGTGGCTTCGTTCAACGTCCTCAATTACTTCAACGGCAACGGCCTCGGCGGCGGCTTCGACGATCCGAACAACCGTGGCGCGAAGAACTACCAGGAATTCGTTCGCCAGGACGCGAAGATCGTCAGCGCGCTGAAGGCGCTCGACGCCGACGTGATCGGCCTGATGGAAATCCAGAACAACGGCTACGGCGAACTGAGCGCGGTGCGTCAGCTCGCGGCGAAGCTCGGCGACAGCTGGCGCGTCGTCGATCCGGGCACGTCGAGGCTCGGCGGCGACGCGATCGCGGTCGCGATGATCTACGACAGCCGCAAGGTCGAACCGGTCGGCCGCGTGGCGACGCTCGCGATCGACGACAAGAACCGCCAGCCGCTCGCGCAATCGTTCCGGCGCGTTGGCGGAAACCAGGCGCTGACGGTCGCCGTCAACCATCTGAAATCGAAGAATTGCCCGGACGCGGCGAGCGACGATCTCGACCAGGGCGACGGCCAAGGTTGCTGGAACGCGACGCGCACGCGCGCGGCGGCGAAGCTCGCGGACTGGCTCGCTGGCGCACCGACCGGCGTGCAGGGTCAGGGCGTGCTGCTGATCGGCGATTTCAACAGCTACACGCATGAAGATCCGATCCGCCTGCTCGAGTCGCGCGGCTACCGGAACCTCGTGTCGCGCTGGGTCGGCGCCAACGCATACAGCTACGTGTACAACGGCGAAGCAGGCTATCTCGATCACGCGCTCGCGTCGCTGCCGCTCGCGGCGCACGTGAAGGCCGTGCACGAATGGCACATCAACGCGGACGAGCCGGTCGCGCTGCAGTACACGCTCGCGTACAAGACGGCCGAGCAGCAACGGACCTACTACGCGCCCGATGCGTACCGCTCGTCGGATCACGATCCGGTGCTCGTCGACATAGCGCTGCCGGGCGGTCGCTGATCGGCCGATTGGCGGCCGAATGATTTCGATCGTGCGGCATGCGTGTCATGCCGCGCGTTGTTGGCGCGTCGAGGGATAACCCTGATCAAAAAATGTTATCGGGGTGAAAAATTTCACATCTTATTGAATCGAAATCGGCTCGATATAGTGGCTCGCTTTCGTCCTGTCGCACGCACGTGCGCCGGGACGCCAGACAAGAAGCCGGAGCCACGACATGACCGACACCCGATTCACCGAAATCGAAGACCTGCAGCCCGCCGCCGCCGGGCTGCGCGAGATCCGCCATCACATCCACCGCCATCCGGAACTCGCTTACGAGGAAGTCGAGACGGCCGCGCTCGTCGCCGACCGGCTCGAACAATGGGGCTGGCAGGTCACGCGCGGCGTCGGCAAGACGGGCGTGGTCGGCACGCTGCGGGTGGGCGACGGCACGCGCAGCATCGGCATCCGTGCGGACATGGACGCGCTGCCGATCCACGAGGCGACCGGCCTGCCGTACGCGAGCGCGACGCACGGCAAGATGCACGCGTGCGGGCACGACGGCCACACGACGATGCTGCTCGGCGCCGCGCAGCAGCTCGCGAAGACGCGCAATTTCTCGGGCACCGTGCACCTGTATTTCCAGCCGGCGGAAGAGCACGGCGTCGACAGCGGCGCGAAGAAGATGATCGACGACGGACTGTTCGAGCGCTTCCCGTGCGACGCGGTGTTCGGCATGCACAACCATCCGGGCGCGGCGCCCGGCGTGTTCCTGACGCGGCGCGGCCCGTTCATGTCGGCGGGCGACAAGGCGATCATCTCGATCGAAGGCGTCGGCGGCCACGCGGCGCGGCCGCACCTGAGCGTCGATCCGGTCGTCGTCGCCGCGAGCATCGTGATGGCGCTGCAGACGATCGTCGCGCGCAACATCGATCCCGCGCAGCCTGCCGTCGTCACGGTCGGCTCGATGCACGCGGGCACCGCGAACAACGTGATCCCGCACGGCGCGCGCCTCGAACTGAGCGTGCGTTCGTTCAGCCCCGACGTGCGCGCGCTGCTGAAGCGCCGCATCGTCGAGCTCGCCGAATCGCAGGCCGCGAGCTACGGCGCGACCGCGCACGTCGAGTACATCGAAGGCTATCCGGTCGTCGTCAACTCCGATGCGGAAACCGATTTCGCCGCGCAGGTCGCGCGCGAGCTGGTGGGCGACGCGAACGTCGTCGAGCAGACCGACCTGCTGATGGGCAGCGAGGATTTCGCGTTCATGCTGCAGCAGCGCCCGGGTTCGTTCGTGCGGCTCGGCAACGGCGAAGGCGAGGACGGCTGCATGGTCCACAACCCGAAATACGACTTCAACGATCGCAACTTGCCGATCGGCGCGGCGTTCTGGACGCGCCTCGTGGAACGCTATCTGGGCCGGTGACGGCGGCAGGGCGCGGCCGGCGCCTCCGGCCGCTTCGAGAGGAGACCTGACGATGCAGAAAGACAATCTCGCGCTGCATGCGACTGCGCCGGCCGTACCGCCGGCGACCGTGACCGCGGATGCCTGGCCGGATGCGCCGGTGGTCCCCCGGCGCGGCGCGATCGCGGCGGCGGTGATCGGCAACTGGCTGGAGTTCTTCGATTTCACCGTGTACGGGTTCTTCGCGGTGCTGATCGGCAAGCTGTTCTTCCCGTCGAGCGACCCGACGACGTCGCTGCTGCTGTCGGTCGCGACGTTCGCTGCAGGCTTCTTCACGCGGCCGCTCGGCAGCATCGTGCTCGGCGTCTATGCGGACCGCAAGGGCCGCAAGGCCGCGCTGAACCTGACGATCATGCTGATGGCGTTCGGCACGGGCCTGATCGCGATCGCGCCGACGTATGCGCAGATCGGCGTGGCCGCGCCGCTGCTCGTCGTGTTCGCCCGGCTGATTCAGGGCTTCTCGCAGGGCGGCGAGTTCGGTGCGGCGACGTCGACGCTGCTCGAGCAGGGCGGTGTGTCGCGGCGCGGTTTCCGCGCGAGCTGGCAGCTCGCGACGCAGGGCGGCGCGGCGCTGATGGGCTCGGGGTTCGCGGCGCTGCTGTCGAACACGCTCGCGAAGGACGCGCTCGAAAGCTGGGGCTGGCGGCTGCCGTTCTTCGCGGGCGTGCTGATCGCGCCGGTCGGCATGTACTTGCGCCGGCGGCTCGCCGACGATGCGCCCGGCGACGGCCACCATGGGCTCGACGGCGGCGTGCTGCGCGAGCTGTTCGCCCAGCACGGGCGCACGGTGCTGCTGCTGACGCTCACGGTGATGGGCGGCACGGTGTCGACATACATCCTGACCTTCTACATGCCGACCTATGCGATCCATACGCTCGGGCTGCCGATGAAGCTGTCGATGTTCGTCGGCGTCGCGTCGGGATGCGTGACGCTGGTGATGTGTCCGCTGTTCGGCTGGCTGTCGGACCGGATCGGCAGCCGCCGCCTGCCGATCTTCGTCGGCCGCGGGGTGCTCGTCGCGCTGCTGTTTCCGGCGTTCTGGCTGATGAACCACCATCCGACGCTGTCGGTGATGATGCCGGCGACCGCGCTGATGCTGGTGTTCTATTCGATGGGCTCCGCGTCGGAGTTCGCGCTGATGTGCGAGTCGTTCCCGCGCCACGTGCGCGCGACGGGCATCTCGATCGCGTATGCGCTCGCGGTGACGATCTTTGGCGGCACGTCGCAGCTCGTCGCGACGTGGCTCGTCCAGGCGACGGGCAGCAAGCTCGCGCCGGCCGGGTATGTCGCGGTGTGCGTGCTGGTGTCGCTGGCGGCGGTGTCGATGCTGCGCGAGACGGCGCGGGACGGGGGCGAGTGAAGCGGATTGAAACCGCGTGCGCGGCGCGGCGGGCGTAAGGGACGTAAGGGGCGTAAAGGGCGTAAAGGGCGTAAAGGGCGTAAAGGGCGTAAAGGGCGCGCTGCGCCGACCGCATCGACGCGGTCGGCCGCTTGCCGGTCGCATGGCGCCCGCTTACTTGCTGCGCACCATCCGCAGATAGGACGCGAGCATCGACGCGAGTTCCTGCGCGGCGGGCGTCAGCGGCACGGCGGCGCGCTGCAGCAGGCAGACGTCCTGCGCCGCCGCGCGCTCGCGCACCGGCACCACCGCGAGCGACGATGCGAACGGCCCGTGGCGCGTCACGGCCTCCGATTCGAGCGACAGGCAATCGGTCTGCGTGACGAGCTGCAACGTCTCGAACATCCCTTCGACCGTCGCGAGGATCGTCGGCGGCGGTTCGCCGTGCGTGTCGAAATACGCGAGCAGCCGGTTGACGACCGGATCGGCGCTCAGGTTCGGCGAGCGCGTCGAGACCCACGCGCAGCCCGCCAGCTCGGCGAGCGAGCGCGCGTGCGCGTTCGGATGGCCGTTGCGGCAGACGATCACGGGCGCCGACGCATAGAGCGGCGTGACCGCGAGATCGGTCGTGTCGGTTTCCTTCGACACGAGCGCGATCGCGAAGTCGACGGTGTTCTCCCGCAGCCAGCCGATCATCATTCGCGACGTGCCGGTGCGCAGGTGCACGTCGATCCGGTCGAAGCGCGCGCGGAACGCGGTCAGCACCGGCGCGAACGCGTCGATCAGCGGCTCGGTCACGAGGCCGAGCGTGACGGTGCCTTCGTACGCGCCGCTCAACTGGCGGATTTCGCGCTCGACCTGCTCGCATTCGCCGAGGATCGCGCCGGAGCGCAGCAGCAGCCGCTGGCCGACGGGCGTCGGCACGATGCCGCGGTTGGTGCGCGTGACGAGCGTCGCGCCGAGCGCGGCTTCGAGGCCTTGCAGTTGCTGCGTAACGCCGCTTTGCGCGAGATCGAGCGCGCGTGCCGCCGCGCGCAGGCTGCCGTGTTCGACGACGGCCCGGAAGATGCGGAGCTGCGACAGCGTAAGCGCCATGGAGGGGGCTGGTGATCGGAAAGACTGATCATGATAAGGCAGGCGCAGATTCCCGGGCGGCGGCGCGCGCACTACGATCGTCTGCAGTCCGGCTCGCGCCGCCTGTCCACCGTTCCTCCTTCCGAACCGTCCTCACCGGGATTGCCGATGCAGATTCGCACCACCCCGCTCCTGTCGCCGTCGATCGGCACGCAACGCTCGCTGACGAGCTTTCATTTCGGGCCGGCCGGCAGCGGCCGCAAGTTCTATCTGCAGGCCGCGCTGCATGCGGACGAGACGCCGGCGATGCTGACCGCGTTCATGCTGAAGCAGCGGCTCGCGCAACTCGATGCGGACGGGCGGCTCGCCGCGGAGATCGTGCTCGTGCCGGTCGCGAATCCGGTCGGCCTCAATCATCACGTGCTCGGCCAGTTCATCGGCCGCTTCGACCTGGCGAGCGGCCGCAATTTCAATCGCGGCTTCCTGCCGCTCGCGACGATTGCTGAACGCGCGCGCGAGCGGCTTGGCGCGGACCCGGTACGCAATCGCGCGATCGTGTGCGAATGTGTCGGCAGCGCGCTCGACGCGATCGTGCCGCGCACCGAATTCGACGCGCTGCAGCTTGCGCTGCTGAAGCTGTCGCACGATGCGGACGTCGTGATCGACCTGCATTGTTCGCTGGAAGCGGTGATGCACGTGTACACGAGCGATACTGCGTGGCCACAGGTCGAACCGCTCGCGCGCTATCTCGGCGCGCAGGTGTCGCTGCTTGCGGAGGATTCGGGCGGGCATGCGTTCGACGACGCGCACCACCTGCTGTGGTCGCAGTTGCGCAAGCATTTGCCGGAAGGTACGCCGCTCGCGGCCGGCACCGTGGCCGTGACGGTCGAATGCCGCGGCCAGCGCGACGTCACGTATGCGCTCGCCGAGCGCGACGCGGATGCGCTCGTCGATTACCTCGTCTGGTGCGATGCGATCCGCGGCGAGCCCGCGCCGCTGCCGTCGCTCGCGACGCCCGCGACGCCGCTCGCCGGCAGCGAGCAGTTCTACGCGCCGGCGAGCGGCATCCTCGTGCATCGTGCGGCCGTCGGCGCGACGATCCGCGCGGGCGACCCGCTGTTCGACATCGTCGATCCGCTGACCGAAGCGATCACGACGGTGCGCAGCCAGACCGACGGCGTGTTCTACATGCGGCGCGCGATCCGCTTCGTGACGGCCGGCGCGCCGCTCGGCCGCGTGACGGGAGCGGTGCCGGTGCGCAGCGGGGTGCTGCTTGGCGCGTGAGCGGCGCGGGTAGCGAAACGCGTCCGGTCAGCGAGTTGAGCGGGCGGCCTGCTGCCCGTCTTTTTATGTGCGAATTGTCGTATCACTGATACGACAATTGGATAGCGGGATGCTGGCCGCCTTTGATGTTGCAGATTGCTCAGGCTCGTCAGGCCGGCGCCGCAACCGGTCGCTCGCTCACCCCCGCCTCGCAACAAGCTCCGACACCGTCTGCGCAGCCTGCTGCAACGGCTCGAGAAATTCCTTCACCATCTGCTTTGCGGTATGCCGCTGCGCATTGCCGCTGACGTTCATCGCCGCGATGATCTGCCCGCGCCGGTTGCGGATCGGCGCCGAGATCGACAGCAGGCCCACTTCCAGTTCCTGGTCGACGATCGCCCAGCCCTGCTGGCGCACCTGCGCGATCGCGGCCTTCAGTTCGCCGAGGTCCGTGACCGTGCGTGCGGTGTGCGCGCGAATGTTGCTCTGCGCGAGCGTCTCGTCGAGCGCCGCGTCGTCGAGCGACGACAGCAGCACGCGGCCCATCGACGTGCAGTACGCGGGCAGCCGGCTGCCGATCGACAGGTTGATCGTCATGATCTTGTGCGTCGGCACGCGCAGTACGTAGACGATCTCCGTCCGGTCGAGCACGGCCGCCGAGCAGCTTTCGTGAATCTGCGCGGACAGCTGCTCCATCACCGGTTCGGCGAGGTTCCAGAACGGCATCGACGTCAGGTACGCGAAGCCGAGCTCGAGAATCTTCGGCGTGAGCCGGAACAGCCGGCCGTCCGCCTCGACGTAGCCGAGCGTCTGCAGCGTGAGCAGGATCCGGCGCGCGCCCGCGCGCGTCAGGCCTGTCGCCGACGCGACTTCGGTGAGCGTCTGTTCGGGACGGTTCGCGTCGAACGCGCGGATCACCGCGAGCCCGCGCGCGAACGACTGGACGTAGGAATCGCCGGGTTTGGCGTGGATGTCGTCGGTAGTCATGACCTGTCGGAATATCGTGCAGCCGAGAAGATAGCGCATGGGGCCAGACACGCCAACCGCGCGGCGGCCGCCGGCGCTTGACAGGTCGTCCCTGCACTCCCTATGATGCCCTGAACGTTCGATACACGATCTTATGTTCGTATATAGAACATTTAAGCGCATCCCGGCGATCAATGCAACGGGGGCGCCCGTTCCATTACCCAGCTTTGCATGGGACCGGAGTAAGCGCTAATGCGCCAACTCCGTTCGACTGGAGACATTGATGACCGAAGCATTTCTGTGTGACGCGATCCGTACGCCGATCGGGCGCTACGGCGGCGCGCTGTCCGGCGTGCGCGCCGACGACCTGGGCGCGGTGCCGCTGAAGGCGCTCGTCGAGCGCAACCGCGATGTCGACTGGTCCGCGGTCGACGACGTGATCTACGGCTGCGCGAACCAGGCCGGTGAGGACAACCGCAACGTCGCGCGCATGTCGCTGTTGCTCGCGGGCCTGCCGCAGGCCGTGCCGGGCTCGACGATCAACCGCCTGTGCGGCTCCGGGATGGACGCGGTCGGCTCCGCCGCGCGCGCGATCAAGTCCGGCGAGGCCGCGCTGATGATCGCGGGCGGCGTCGAGAGCATGACGCGCGCGCCGTTCGTGATGGGCAAGTCGGCCAGCGCGTTCGCGCGGCAAGCCGACATCTTCGACACGACGATCGGCTGGCGCTTCATCAATCCGCTGATGAAACAGCTGCACGGCGTCGATTCGATGCCGGAAACGGGCGAGAACGTCGCGACCGACTACAACATCAGCCGCGCCGACCAGGACCTGTTCGCGCTGCGCAGCCAGCAAAAGGCCGCGCGCGCGCAGCAGGATGGCACGCTCGCACAGGAAATCGTGCCCGTGACGATTCCGCAGAAGAAGGGCGATCCGCTCGTGGTCACGCGCGACGAGCATCCGCGCGAGACGTCGCTCGAAGCGCTCGCGAAGCTGAAGGGTGTCGTGCGCCCGGACGGCACGGTGACGGCCGGCAACGCGTCGGGCGTCAACGACGGCGCGGCCGCGCTGCTGCTCGCAAACGAGGAAAGCGCGAAGCGTTTCGGCCTGACGCCGCGTGCGCGCGTGCTCGGTATCGCGACGGCGGGTGTCGCGCCGCGCGTGATGGGCATCGGCCCGGCGCCGGCGACGCAGAAGCTGCTCGCGCGGCTCGGCATGACGATCGACCAGTTCGACGTGATCGAGCTGAACGAGGCGTTCGCGTCGCAAGGGCTCGCGGTGCTGCGCATGCTCGGCGTCGCGGATGACGATCCCCGCGTGAACCCGAACGGCGGTGCGATCGCGCTCGGCCACCCGCTCGGCGCGTCCGGCGCGCGTCTCGTGACGACCGCGATGTACCAGCTGCATCGCACGAACGGGCGTTACGCGCTGTGCACGATGTGCATCGGCGTCGGTCAGGGCATCGCGATCGCGATCGAGCGCGTCTGACGCGTGACGACTCGGTGAAGCGGCGAAGCGGCCTGTGGCGGGCCGCTTCGCCGTTTTTGATTGTGGCGCCGCGCATGGGTGAGCGCGCCAGTGAGACCCGCAATAAGTCGCGCTGACCGGGAGCGGCCGTCCAGGACGGGCTCCGGCCGGATTGCCGGACGCGACGATTGACGCAAATCAAAACATGCAGGTTTTCGGCGTGTTTCTCCGCGCGAGGGGTAAGGTTTTCGAAAAGATTGCCGAAAGTACAGGGGTCGGACCATAACCGTGCGGACGCGTCCCGCATGCGATCGGTCCCGAATCGTTAATCCTGAAGCGGGCGCGAGACCCGCCATTCGGAGCCCTGCACCATGCGCAACAACCAGCCCGTCACGCAACGCGAATTCGAGTTTCCCGATGACGCGACGCTGATGTCGACCACCGATGCCGACAGCATCATCACCTACGCAAACGCGACCTTCCTCCAGGTCAGCGGATTTACCGGCGACGAGCTCGAAGGCCAGCCGCACAATACCGTGCGTCACCCGGACATGCCGAAGGAGGCGTTTGCCGACATGTGGGCGACGCTGAAGGGTGGCGAGGCGTGGTCCGCGCTCGTGAAGAACCGCCGCAAGAACGGCGATCACTACTGGGTGCGTGCGAATGCGGTGCCGGTGATGCGCAACGGCGAGCCGCAGGGCTACATGTCGGTGCGCACGAAGCCGCCGCGCGACGAGATCGCGGCCGCCGAAGCGCTGTATCGCGAATTCCGCGAAGGCAAGGCCGGCAACCGCCGTTTCCACAAGGGGCTGATCGTCCGCACGGGCCCGTTCCGCATCGCGTCGCTGTTCCAGACGATGTCGGTGCGCTGGCGGATCCATTCGGCGCTGCTCGTGCTGGCGCCGGCCGTTATCGGCGCGGGTTGGGCTTGCGGGCTGACGGGCGGCCCGCTCGCGGCGTTCGCGGCGGCGACGGCCGGGATCGCGGTGGCGGCCGGCGCGTGGCTCGACGCGCAGATCGTGCGTCCGTTGAAGCGGCTGCGCGACCAGGCGCTGAACGTCGCGACCGGCGAGAGCCGCCGCGGCGTGCGGATGAACCGTGTCGACGAGATCGGCATGACGCTGCGCACGATCAACCAGCTCGGGCTGATGTTCCGCTGGCTCGTCGACGACGTCAGCGAACAGGTGCACAACGTGCAGCGCGCGAGCAACGAGATCGCGCAGGGCAATAACGACCTGAGCGCGCGTACCGAGCAGGCTGCATCGAGCGTGCAGGAAACGGCGGCGTCGATGGCGGAGATGACGGCGACCGTCGACAGCAACGCGGAAACCGCGCTGCAGGCGAACCAGCTTGCGGTGTCCGCGAGCGACGCGGCCGAGCGCGGCGGGCACGCGGTGTCGGAGGTCGTCAATACGATGAACGACATTACCGCGAGCTCGCGCCGGATCTCGGACATCATCGGCGTGATCGACGGGATCG
This sequence comes from Burkholderia sp. MR1-5-21, assembly GCF_053427715.1. Taxonomy (NCBI): domain Bacteria; kingdom Pseudomonadati; phylum Pseudomonadota; class Betaproteobacteria; order Burkholderiales; family Burkholderiaceae; genus Burkholderia; species Burkholderia sp. MR1-5-21. The sequence continues at coordinate 371,749 of NZ_JBSAXD010000004.1, forward strand.
CGTTCCAGACCAACATCCTCGCACTGAACGCGGCGGTCGAGGCCGCGCGCGCGGGCGATCAGGGGCGCGGCTTTGCGGTCGTCGCAGGCGAGGTGCGCGCGCTCGCGCAGCGCAGCGCGAACGCGGCGAAGGAGATCAAGACGCTGATCGAGAACAGCGTCGGGCGGATCGCGTCAGGCGCGCAGCTCGTCGACGACGCGGGACGGACGATGGAGGACATCGTCGCGCAAGTGAAGCGGGTGTCGGACCTGATCGCGGAAATCAGCGCGTCGACCACCGAACAGAGTTCGGGCGTCTCGCAGGTCGACCAGGCGGTCGTGCATCTCGACAGCATCACGCAGCAGAACGCGGCGCTGGTCGAGCAGAGCGCGGCGGCGTCGGAGAGCCTGAAGCAGCAGGCGACGCGGCTCGTCGATGCGGTGAATGTGTTTCGCTAAACGCGGGGGAGATGACGCGGGCACGGCGGAGAGGGGCACCGGCCCGCGCGTCATACCGACGATCGCTGCGGACCGGCGGGCGCCGCGCGGCGCACCGCCGAACCGTGCGGCGAACGTTGCCGACCGTCAGATCAGCGACGGCTGCAACGGTGCGCGATGCTCGTGAACCTTGACGATACGGTATTCGTTCCGGAGCCCTTCGTTGGTGATGATCTGCGTCTGGCGGAGATCGACTACCAGCACGTCACCTTTCCCGAAGCGCTCCCCGGCGTCGACCTTCGCGAGAAACTGCTCGTCGTCCAGCGCGGCAAAGAACGCGAACGAACCGTCGTGAACGCGCCACTTGTTGCCGTCCTTGAATACGACGGATTCGAGCAGCAGCACCTTGCGCGCGACTGTGTCCGTTGCGATTTCGCCGATGTCGTCGCTACTTGCGAAGGCGCCGAGTTCGTCGTTCTCGATCGCGAGTTCCACGGCATCGCCGCGGACGATGCCGAAGCTGGTGATGCCTTCCCGTTCGAGGGGCGACAGCGTTTTCTGCAGGCTGGCGCGGACCGTCCGGTTTCGGTAGAGGCGATAGGCGGCTTCATCGACGGAGAAGGATTCCTGTTCCGTCATCCAGATCTGGATATCCGATCCGGCCGGCTCGATGCGGTGCGGCTTCCTGCCGCGCAGCTTTCGAATCAGGCCGATCAGGCCGCCGCCTCCGACGATGCCGAGTGCGCCGAGGATCGCGAGTGCGTTGCTGAACGCGCCGGCGCTCGGGCCCGCGAATATGTCGCGAATCTGGCTCGCGAGCGACTGGATGAAGATCAGCTCGGAGTGGAACGAGCCCGACTTGAAGCTGCCCTTCACCTCGAGGCGGACCTCGGTGTTGTCGCCGTTGAGTTCCTTGTTGGCGGCCGAGAACAGATCGGCGATCGCGACGAGCGCCGGAGCGAGGTCGCGCACGTCCATCCGATGCTCGGCGAGTGCAGGGCCGTCGTAGACGACATTGAACTGTTCGTGATTGCTCATATCGCTGGAGTTTACCGTCGAAGGGAGGCTTCGACGATCCGATGTTCGCGTCATGGCGTCCCTGCCCCTGGCTGCGCGACGGCGCGATACAGGTGTCGGCAAGCGTGCGACCGTACCGATTCATGTCGCCGACGCGGTGAAGCGAGCGGCGCGCGATGCGGATGTCGGGGCAAGCGCGAGGAAACGGAATGAGGGCGCGGCGCGTTTGTCGCGCGCAGGCGGAACCGTCGGGCGAAGCGTTCATGTGTGGGCAAACCGGATCGAGGCAGAACGCTCAATCTATCGGCTTCCGCCGGAACGAGAAATGAGACCTGAACGAAATTCGCGCGCAAAACGACGCGTGGCGGAGGCGGCATCGAAGTCGCGCACGTAGAACGTGTCGACATCGAATGCAGGGGAGATGACGCGGGCACGGCGGAGAGGGGCACCGGCCCGCGTCGGGCTGCCCGGTTTTCCGGCCGGGCGGCCAGGCCGTCAGACAGCGTCGGCCGGTGTCAAACGATGTCAGACAGCGAGACAGAGGTACTTGATCACGACGTAATCGTCGATCCCATAGTGGGAGCCTTCGCGGCCGAGGCCCGACTGCTTCACGCCGCCGAACGGCGCGACTTCGTTCGAGATCAGGCCCGTGTTCACGCCGACCATCCCGTACTCGAGCGCTTCGGCGACCTTCCATACGCGACCGATGTCACGGCTGTAGAAATACGCGGCAAGACCGAACTCGGTGTCGTTCGCGAACCGGATCACTTCATCGTCGCTGCTGAACTTGAACAGCGGCGCGAGCGGGCCGAACGTCTCGTCCTTCGCGACCTTCATCGCCGGCGTGACGCCCGTCAGCACGGTCGGCTCGAAGAAGCCGTGGCCGAGCGCGTGGCGCTTGCCGCCCGTCACGACGGTCGCGCCCTTCGCGAGCGCGTCCTCGATGTGCGCTTCGACCTTCAGCACGGCCGCTTCGTTGATCAGCGGGCCCTGCGTGACGCCCGGCTCGGTGCCGCGCCCGACCTTCAGCTGGCCCACCGCCGCCGCGAGCTTCTCCGCGAACTGGTCGTACACGGCCTCGTGCACGTAGAAGCGGTTCGTGCACACGCAGGTCTGGCCGCTGTTGCGGTACTTCGACGCGATCGCGCCCTGCACCGCCGCGTCGAGGTCCGCGTCGTCGAACACGATGAACGGCGCGTTGCCGCCGAGTTCCAGCGACACCTTCTTGACCGTCGGCGCGCACTGCGCCATCAGCAGGCGCCCCACCGGCGTCGAGCCCGTGAACGACAGCTTGCGCACGACCGGGTTCGACGTCAGCTCGCCGCCGATCGCCTTCGGGTCGCCCGTCACGACGCTGAACACGCCGGCCGGCACGCCCGCGCGCTCGGCTAGCACGGCCATCGCGAGTGCCGAGAACGGCGTCGCCTCGGCCGGCTTCACGACGATCGGGCAGCCTGCCGCGAGCGCCGGGCCGACCTTGCGGGTGATCATCGCCGCCGGGAAATTCCACGGCGTGATCGCCGCGCACACGCCGACCGGCTCCTTCGTCACGACGATGCGCTTGTCGCTCGCCGGCGTCGGGATCGTGTCGCCGTACACGCGCTTGCCTTCTTCCGCGAACCATTCGAGGAACGACGCGGCATAGCCGATCTCGCCCTTCGCCTCGGCCAGCGACTTGCCTTGCTCGGTCGTCAGGATCAGCGCCAGGTCGTCGGCGTTTTCCATCATCAGGTCGTGCCACTTGCGCAGGATCGCCGCGCGTTCCTTCGCGGTCTTCTTGCGCCATGCCGGCCATGCGGCGTTCGCGGCATCGATCGCGTGGCGCGTCTCGGCCGTGCCCATCGCCGGCACCGTGCCGACGAGGCCGCCCGTCGCCGGGTTGCGGACTTCGAACGTCTCGCCGTTCGCCGCGCCTTGCCATTCGCCGTTGACGTACGCCTGCTGACGGAACAGCGACGGATCTTTCAGTGCCAGGGTTTCTTGAACAGTGCTCATGGTGGTGCCTGTTTTGCAGAGTCGAAGGCCGCCGCGGCCCGGACGGACGGCGGCGGCGCGATCAGTGGGCGGGACCTCAGGCCGGCACGCCGACCGTTTCCTTCAACACTTCCTCGAGGATGACGAGCGCTTCGTCGAACACGGCTTGCGGAATCGTCAGCGGGAACAGGAAGCGCACGACGTTCGAGTACACGCCGCACACGAGCAGCAGCAGGCCGCGCTCGAGCGCACGTGCCTGCACGCGCTTCGTGAAGTCGGCGTCCGGCTCGCCCGTGCCCGGCTTCAGGAACTCGACCGCGATCATCGCGCCCGGGCCGCGCACGTCGGCGATCTGCGGCACGTCGGCCTGCAGCGCGTTCAGCTTCGCCTTCAGCACGTCGCCGAGCTGCGTCGCGCGCTCGCACAGCTTCTCTTCGTCGATGATCTCGAGCACCGCATGCGCCGACGCGACGGCCAGCGGGTTGCCCGCGTACGTGCCGCCGAGGCCGCCGGGGGCCGCCGCGTCCATCACGTCAGCACGGCCGACGACGCCCGACAGCGGCATGCCGCCCGCGAGGCTCTTCGCCATCGTGATCAGGTCGGCCAGCACGTCGTAGTGCTGCATCGCGAACAGCTTGCCGGTACGCGCGAAGCCGGTCTGGACTTCGTCGGCGATCAGCAGGATGCCGTGTTCGTTACAGATCTTGCGCAGCGCGCGCACGAATTCCGCCGGCGCCGGGTTGAAGCCGCCTTCGCCCTGGACCGGCTCGAAGATGATCGCGGCGACGCGCTTCGGATCGATGTCCGCCTTGAACAGCATCTCGATCGCCTTGATCGAGTCGGCCGTCGTCACGCCGTGCAGCGCGTTCGGGTACGGCGCGTGGAACACGTCGCCCGGGAACGGGCCGAAGTTCAGCTTGTACGGCGCGACCTTGCCGGTCAGCGCCATGCCCATCATCGTGCGGCCGTGGAAGCCGCCCGAGAACGCGATGACGCCCGGACGGCCGGTCGACGCGCGTGCGATCTTGATCGCGTTTTCGACGGCTTCGGCGCCGGTCGTGAAGAACGCGGTCTTCTTCGGGAAGTCGCCCGGCGCGCGCGCGTTGATTTTTTCAGCCAGCTCGACGTACGACGCGTACGGGACGATCTGGTACGCGGTGTGCGTGAAGCTGTTCAGCTGGTCGGCGATCGCCTTGACGATCTTCGGGTGACGGTGGCCCGTGTTCAGCACCGCGATGCCGGCAGCGAAATCGATGAAACGGCGGCCTTCGACGTCCCACAGCTCCGCGTTCTCGGCGCGGGCTGCGTAGAAATCGCACATCACGCCGACGCCGCGCGGGGTGGCGGCGTTCTTGCGGGCCTGCAGGTCGGCATTCTTCACGGTCATCTCCTTGATGGTTCGTATCCGGTGGGAAGAGTCGGGCGCGCTCCGGCTGCCCATGGAGGCGACTATAATCACATTTGGCTCTGAACTTCAGAGCCATTTCAATAATTAGTTAGGAGCCAATCATGCGGGCAAGCGTGTTGTCGGACTGGCTGGCACAGCGTCTCGTGCGCGGCGGCGGACAACCGATCTACCGGCAACTGCACCGGCTGCTGCAGCAGGCAATCCTGTCGCGGGAATTGCCGGCCGGCACGCGGGTGCCGTCGTCGCGGCTGCTAGCGGCTGAACTGGGGATCGCGCGCAACACCGTTACCCAGGTGTACGAGCAGCTCGCGCTCGAAGGCTACGTGAGTTCGGCGACCGGGCGCGGCACGTTCGTCGCGGACAGCGCGCCGGACGAGATCGTCGGCGCACCGCCGGACCCTGCGAGCCCGGCCGTCGCGCTGCCGACGGCCGCGCGGCCGCTGTCCGCGCGCGGCGCGCGGCTCGTCGAGGGCGCGGGCGTGTCGAAGCGGCAGGGCGGCGCGTTCATGCCGGGCGTGCCCGATGTGTCCCGCTTTCCGGCGCGCGTGTGGACGCGGCTGCACAACAAATACTGGCGGCGGTTGCGCCCCGATCTGCTGACCTATGCGCCGGGCGGCGGGCTCGCGCTGCTGCGCGAGGCGCTCGCCGACTACCTGCGCACGTCGCGCTCGGTGCGCTGCACGCCGGAGCAGATCGTCATCACGACCGGCATTCATCAGTCGATCGACCTCGCGGTGCGCCTGCTGACCGATCCCGGCGACGCGATCTGGACCGAGGATCCGTGCTACTGGGGCGTGCGCAGCGTGCTGAACGTGTCGGGGCTGACGACGCGGCCGATTCCGGTCGACGACGAAGGGATCGCGCCGTCGGCCGACGATCTCGCCGAGCCGCCGAAGCTGATGCTGGTCACGCCGTCGCACCAGTACCCGCTCGGGATGGTGATGAGCCTCGCGCGCCGGCGGATGCTGCTCGAATACGCGCGGCAGCACCGCTGCTGGATCATCGAGGACGACTACGACAGCGAATTCCGCTACGGCAGCCGGCCGCTCGCATCGCTGCAGGGGCTCGACACGGCCGGGCAGGTGATCTATGTCGGCAGCTTCGGCAAGACGCTGTTCCCGGGGCTGCGGGTCGGCTACCTGGTCGCGCCCGAGCCGCTCGCGGAGAGTTTCGCGACGGCGAGCGCCGAGCTGTATCGCGAAGGGCAACTGCTGCAGCAGGCGGTGCTCGCGGAATTCATCGCGGAAGGGCACTTCGTGTCGCACATCCGCAAGATGCGCACGCTGTACGGGCAGCGCCGCGAAATGCTGCTCGACGCGGTCGCGCGCCGTTACGGCGACACGCTGCAGGCGGCCGGCAGCGATGCCGGGCTGCACCTCGTGACGCGGCTGCCCGACGGCGTCGACGATCGCGCGGTCGCGCAGGCCGCGCTCGCGCGCAACATCGTCGTGCGGCCGCTGTCCGGGTATTACGCGGACCGGTCGCGCGCGGCGTCGGGTCTGCTGCTCGGTTATGCGTGCGTGCCGGAGGAAGAGATCGCGCCGGCGTTCGCGACGCTTGCCGAGGCGATCGACGAGCGGGCGTTCGGGCGTGCGGGTGTCGTGGCTGCCTGACGGGCACGGGCAATGGCTGCGAAGTGTCGCGCCGTACGCCGTTGCGCATGCGGCGACCGGCCTGCCGGTTGAATTCTCTCCGCACTGCGGCGTGAATTCCCGCTTGCCACGCGATCGCTCCCCCTGTCGCGAGCATCCGTCCCCGAACCTCAATACCCGCTCCAGACCGCAAACGTCAGCACCGCGCACGACAGCGCGAGCAGCGTCAGAAACAGCGGCAGCACGAAGCGGATCCACACGCCGAAATCGACGCGCGCCGTCGCGAGATACGCGAGCAGCATCCCCGACGTCGGCGTGACGAGGTTCGTCAGCCCGCCGCCGAGCACGAACGCGAGCACCGACGTCTGTCCGCTCACGCCCGACAGCTGCGCGATCGGCCCGATGATCGGCATGCTGACCGCGGCCTTGCCGGACACCGACGGAATGAACACGTCGAGCACCATCTGCACGACCATCAGCCCGTTCGCGACCCACACCGGCGACTGGCCGTCCGCGAGCCGCGTGAAAAAGTGGATCAGCGTGTCGAGCACGAGGCTGTTCTGCAGCAGCAGCTCGACCGACGCGGCGAGCCCCATCAGCAGCGCCGCGAGCATCATGTTCTTCATCCCGTCGACGAACGCGTCGGACGCGCTGCGAGAATCGAGCCCGCCGATCACCGCGGTGACGAGGCTGACGAACACGTAGAACGCCGCGAGCTCGACATTGCCCCATTTCAGGTCGCGCGTGCCGACGATCAGCATCGCCACCGCCGCGGCGAACACGACGAGCGTCGCCTTGTGCCGGAGCGACAGCTTCGCGGGCGCTTGCGCGCCCGCGGAGGACTGTCCCGCCCGATAGCCGCTGTTGCGCACGTGACGCAGCAGATACAGGATCCCGACCGTCAGGAACACGACGAACACGGCTGCGCGCAGCGCGACGCCGCTGAACAGCGGCACGCCGACGAGCGGCTGCGCGACCGCGAGCGCGAGCGGGTTCGTGACCGACGCGATGTAGCCGACCTTCGCGGCGATCGCGACCAGCGCGACCGCGAACAGGTCGGACAGCCCGAGGCGGCGCGCGATCACCATCACCATCGGAATGATCACGAGGTACTCGGAGATGAAGCCGAGCAGCGTGCTGCCGAGCCCGATCAGGATCATCAGCAGCGGCGTCAGCAGGTACGCGTTGTTGCCGGTGAGCTGCAGCAGCCGGTCGATGCCCGCATCGACGACGCCGGTGCGGCGCATCACGCCGAACATCCCGCCGACGAACATCACCATCACGATCAGCGGCGCATTCTTCAGCAGGCCCTGCGGCACCGCGACGAACGCGGACACGAGGCTCGCGGGCATCGCATGCTCGGGTGTGCTTCGGCTGACGGCGGGCGCGACGAGCGTCGCGAGCGCGGTCGTCTTCGGCACGACGTGGTAGGTGCCCGGCACGACGAGCCGGCCGTTGCGCTCGAAGCGGCCCGAGTCGACGCTCCACGTGAGCGCGATCGCGGCCGCGAGCACCCACAGCATCATCACGACGGGATGCAGCATCTTGCCGGGCGGGCGCGGCTCACGGCCGGCGGGCTCGCCGGCCGGCCGCGCGCCGGCGCTCGGCAAGCCGCCGTGCGGCGCGTTCGCGGCCGGGCTGTCGACTGGGGATTCGGCCGCGCGTGCGCCGGACGGGTTCGGGGAGGAGGCGAGCATCGGGTCCTCGCGGAGTCGGGGATAGGGCCGTCAGGCCGGTTGCAGCGCGGCGCGCGCCGGGACGTAGCCGAGTTCGGCGGAAATCGCCTGGCTGCAGGCCTGCAGGCGTTCGAGGTAGTCGGGGATGTCGGCATGGCTCACGCGTACCTCCGGGCCCGTCACGCTGACCGACGCAACCGTCGCGCCGGTCAGGTCGCGCACCGGCACCGCGATCCCGACGGCGCCGGGCGTCACCTCGCCGCTGCTCACCGCGTACCCCTTGCGCGCGACCGCATCGAGTTCGGCGGCGAGCTTCGCCGGATCGGCCGCCAGCCCGCGCTTGCCCAACTGCGCGACAAACTCGTCGCGCAACGCATCGGGCGCGAACGCGAGCAGCACCTTGCCCGATGCACCGAAGCTGACCGGCCGGCGGTTGCCGACCGAGCCGACCGTGCGGACCGCGTGTGTCGTCTCGCAGCGCGCGACGCACACCGATTCGAGTCCTTCGCGCACGCGCAGCACGATCGTTTCGTTGATCGCCTGGTTGAGCGCGAGCATGTGCCGGTGCGCGGCGCGCACGAGCGCGTTCTGCTGCGACGCGGCGACGCCGATCACGAACGCCTGCGGCCCGAGCGCGTAGGTCGACGAGCGCGGATCCTGCACGACGAAGCGGTGCAGCTCGAGCGTGCACAGCATCCGGTAGGTGCGCGACTTGTTGATGCCGAGCTGCGACGCAAGCTCGGTCACGCCGAGGTTCGGGTGCTCGGCCACGTAGGTCAGCAGCTTCAGCGCGCTGTCGACCGCATCGACGATGTAGTTCATCGCGTGCCTCCGGGTTGGGCGAGCTGCATGCGCACGTAGGCCGCGAGCGCATCGAGGTACGCGTCGACCGAGCGCTTCAGCGCATCGAAGCCCGCATGCTTGTCGAAGCTCGCCTCGTCCATGTAGCGCGCCCGGTTGAATTCGATCTGGATGCTGTGACGCCGCCGCGCCGGATCGGCGAGCGCGGTCAGCAGGTCGCCGCCCTGGTACGGCTCGTTGATCTGCACGCGATAGCCGGCATCGGCGAACCACTGCGCGGTCCACGCGGTGAACGCCGGGTCCGCGCTCGTGCCGCGCCGGTCGCTGACGACGACGTCCGGCCGCTCGGCGCCCACGTCGGCGTTCATCGCATTGCCGCGCGATTTCATCGAATGGCAGTCGATGTGCCACAGCGCGCCGTGTGCCGCGTAGAGCGGCTCGGCCGCGTCGGCCAGTGCGCGGCGGTACGGCCGGTAGTACGCGTCGATGCGCCGGCGCACCGCGTCGAGCGGCAGCTTGCGGTCGTACAGCGGCACGCCCGGCAGCGCGAAGCGCCGGATCAGCCCCATCCCGCGCTGCGTGTAGACCTGCGGCGCGAGCGGCGCCGGCCACGGCTCGGCGAGCAGCTCGGCGTCGATGTCGGTCTCCGCGCGGTTCGGGTCGATGTACGCGCGCGGGAACGTCGCGCCGATCAACGTGCCGCCGCGCGCGGGCGTGCCGGCCCACAGCTCGTCGACGTACGCGTCCCACGACGTGCGGATCGCGTCGTCGGGCGCGACGGGCGCGAAGTCCGGCGGATACGCGATCCCGCTGTGCGGGGAGTCGACGACGATCGGCAGCGCGGCCGCCGCCGGCTGCGCGACGAAGAACGCGGGCGGCTCGCCGGAAGCGGCGGTGTTGCAATTAAACGTCACCATGGGGATCAGGTTCTTTACCTAGTTTCTCCGCTCATTCCGAATGAGCGTTTTAATCATTAAAACAGCGTATCAATATTTCACAACAGCTGAAAAATCCGGTCAAGCGCTTTTTGCGGCGCTACGTCTGGGCCGGTTGATTCCCCGCTTTCCCTTTGTTGTATTGGGTTTGTTTCATTCATCGAAACGGTGGCGGAACAGGCCATGGCGCAAGCATGTGCGCGAATTTTGGGATCGATTGACGCCCGAAACATCCAAAATCGACAATTAATAAGACGATGTTTTATTCATTAAAACACGTTTCGAGCGAATTGAATCGCTCCCCACATACAAACCGACAAAGGGGTCAGAGATGAAACGGACGGACATGGCGGCGGCGCTGATCGGTGTCGCGCTCGGGGCGGGCGCATCGCATGCCTGCGCGCAGACGAGCGTGACGCTGTACGGGATCGTCGATTCGGGCATCACGTACACGAACAACCAGAAGGGTCACGCGACCTGGCAGGCGACGGGCGGCAACGAGCAGGGCACGCGTTGGGGCCTCACCGGCAAGGAGGACCTGGGCGGCGGCACGAGTGCGGTGTTCCGGCTCGAGAACGGCTTCAACATCGAGACGGGTGCCGCGAGCCAGGGCGGGCGGCTGTTCGGGCGCCGCGCGTACGTGGGCCTCGCGAACGACCGCTGGGGCACGCTGACGATGGGCCGCCAGTACAACGCGGCGCAGGAAGTGCTGGAGCCGCTGCAGATCGGCGCGACGACGGCGCTCACGCAGTACGCGCTGCATCCGTTCGACACCGACGACCTGAACAACACGTTCCGCACCAACAACGCGGTGCAGTACCAGACGCCGTCGTGGGGCGGGCTGCGCGCGATCGGCATGGTCGGCTTCTCGAACACGACGTCGTTCGCCGAGAACCGCGTGTGGAGCGTCGGCGCGAGCTACGAGCACGGGCCGCTGCAGCTCGGTGCGGCGTACGTGCGCGTCGACCATCCGGCGCTCGACACGACGGGCGCGGTCGCATCCGACAACTACTACACGTTCATCAAGGGCGTGACGCGCCAGCAGATCTGGGGCGCGGGCGGTGCGTATGCGTGGGGCAACGCGACGTTCGGGCTGCTGTACACGAGTTCGCTGTTCAACCTGCAGACGGGCGGCGCGGAGCGCTTCAACAACTTCGAGGGCAGCGTGCACTACATGGTGACACCGGCGCTGCAGGTCGCGTTCGGCGAGACCTACACGCAGGTGCTCGCGTCGCAGAGCCCGACGCCCAGCTCGCACTACCTGCAGACGAGCGCCGGCGCGCAGTACTTCCTGTCGAAGCGCACCGACGTCTACCTGAACGCGTTTTACCAGCGCGCGTCGTCGAACGCGGTCGCGGCGATCGAGGGGATTTCGAACCCGTCGAGCACGCGCACGCAGATCGTCGCGGTGACGGGCATCCGCCACAAGTTCTGACGCCGCACCGGCCGGGCGCGCGCGATTACAGCCGGATCATCGCCGCGCCCGCGACCACCAGCGCGCACGCGACGAGCCGCTGCGCGCAGGGCCGCTCGCGCATCGCGAACCAGCCGATCGCGACCGCGAAGATCGAGCTCGTTTCGCGTAGCGCCGATACGGTCGCGACCGGCAGGTGCCGGTAGGCGAGCACGACGATGCCATACGCGACGAGCGAGATCGTGCCGGCCACCATGCCCTGCCGGACCGCGTCGCGCGAGCCGAACACGCCGCGCGGGCCGCCCCGCACCGCGCATACCAGCACGATCTGCGGCACGCTCCACAGCAGGTACACCCATGCGACGTAGCCGAGTGCGTTGCCGGCCGCGCGCGCGCCGATGCCGTCGCAGATCGAATACGCGGCGATGAACACGCCCGTGAGCAGCGCATACGGCACGCTTTCCCCGGAGAACCTGAACCCGCGCCGCAGCGCGAGCGACATGATCCCGAACGACACGAGCACGATGCCGGCGAAGCCGAACGGCGTCGGCCGCTCGTGCAGCGCCGCGAACGCGAGCCCCGACACCAGCAGCGGCGACAGGCCGCGCGCGATCGGGTAGATCTGGCCGAATTCGCCGCTGCGGTACGCGCGCGCGAGCGTGAAGCAGTACGCGACCTCGAGCGCGGCGGACGCGGCGATGTACGGCCACGCGGCGCGATCGGGCGCCGGCAGCAGCCATGCGGCCGCAAGGCCGAACGCGAGATACGGCAGCGACATCGTGCCGAGCTGCACGAGCCGGTCCTCGCTGACGTGCAGGAAGGCGTTCCAGACGGCGTGCAGCAGCGCCGAGCACAGCACGAGGCCGATGAACAGGTGATCCATGGAAGACGGTCGACGGGTGGAGGGACGAAGCGGCGCCGTCATTATGTGGGCGGCCGGCACCCGGGCGCGGAATTGTCGATAATAGAACGTTGTTATTCACCGGATGCCGACGATGAACGAAACCACCCAGACCCCGCCCGCCGTTCCGCGCCTGACGAGCCTGTCGCACGGAGGCGGCTGCGGCTGCAAGATCGCGCCGGGCGTGCTGTCCGAGCTGCTGAAGCGCGCGACGCCGCCCGCGCTGTTCCCTGACCTGCTCGTCGGCACCGAGACGTCCGACGATGCCGCGGTCTACCGCCTGAACGACGAGCAGGCGATCGTCGCGACCACCGATTTCTTCATGCCGATCGTCGACGATCCGTTCGACTTCGGCCGGATCGCGGCGACCAACGCGCTGTCCGACGTGTACGCGATGGGCGGCAAGCCGCTGCTCGCGCTCGCGCTGGTCGGCATGCCGATCAACGTGCTGCCGCACGAGACGATCGCGGCGGTGCTGCGCGGCGGCGAATCCGTGTGCGCGGAAGCCGGGATTCCGGTCGCGGGCGGCCATTCGATCGACTCGGTCGAGCCGATCTACGGGCTCGCCGCGATCGGCGTCGTGCATCCGTCGCGCGTGAAGCGCAACGCGGCGGCGCGCGCGGGCGACGTGCTCGTGCTCGGCAAGCCGCTCGGCGTCGGCGTGCTGTCCGCGGCGCTGAAGAAGAACCAGCTCGACGATGCGGGCTATGCACAGATGATCGCGACGACGACCAAGCTGAACCGGCCGGGCACCGAGCTCGCCGCGCTGCCGGGCGTGCACGCGCTGACCGACGTGACGGGTTTCGGCCTGCTCGGCCATACGCTGGAACTCGCGCGCGGCGCGGGGCTCACCGCGCGCGTGAGCTATGCGGCGCTGCCATGGCTCGCGGGCGTCGAGGCGCTGGCGGCGGCCGGCGTGTTCACGGGCGCGTCGGGGCGCAACTGGACGGCCTACGGCGCGGACGTGCGGCTCGGCGACGCGCTGCCGCCCGTCGCGCAGGCGCTGCTGACCGATCCGCAGACGTCCGGCGGCCTGCTCGTCGCGTGTGCGCCCGATACGGTCGACGACGTGCTCGCGTGCTTCCGTGCGGACGGTTTCGACCGCGCGGCGGTGATCGGCGAGATGACGGACGGGCCGGCCCGCGTCGACGTAAATTGACAGGTTTGCCGCGCGCGCGGCGATCGCTAGAATCGGCGTTTTGCACGCTGAACGTCGATTCCCGATGAACGATTTCCTGTTCGGGCTGATGATCGCGCTGTCGGTCGGGCCTGTCGCGCTGATGATCGCGAACTACGGCATGCGCGCGGGCACGGCGAGCGGCGTGCGCGCGGCGGTCGGCGTCGCGACGGCCGACGGCTGCTACGCGGTCGTCGCGTTCACGATCGGCGCGATGCTCGCGAGCACGCTCGCGTCGCACCTGTCGCTGTTCCGTCTCGTTGGTGCGCTCGTGCTGCTCGCGATGGGCGCGCGGATGATGTGGCAGGCGCTGCGCGACCGCCGCCGCACGCTCGACGGCCACGCAACGCCACCGGGCAGCCGCCCGTTTACGTCGATGTTCTTCGTCACGCTCGCGAATCCGCTCACGATCCTGCTGTTCTACGGCTACGCGACCGCCGCTGCCGCCGGGCATCGCCACTGGCTGCTCGGCGCCGCATGCGTGTTCGCGGGCAGCCTCACGGGCCAGCTCGTGTTCGCGTTCGGCGGCAGCGTGATCGGCCGCATCGTCAAGTCGCCCGCACTGCTCGCCGCGAGCCATGTCGTCGCGGCGCTCGTCGTGCTCGGGTACGGCGTCGCGGGGCTCGCGCGGCTGTAGGCCGCAGCGTTGCAGCGGAATGCGACGAATCTGCAATCCATTGGCGCGAAAGCGACTGTCTGCCGCGCGAGATGCAGGGTGTGACGCCCGCTTCGACCAATTAGATGGCATTCCTTAGGTTGTTGTGCGATCTGCCATGTGCCTGAAATTCCCCCGTGCGTATCGTCGTCTTCCTGAACCGGATGACCGTATCGACCGCAAATGAATTTCTTGTCGGGCATTGGCCGATTTATACTCCCGGCGCAGTCTCCGAGAGTCGTTCTCACTTCAACATCACCTACACAAGGAACGCCGATGCTGACTCGCTCCATTCTTTCTGCCGCTGCGTTCTCGCTCGCAGCTTGCGCGACCGCGCCGTCGATCGCGCAGGACAACGGGAACAATGCGTTTGCCGACACCGGTGCACAGGGCCGCCCGGTCAAGGTCATGATCATCACGATGTTCGGGCCGGAGGGCCAGGCCTGGCTAGACCGTCTCGGCCCGTGGCGCGACGTGACGGTGCCGGGCCTGTCGCCCGATTACCCCGCGGTCCACTGCAACAAGCAGGACGTGTGCGTGATCACGACCGGCATGGGCTACGCGAATGCCGCGGCGTCGATCATGGCGCTGACGTTCTCGTCGCGCTTCGATCTGCGCAACACGTACTTCCTGATCTCCGGCATCGCGGGCGTCGACCCCGCGCAAGGGACAGTGGGCTCCGCCGCGTGGGCGAACTACCTCGTCGATTTCGGCCTGCAATGGGAACTCGATGCGCGCGAGATCCCCGCCGGCTGGAACACCGGCTATCTCGGCATCAACACGAAGAGCCCGACGGACAAGCCGCCGCTCGACTACCGCACCGAAGTGTTCCAGCTGAATCCGCAGCTCGCGGATGCCGCGTACGCGCTGTCGCGCAACGTCACGCTCGCCGACAGCGCGCAGGCGCAGGCCACACGCGCGAAATTCAGCTACGCGCCCGCGAACCAGCCGCCGTCGGTGATCCGCTGCGACACGTCGTCGGGCAATACGTGGTTCTCCGGCACGCTGCTCGGCGAGCGCGCACGGCAGTGGACGAAGATCCTGACGGACGGCAAGGGCACCTATTGCATGACCGCGCAGGAGGACAACGCGACGTTCGAAGCGCTCAAGCGTGCGGCGAGCGTGAAACGGGTCGACCTGTCGCGCGTCGCGGTGCTGCGCACGGGCTCCGACTTCGACCGGCCCTATCAAGGCCAGACGAGCGCCGAC
Source organism: Burkholderia sp. MR1-5-21 (assembly GCF_053427715.1). NCBI lineage: Bacteria > Pseudomonadati > Pseudomonadota > Betaproteobacteria > Burkholderiales > Burkholderiaceae > Burkholderia > Burkholderia sp. MR1-5-21. The sequence goes on from NZ_JBSAXD010000004.1 coordinate 386,924, forward strand.
AACCTGCTGAACTATGCGGACCAGGGCGGCTTCGCCCCGGCGACCGAGAACCTGTACCGTGCGGGCAATCCGCTCGTGCAGGACATCGTCACGCACTGGGGCGAATGGCGCGGCGGGGTGCCGCGCCGGTGATGCGGCTTCAGTGCGATTGGTGGGACGGGCGGAACGGCGTCCACACCGGCGTATCGCTGTTCCAATGGTCGAGCGGCGAGGGCAGTTGATCGTTCATGATGCGAAACTCCTGCAACTGATTGACTGATGGGATTCACGACGCCGCGCGCGGGGCGACCCGACGCGCGGCGTTGTTCGTTTACCGGCCCGCGCCGGCGAGCTGGTTGCCTTCCTGCGTCGGACGATACGGGCGCGGCACGAGATCGAGCCCTTGCGCGTACGACGTGGCCTTGCGGATGTAGGCGACGGTGCCGTCGCGTTGCGCCTGTTCGAGTTCCGCGCGTACTTCGGCGCGGGTACGGGGGCCGTTGCTTTGCGTGTACCAGGACGTGTTGCCGTAATCGCCGGCGTGGCCCGTGTCGGTGTCGGCGAAAGCCGGCGCGGACACGACGAGTGCGAGGGCGAGAGCGGAGAGCAGACCGCGGCGTTTCATGATGGGACTCCTGTCGATTCGGTGCGCATGCTGCTGCGCGACAGGATCTACTCTATGGGCCGACGTCACGACGATAAATGGCGTTGCGGTGAATTGAATTGTCGCCGGACAGGAACAATCGCGATCCGCATTGCCGGCAGGGTTATCGCATGAACGCGCGGGAATCCCGCGGGAACCCTTGTGTTACGCGGGTGACGCGGCGAGCGCGCGGTTGTCGATGCCGCGTTCCGGCGCACGCGAACCATGCGCGCGCGATTATGTCTGCGGCTGCAAAGGTGTGGTGTGAATTCCGGAAGACCGGAGAAGATCGGGTGACGGAACGCGCGCGTTCCGTGCGGCGCGCGGCCGCGCATCGCCAACGCGCCGGCTGCGCGGCCGGCGTGTCCTTGTTCAGAAGATCAGGCCACCCACTCGTTGACGACCGGCGTGTCGAGCGCGGGCGCGCGCTCGGCTTCCTCGAACGTGCGCTTGCTGCACGTCGCGTCGAGGGAGCCCTTGCCGCTCAACAGCGGGCAGCGGTCGAACACTTCGGCGATCCAGTCGACGAACACGCGCACCTTCGGCGACAGATGGCGGCTGTGCGGATAGACGACCGAGATCGGCATCGGCAGCGGCTTGTAGCCGGGCAGGACTTCCTTGAGCCGGCCCTCGCGCAGATGCGGCAGCACCATGAACAGCGGCGGCTGGATCAGCCCGAAGCCCTCGAGCCCGCAGGTCACGTACGCGTCCGCGTCGTTCACCGACACGACGCTTTCCATCTTGACCTCGACTTCCTTGCCGTCGATCAGGAACGTCCAGTCGATCGTGCGGCCGGTGCGGCTCGAGAAATAGTTGACGGCGCGGTGCTGGCCCAGGTCCTCGATCGACTGCGGTTCACCGTACTTGTCGAGATACGCGGGCGATGCGACCGAGACGCCTTCGAACAGGCCGATGCGGCGTGCGACGAGCGACGAGTCCTGCAGCGCGCCGACGCGGATCACGCAGTCGACGCCTTCCTGCAGCAGGTCGACCGGACGATCCGACAGGCCGAGCTGCAGGTCGATGTCCGGATAGCGCGAACGGAATTCGCACAGCGCAGGGATCACGAGCTGCCGTCCGATCGAGCCCGGCATGTCGATACGCAACTTTCCGTGCGGCTTGCGGTTGTTGTTCTGGAAGCTCGCCTCGGTTTCCTCGACGTCCGCGAGGATCCGCACGCAGCGTTCGTAGTACGCGGCGCCGTCGGGCGTCAGCGACAGGCGGCGCGTGGTCCGGTGCATCAGCCGCACGCCGAGGAATGCTTCGAGATTCTGGATGATCGTCGTGACGGATGCGCGCGGCAGGGCGAGCGTTTCTGCCGCCTTGGTGAAGCTGTTCGTGTCGACGACGCGAGTAAACACCTGCATGGCCTGAAGCCGGTCCATCACAACCTCCGTACTTATCTGGACAGACGGAACAAAGAGGCCGCGTCGCTTTGTAGGCGACGCAGCCTCTGATTGTTCGGGGTCGTTGAATTGTGTTGCCGGATTATAGGCATTTATCCGGATGTCTGCCGGACCCAGAATTCGTTCCATCTCGAAATGGACGCTGCATCGTCATGGACGCTTCTGAATTCAGCAAATTCCTGAAAGCCGCACTGCCGGCCGAAGCCAATAGCGGCGCGGCTCTGACGGTCGCCGAGGTCGAAATCCCCGGCTACGCGCAGGACATCGCGTTGCGGCTCTATCGCCGCGCGGACAAGACCGGGTTGCCAGTAGTGCTTTATTTCCACGGCGGCGGCTTCGTGCGCGGCACGCTCGACGACGCCGATTTCGCTGCGCGCTTTTTAGCAGAACGCTTACCAGCTCTCGTAGTGTCGGTCGATTATTCGCTCGCGCCGGCTTATCCGTTTCCGGCTGCGCCGGAGGATGCGTATCGCGCGGCGGTGTGGGCCGCGACGCGTGCGCGCGCGTTCGGCGGCAACCCGAAAAAGATCGGCGTCGCGGGCCACGACTCGGGCGGGCAGCTCGCGAACTGTCTTGCCTTCATCGCGCGCGACCGCGGCGACGTGCCGATCGTCGCGCAGGCGCTGTTCGGCCCGATGCTCGATCCGAGCATGACGCGCATCGGCGACGCGGAGCGCCTGTCGTCCGACATTACCGCGCGGGAATGCGCGGCGTGCTACCGCGCGTACCTGCCGCAGGCGTCGCAGCGCATGCACCCGTATGCGGCGCCGCTCGAGTCGGTGCGCCTCGCGGGCCTGCCGCCGACGCTGATCGTCACCGCGCAGAACGACGTGCTGCACGTCGAGGCGGAGAAGTACGCGAGCTGCCTGATCTCGTCCGGCGTGCTCACGCAGGTGATCCGCTACCCGGACATCACGCACGCGGCGCTCGCGACGCACGACGCGGCTTTCGACGAGGCCGTGCGCTTCTTCCAGTGCCGCTTCCAGGCGCGCCAGCCCAACTGAAGCGCGAACCGGACTGCGGATCGGACTGCGAAGCGAACCGCGAATCGAACTGCGAATTGAACCGCGAATTGAACCGCGAATTGAACCGAATAACCAATCCAATCCACGCTTACCGGAGATCTACATGGCCATCCTACGCACCCCACGTTCCCGAATCGCGGTTGCCGCGATCGTGACGCTCGCCGTCGTCGGCCTGGGCACGTTCGGCGCGATGCGCGTCGGCGCGAGCGCCCCGGACAAATCGGCACCGCCGCTGACCGAAGTCGACGTCGCGACCGTCGTGCCGCAGACCGTCACCGACTGGCAGAGCTATTCCGGCCGCCTCGAAGCGGTCGAGAAGGTCGACGTGCGCCCGCAGGTGCCCGGCACGATCGTGTCGGTCAACTTCAAGGACGGCGCGCTCGTGAAGAAAGGTGACGTGCTGTTCGTGATCGACCCGCGCCCGTACCAGGCCGAAGTCGACCGCGCGGCCGCGCAGCTCGCCGCTGCGCAGGCGCGCAACGGCTACGCGCAAAGCGACTGGCAGCGCGCGCAGCGGCTGATCGGCGACAACGCGATCGCGAAGCGCGACTACGACGAGAAGCAGAACGCGGCGCGCGAAGCGACCGCGAACCTGAAGGCGGCCGAGGCTGCGCTCGAGACCGCGCAAATCAACCTCGGCTATACGCGGATCGTCGCGCCGGTTGCGGGCCGTGTGTCGCGCGCGGAAATCACGCTCGGCAACGTCGTGTCGGCCGGCGCATCGGCCGCGCCGCTGACGACGCTCGTGTCGGTGTCGCCGATCTACGCATCGTTCGACGCGGACGAGCAGACCTACCTGCAATACATCAACGGTGCGCGTGACGGCCGCAAGGTGCCGGTCGAGCTCGGCCTTGCGAACGAGAGCGGCTATTCGAGGAGCGGCACGATCGACTCGGTCGACAACCGCCTCGATACGTCGTCCGGCACGATCCGCGTACGCGCACGCTTCGACAACGCGGACGGCACGCTCGTCCCCGGTCTGTACGCACGCGTGAAGGTCGGCGGCAGCGCGCCGCACCCGGCGCTGCTCGTCGACGATTCGGCGATCAATACCGACCAGGACAAGAAGTTCGTGTTCGTCGTCGACCAGCAGGGCCGCGTGTCGTATCGCGAAGTGCAGCCGGGCCTGCAGCACGGCAACCAGCGCGTGATCGTCAGCGGCCTCGCGGCCGGCGACCGCGTGATCGTGAACGGCACGCAGCGCGTGCGGCCGGGCGAGCAGGTGAAGCCGCACATGGTGCCGATGACGGGCGGAGATGCACCGTCCGCGCCGCTCGCGGCCAACGCGAAGCCCGCTGCGCCGGCGAAGGCGGATTCGTAAGCGCACGCGCGCTACGCATTCGCGTTCAACCAGACAGAGCCATCCATGAACATATCCAAATTCTTTATCGACCGGCCGATTTTCGCGGGCGTGCTATCGGTCATCATCCTGCTCGGCGGGGTGATCGCGATGTTCCTGCTGCCGATTTCCGAGTATCCGGAAGTCGTGCCGCCGTCGGTGATCGTCAAGGCGCAGTATCCGGGTGCGAACCCGAAGGTGATTGCTGAAGCAGTCGCGTCGCCGCTCGAGGAACAGATCAACGGCGTCGAGGACATGCTGTACATGCAGTCGCAGGCGAACAGCGACGGCAACATGACGATCACCGTCACGTTCAAGCTCGGCACCGATCCGGACAAGGCCACGCAGCTCGTTCAGAACCGCGTGAACCAGGCACTGCCGCGCCTGCCGGAAGACGTGCAGCGGCTCGGCATCACGACGGTGAAGAGCTCGCCGACGCTGACGATGGTCGTGCACCTGATCTCGCCCGACAACCGCTACGACATGACGTATCTGCGCAACTACGCGCTGATCAACGTGAAGGACCGGCTGTCGCGGATCCAGGGCGTCGGCCAGGTGCAGCTGTGGGGCTCGGGCGACTACGCGATGCGCGTGTGGCTCGATCCGCAGAAGGTCGCGCAGCGTGGCCTGACCGCGAACGATGTCGTGCAGGCGATCCGCGAGCAGAACGTGCAGGTCGCGGCCGGCGTGATCGGCGCGTCGCCGTCGCTGCCGGGCACGCCGCTGCAGTTGTCGGTGAATGCGCGCGGCCGCCTGCAGAACGAGGACGAGTTCGGCGAGATCGTCGTGAAGACCGCGCCGGACGGCGCCGTCACGCGCCTGCGCGACATCGCGCGCGTCGAACTCGACGCATCCGAGTACGGGCTGCGCTCGCTGCTGGACAACAAGCCGGCGGTCGCGATGGCGATCAACCAGTCGCCGGGCGCGAACTCGCTCGCGATTTCCGACGAAGTGCGCAAGACGATGGCCGAGCTGAAGCAGGACTTCCCGGCGGGCGTCGACTACAAGATCGTGTACGACCCGACGCAGTTCGTGCGTTCGTCGATCAAGGCGGTGATCCATACGCTGCTCGAAGCGATCGCGCTCGTCGTGATCGTCGTGATCGTGTTCCTGCAGACGTGGCGCGCGTCGATCATTCCGCTGATCGCGGTGCCGGTGTCGATCGTCGGCACGTTCTCGCTGCTGCTCGGCTTCGGCTATTCGATCAACGCGCTGTCGCTGTTCGGGATGGTGCTCGCGATCGGGATCGTCGTCGATGATGCGATCGTCGTGGTCGAGAACGTCGAGCGCAACATCGAGAGCGGGATGACCGCGCGGCAGGCGACCTACAAGGCGATGCAGGAAGTGAGCGGGCCGATCATCGCGATCGCGCTGACGCTCGTCGCCGTGTTCGTGCCGCTCGCGTTCATGTCGGGCCTGACGGGCCAGTTCTACAAGCAGTTCGCGATGACGATCGCGATCTCGACGGTGATCTCGGCGTTCAACTCGCTGACGCTGTCGCCGGCGCTGTCCGCGATCCTGCTGAAGGGCCACGGCGACAAGGAAGACTGGCTGACGCGCGTGATGAATCGTGCGCTGGGCGGCTTCTTCAAGCGCTTCAACAAGGTGTTCCATCGCGGCGCGGAGCACTACGGCCACGGCGTGCGCGGCGTGCTGTCGCGCAAGGCGGTGATGCTCGGCGTGTATGTCGTGCTCGTCTGCGCGACGGTGCTCGTGTCGAAGGCGGTGCCGGGCGGCTTCGTGCCTGCGCAGGACAAGGAATACCTGATCGCGTTCGCGCAGCTGCCGAACGGTGCGTCGCTCGACCGCACCGAGAAGGTGATCCGCGACATGGGGTCGATCGCGCTGAAGCAGCCGGGCGTCGAGAGCGCGGTCGCGTTTCCGGGCCTGTCGGTGAACGGCTTCACCAACAGCTCGAGCGCGGGCATCGTGTTCGTCACGCTGAAGCCGTTCTCGGAGCGGCACGGCAAGGCGCTGTCAGCCGGCGCGATCGCGGGTGCGCTGAACCAGCAGTACGCGGGCATCAAGGACTCGTTCGTCGCGGTGTTCCCGCCGCCGCCGGTGCTCGGCCTCGGCACGCTCGGCGGCTTCAAGATGCAGATCGAGGATCGCGGCGCGGTCGGCTACGCGCGACTCGCGGATGCGACCAACGACTTCATCAAGCGCGCGCAGCAGGCGCCTGAACTCGGCCCGCTGTTCACGAGCTACCAGATCAACGTGCCGCAGCTCAATGTCGATCTCGACCGCGTGAAGGCGAAGCAGCTCGGCGTGCCGGTCACCGACGTATTCAACACGATGCAGGTGTACCTCGGCTCGCTGTACGTGAACGACTTCAACCGCTTCGGCCGTGTGTACCAGGTGCGCGTGCAGGCGGATGCGCCGTTCCGCCAGCGCGCGGACGACATCCTGCAGCTGAAGACGCGCAACGACAAGGGCGAGATGGTGCCGCTGTCGTCGCTCGTCACCGTGACGCCGACGTTCGGCCCCGAGATGGTGGTGCGCTACAACGGCTACACGGCGGGCGACATCAACGGCGGCCCGGCGCCCGGCTACTCGTCGGGGCAGGCGCAGGCAGCGGTCGAGCGGATCGCGCACGAAACGCTGCCGCGTGGCGTGAAGTTCGAATGGACCGACCTGACGTACCAGCAGATCATCGCGGGCAACGCAGCGTTCTGGGTGTTCCCGATCAGCGTGCTGCTCGTGTTTCTCGTGCTCGCTGCGCTGTACGAGAGCCTGACGCTGCCGCTCGCGGTGATCCTGATCGTGCCGATGAGCATTCTGTCGGCGTTGACGGGGGTGTGGCTGACGCAAGGCGACAACAACATCTTCACGCAGATCGGCCTGATGGTGCTGGTCGGGTTGTCGGCGAAGAACGCGATCCTGATCGTCGAGTTCGCGCGCGAACTGGAGCACGACGGCAGGACGCCGCTCGAGGCCGCGATCGAGGCGAGCCGGCTGCGGCTGAGGCCGATCCTGATGACGTCGATCGCGTTCATCATGGGCGTCGTGCCGCTCGTCACGTCGACCGGCGCGGGTTCGGAGATGCGGCATGCGATGGGCGTCGCGGTGTTCTTCGGGATGCTCGGCGTGACCCTGTTCGGGCTGATGCTGACGCCGGTGTTCTACGTCGTGCTGCGCACGCTCGCGGGCGGCAAGATTCACGTCGCCGGGAAGGACTCGGCCGGCTACGGGCTGCCGGCTCCGGATGCTTGAGGACAACAAGATGGACAACATGCGAAACAACAACGGCCTGATGCGCATCGCGAAGCTCGCGGCGGCGAGCGGATTGCTCGTGTCGCTGCTCGCCGCGTGCGCGGTCGGCCCCGACTACAAGCGGCCGGACGTCGCGACGCCCGCCGCGTTCAAGGAAGCGCCCGCGCTCGCGCCGGGCGAGCAGGCCGGCACGTGGAAGACAGCCGAACCGTCGGATGCCGCGCTTCGCGGCGAATGGTGGAAGGTGTTCGGCGACCCCGTGCTCGACTCGCTCGAAACGCAGGCGCTTGCTGCAAACCAGAACCTGAAGGCCGCGGCGGCGCGCGTCGAGGAAGCGCGCGCGGCGACGCGCGCCGCGCGCTCGCAGTGGTTCCCGCAGGTCGGCGTCGGCTTCGGGCCGACGCGCGAGGGGCTGTCGTCGGCGTCGCAGTTCCAGCCGCAGGGCACGGGGCCGACGACCGCGACGCTGTGGCGTGCACAGAGCACGGTGTCGTATGAGGCCGACCTGTTCGGCCGCGTCGGCCGCAACGTCGAAGCGTCGCGCGCGGACGAGGCGCAGAGCCAGGCGCTGTTCCGCTCGGTGCAGCTCGCGCTGCAGGCGGACGTCGCGCAGAACTACTTCGAACTGCGCCAGCTCGATTCCGATCAGGACCTGTATCGCCGCACCGTCGATCTGCGTCAGGAAGCGCTGAACCTCGTGCAGCGCCGCTTCAACGAAGGCGACATCAGCGAGCTCGACGTGTCGCGCGCGAAGAACGAACTGGCGACCGCGCAGGCCGATGCGGTCGGCGTCGCGCGCCGCCGCGCGGCATCCGAGCATGCGCTCGCGATCCTGCTCGGCAAGGCGCCCGCGGATTTCACCTTCAAGGAGACGCCGATCGTGCCGGTCGGCGTGAAGATTCCGGCGGGCCTGCCGTCCGCGCTGCTCGAACGGCGGCCCGACGTGTCGGCGGCCGAACGCGCGATGGCGGCGGCGAACGCGCGCGTCGGCCTCGCGAAGTCCGCGTACTTCCCGAAGCTCGACATCACGGGTGCGTTCGGCTATGAGGCGTCGACGCTCGGCAGCCTGTTCATGTGGTCGAGCCGCACGTTCCTGCTCGGGCCGTTCGCGGGCACCGCGCTGACGCTGCCGATCTTCGACGGCGGCCGGCGTGCGGCGGGCGTGCAGCAGGCGCGCGCGCAGTACGACGAGCAGGTCGCGAACTACCGGCAACAGGTGCTCGTCGCGTTCCGCGAGGTCGAGGACAATCTCGCGGACCTGCGTCTGCTCGACGACCAGATCCGCGCGCAGGACGCGGCCGTCAACGCGTCGCGCCGCGCGGCGAAGCTGTCGCGCACGCAGTACCAGGAAGGCGAGGTCAGCTATCTGGACGTGATCGACAGCGAGCGGTCGGTGCTCGTGTCGCAGCTGCAGGCGAATGCGCTGACGGGTACGCAGGCGGTGTCGACCGTCAACCTGATCCGCGCGCTCGGCGGCGGGTGGGGTGACGCGCCGGCTGCGGTCGGCGATGCGGCAAGCGGCAAGGAGGATGTCGCCGCGCGTTGAGTGTGTACGGCGGGCGATGCGTCGCCCGTGAATGATCCTGAAAGAAACCCCGGCACGCGGCGAAGAGCTGCGTAACCGGGGTTTTGTTTCGCCAAATCAATATCAGGATCAGCGTGCCGCGCAACGGATGATCGGTACCGGAAAACGGGCGGCGTGGAACGGTGGTTTGCTCTTCTTTACCCTGGCACTTTTTAATCTGCAAAAACCGACAAAAAAATTGCATTTATGTGAATGTCGTAATTGACATGAAAATATACGGGGCGGATTTTCCGGAAAATCGTCCATTGCCTGTCGGTTTCATATGGCTGACATGGAATGAGCGGAGATGTTTCCATGCGTCGCCCTGTTTTTCGCTGCTGTGCCGCCGACCGTGGCAGGCATGCACGCAGCGTCAAGCATTTCTTCAGTAAGTAATCTATGAATTCGCCGAATGTCGGTGCTATTGGATGAAAAAGGGGTTTACCCGGCGTTGATATGGCGGTGTGGTAAACCTAGATTACTTAACGCACCCTTGCATACGCAAATTCCAATAAAAATTCAAAGAAGATCGCCATGCCGAGCGAGATTGCCGCTCGAGACAGTCGAGAATTGGAATCGGCGCAAGTCACGAACGATCATTTGATGCCTCCCCCGACTCAGATCGTCAGGTACGCCATCGCCCAGGGCGAGCGCCGCAAGCGCTGTCCGAAAGGGCGGCCGAAAATTGGCCAGGATGAATAAGGTGGCGATTTGCAGGGTGTGGCCTTGCTTCAAACGCAGTGGACAGCACGCTTTGATCAATGGAGGATCACATGAATCTCGAGGAGCTTGTTGCGGTCGCAGAAGACGGCCCTTGGTGTGGCACCAAGCCGCCCGGACGTCCACCGATTCCCCGTCCGCATCCCACCGCCTTTGCCTCATTGAGGGTCGTTGAAACACCGCAGCACGAACTGATGTCGCAAGAACTGATTGCCAGCATGTGGCAGGCCATTCAATTGTTCCAGGCGGGTCAGCAATTGGAAACGCTGGACGGCAGCATTGCGGAGTTGGGCGGCACCGTCGAGAGTGCCGCATCCGGCTTCTTCGACGACACGTGCGGCTCGGTGCCGTGGTCCGTCATCCTGTACTGGCTTACTCACAATCCCCCTCCTCCGCCATCGCCATGGCTGCAACTCGTGAGTGCTGCAGTGAGCACGGCGACCATCGCTTCCAGGATCGGCGGCGAAATTGGCGGAGTGATGCTGAATGGCGCGCAGGGGGTTATCAAGGAAAACCTGCCCGGCTATTCGGCCGCAGTACGTTGATCCGTCCAGGGGCGCTTGCGGCCGCCGCACACATGAGGGTGTGTCAACCCGGCATGCGAGATGCAGCGTTTTTTCGATAACATCTGCATTCCTGATTGGATGACGATCGCACTTGATTGTGCGATCGTCCGATGACGTCACGCTCGGCAAGCCCCCTCTATCCCCGCAAATCGACAAAGGCCACTTTCTCACGACGGCGCGTCTTTAGACTGCAACTAACGGTCTAGTTCGCCAGACGCCGGCGAACTGCGGGGCGCCGCGATCGCGACCGGCTCAGATTTCATCGCCGCGGATTGCCGGACGCGGTGACGCGCAAGGCTGGGCAGCCGGTATAACGCGTGTTCGTCGTGGCAACATTGCGCGTCGCGATGTGCGGGCCCGTGTCCGATGCGGTCGGACGCGGGTGCCCTCGCGCTTACTTCGCGGCCGTGCGTGCCGCCGCGTTGGCGGCAGCGACCGCGGAGACTTCCTGCGACCAGTAGGACGGCAGGCCGTTATACGGATTCGGCAGCCTGAGCGACGTGACGAACACGCCGCCCGCGCGATGCGCGGACGCAAATGTGAGGTCGCCGTTCAACTGCCTGGCGCTCGCGTTGTACACGATCGTGATGAAGCGGCTCGCCGGGTAATTCGCTTGCCACGCGGCGGGCGCATAGCTCCCGTAGCTCGATTGCGCGTTTTCGTAGACGACGAAACGGTCCGCGACCGGCAGGCTCGCATAGATTTCCGGAATCTGGGTGCCGGGATTGTTGACGACCTGATAGGCGGCGGACAGGCCCTTGATGTAGTTGTACAGCGATTGGTAGTACTGCACATGTGCGGTGACGGTGTCGCTCGCCATTTCGTCGATGAAGAAGCCGTCGACCGCGTAGAACGCGAGATAGCGGTTGATGTCGGCGGTGACGCTCGTCAGCGGACGGCTCCCGTACGATGTATGCACGTAGGCGATGACCTTGCCGCCTGCCGCGCGGACCTTCGCGATGGCCTGCGTGTAGAGCGGATCGGCGGCGGCGCCCGGGCCGCTGTCGGGATTGAGGATTGCAGTGATCGGGACCGTGGCGGCGTTCGTGGCCAGCGTATTCCACGCGCTTGCGCCGGAGCCGGACGGATAGAAATAGGCGGGGATCACGAGATCCTCGGCCGACGCGGTGCCGGCGTGCGCAAGGCAGCCGATGCTGGCCGCCGCGGCAATCAGCGCGCGCAGGGTGCGCGCGGTGTAGTGCGAGTGCTGCTGTATGCGTCCGGATTCGAGGGCGGGGCGATTCGATGCGCACGGGCGCGACGAGGCTGTTGCGTCGATGCTCAAGCTCATGCGGTTCTCCTGTCTGATCATCGGGCGGAAGCAAAAAAACGACAGACGAATGCAGCGCAGCCGCGCGCCGAGGGTACGACCCGGCGCGACACGTGCAGCGCGGCCGAACGATTCTATATCGACGTGATTGCATGACATCCGGAACCGGCTTCCGTCATTGCTTCCATGACGCAATCCTGAAATAGGCAGGATTCCACATCGTTATCGGAAGATGCGGAACGGATGAAGATCCGTGTGGCGGTTCCATCGCCACGAACGCGAAACGGCCGGCACGCAAGTGCGTGCTGGCCGTTCGTTACCACCTTCGCAGCGATGTGTGCGTTACGGAATCACGTCGCGATTACTTCGCGATGAATTCGTGGACGTACCGGTTGAATGCACCGGGGTTGGCCGCGTTCATCCCGTGCGACGCCCCAGCGACGGTCTCGCGTTGCGCGTTGCCGATCCACTGCGCGAGCGTCTCGACGTTGTTGCGGAACATCTTCGGGCTGCGCTGGCCGTCGATCAGCAGCGTGCGGCAGCGGATCTGCGCGGCCGTGTCGCGCGAATACGCGGGCAGCGGATCGCGCAGCTGCTTCGGCAGCGTGCTCGCGTTGTCGATCGCCATCGTGCGGAAGCGCGTCGTGCTCTTCTTCCACGCGCCGGGGATGCTGACGGAATCGACGAACATCTCGAGCCCCGCATCGACGTCGCCGTTCTCGACGAGGTTCACGGCCTTCGTGCGCAGCGCGAGCGCGGCCGGCGGGAGCTTGGCTTCCTCGGTCACGCCTTCGCGCTGCAGCGGACCGCCCGGATCGGCGAGCGTCAGCGTCGCGACGAGATCGGGACGGTTGCGTGCGACGTTGAACGCAATGCTGCCGCCGCGCGAATGGCCGACGAGGTGCACGGGGCCGAGGTCGAGCGCGTCGATGAATTCGGCGAGCTCGTCGACGTGGGTCTGCCAGCCGAACTCATCCTGGATGCCTGCTTCGACGGCCGGCCAGTAATGGCTGAGACTCGGCGCGATGCAGCGGTAGTGCGCGGACAGCGACGCAAGCTGCGCGTCCCAGTAGCGGTAATCGCAGAGCGATCCATGAACGAACACCATCGGTGCGCCCGTGCCCTTCTCGACGTAAGGCAGGCTGATGCCTGAAGACAGCGTCGCAAATTGCAGGTCGGGGTTCGCGAGCACCGAAGGCTCGATTCGCATGTTCATGACTGAAAAAACTCACAGGTGCGTCATCACGCCGCAACTATGCCCGACGGCAGTGGGTAAGGAAAACGCATAATTCTCATCGTATCGTTCAATTTTTTTGATACCAGCGCCGCAAACCCACGTCATTACAAGGGCCTTTGGCGCGACAGGCTATTTGTCTGAAGGTTTGCAGAAGAGCGAGCGGCCGCATGCGGCGGGCCCGTGAGCCCGGCGTGGCGCGGCCGAGAGGCGGCAGACGTCGCCGGAAGCGAGGACGCGGAGAAGCGGCAGACGTTACCGAAAGCGGGGAGGCGGGGAGATGGGGCGGCGGCCCGCCGTCAGCGGACCGCGATGACGGGCGCGGAGCGTGCGTCGACCGGCAAGTCGTTGTCGCGCGCGAACTGCATCACGAATTCGAATGCATCGGGGCACACGGCCTGCAACTCGTGCGACACGAGCAGGCACTTGGTGCCGCCGTCGACAACTGGCGTCGCGAGCCGCGTCAGCGCGCTCGGGCGATTCGGCTGCTTCTCGCCGACGAACAGCGTAATGACGCCCGCGAGCCGCTCGGGCCAGTCGCTCGGCCGAAACGTCTTGCGCGCATGCGTGATGCCCCTGATCACGAAGCCGTCGACCTGGCCTTCGTCGGTCATGTTGATACGATCCATCCGTGTACGATCCTCGTTCGCGTTCCATCCGCGGCCGCGCCGCGAGCGGCGTGCCGTGTTCGATTTCGATGTTGGGTGTGCGGCGGCGGTGACGGTTCGGCTGCACGACCGGCGTGCGCAAGGCGGGGGCGTGCATGACACCGCCGTGCGCGCCGCGCGCCCGCCGACAGCCGGCAGTGTGCCCGCCGCGAGCGTCAAGGCTCGGTCCCGTCGGCCGTGCCGTCGCCGCGCGCGGGAATCCGCAGGTTGCGCAGCTTGTGATACAGCGTCTTCTTCGGCATCCCGAGTTCGACGCTCGCGTCCGCGACGTTGCCGTTGTGCCGGCGCAGCATGTCCTCGATCAGCATGCGTTCGAAGTACGCGAGCTGTTCCGCGAGCGTGCCGCCCGCAGCCGGCGCGCCGCCGGCCGACAGCAGGCTGTCGCCGGTCAGCCCGAGCACGAAGCGGTCGGCGACGTTCTGCAGTTCGCGCACGTTGCCGGGCCACTGGTGCGTCATCAGTTCGGATACCTGCGCAGCGGACACGACGGGCGCCGGCTGCCCGAAGCGGCGCGCGGCCGCGAGCACGAAGTGCTCGAACAGCAGCGGCACGTCCTCGCGCCGCTCGCGCAGCGGCGGCAGCTCGATCTGCGCGACGTTCAGCCGGTACAGCAGGTCCGCGCGGAACCGGCCGTCGGCCGCGAGCTCGGCGAGGTCCGCCTTCGACGCGGCGACCACGCGGCAATCGACCGGAATCAGCTCGTTCGCGCCGAGCCGCTCGATCACGCGCTCCTGCAGCACGCGCAGCATCTTGATCTGCAGCGGGATCGGCATCGTTTCGATCTCGTCGAGGAACAGCGTGCCGCCGTGCGCCCATTCGATCTTGCCGATGCGTTTCTTGATTGCACCCGTGAACGCGCCGGCCTCGTGGCCGAACAGTTCGCTTTCGAACACCTGTTCCGGCAGCCCGCCGCAGTTCAGCGCGACGAAATGCGCGTCGCGCCGCCCGCCGAAATCATGCAGGCTGCGCGCGATCAGTTCCTTGCCGGTGCCCGTCTCGCCGGTGATCAGCACCGACACCGACGTATCGGCGAGCCGCAGGATCTTCTTGCGGACGTCGGCCATCGCGGGCGACTTGCCGAGCACGAACGCCTCGATGCCCTGCCAGTTGTTGAGCGCCGCGCGCAGGCCCTGCACCTCGAGCGTGAGGCGCCGCTTCTCGACCGCGCGCGCGACGCGCCCTGCGATCACGTCGGACGAGAACGGCTTCTCGATGAAGTCGTATGCGCCGACCTGCATCGCGCCGACGGCCGTCGAGATGTCGGCGTGGCCGCTGATCAGCACGACCGGGATCTGCGAATCGACGGCCATCACGCGCTCGAGCAGCTGCAGCCCGTCGATGCCCGGCATCCGCACGTCGGACACGATCACGATCGGTGCGCCGGGCGCGACGTTCTCGAGCGCGTCGGCCGCCGATGCGTACGCGTTCACCGGAAACCCGGCGAGCGCGACGGCCTGCTCGACGCCGATCCGGACGTTTTCATCGTCCTCGACGACCAGCACCCGAATCTCATCTTCCATGCTCTGTCCTTTGCAGCGTGGCCGCTGCGAAATCGATACTGAACTGCGCGCCGCCGCCGTCACCGTCGTGGCGGTTCGCGGCGGTGATCTTCGCGCCGAACCCTTCGACGATCCGCGACGTGATCGCGAGGCCGAGCCCGAGGCCTTGACCGCGCGGCTTGGTCGTGACGAATGGCTCGAACAGGTGCGCGAGCACCTCCGGCGCGATGCCGGCGCCGCTGTCGGCGATCGTGAACCGCACGCGGCCGTGCGGATCGGGCTCGGCCGCTTCGATGACGATCACGCGCGTGGCGGCGTCGTGGACCGCGTCAAGCGCATTGCCGAGCAGGTTCACGATCACCTGCTGCAGCTGGCTCGATTCGGCATACACGGCCGCACCCGACGGAATCCGCACGTCGAGCCGCACGCCTTCGTCGCGGATCCGTGCTTCGTAGATGAGCCGCGCATGCGCGACCGCTTCGGCGAGCGACACCGCGACGCGCTCGACATCCGGCTTGCGCGCGAACGTCTTCAGCTCGCCGGTCAGCACGGCCATACTGTCGACGAGCCGCCCGATGCGTTCGAGGTTCGCGATCGCCTGCGCGGGCTGGTTGCGTTCGAAGAACGTGCGCGCGTTGTCGCACAGCGTGCGGATCGCGACGAGCGGCTGGTTCAGCTCGTGCGTGAGGCCCGCGGCCATCTGCCCGAGCACCGCGAGCTTGCCTGCATGCACGACTTCCTGCTGCGAATCGCGCAGCCGCTGCTCGGTGCGCTCGCGCTCGACGATCTCCTGCTGCATCCGTTCATTCGCGGCCGTCAGCGCGGCCGTGCGCTGCGCGACGGTGAGTTCGAGCTGATCGTTCGCGCGGCGCAGCGCGTCCTGCGCGTTCAGCCGCGCGGCGATCGTGCGGCGCCGCTGGATCGCGTACGCGGCATAGAGCGCGGCGATCAGGAATGCGGCCGTCACGAACGCGAACGCCATCTGCTGCTGGCGCCGCGCGCCGGCGGTGTCCAGCAGCACCATCAGCGAATCGCCGGCCTGCGGCGCGGGCCGCGACATCACGAGGTAGCGCGCGGTGCGTCCCGCGTGACGGAGGTCGGGGAAGGTGCCGAGCCACGCGGCGGCATTCCAGTCGCCGACGCGGCGATGAGGCAGCACCTCGACCGTGCGTCCCGCGTATTGCCGCGATGCCTGGATCTCGCGCTGTTGCTGCGCGGTGATCGGCCGCAGCGCAGTGAACTTCCATTCGGGTTCGGTCGAGATCACGATCACGCCGTTGCCGTCGACCACCATCGCGGCGACGCCGGGCGCGCGCCACGCCGATTCGAGCGCGTCGACGCTGACCTTGACGGCCGTCGCGCCGAGCGTCACGCCGTCGTTGCGGACCGCGCTCGCGAAGTACAGGCCGGGAATGCCCGTGTTGGTGCCGATCCCGAAGAAGCGGCCGCTGCCGCGCGCGAGCGCGTCCTTGAAGTAAGGGCGGTACGACACATTGGTGCCGACGAAGCTGACCGGCTCGTTCCAGTTGCTCGCGGCAATCACCGAGCCCTGCAGGTCGATCACGTCGGCGGCGCCGCTGCCGGCATCGCGGTTCACGGCCTCGAGGTAGGTGTTGACTGTCTGCAGCAGGCCGGGCGCCGCGTGGGGCGCGGTTTTCAGCAGCGCACGCACGCTGTCCTGGCGCGCGATCAGCGCGGGCATCGTCTCGTAGCGCCCGAGCTCGCTTTTCAGGCTCGCGGCGTACAGGTCGAGCCGGTGCGCGCCGACTTCCTCGAGCCCGTCGATCGCGCGGTCCCACGCGAACTCGACCGCGGCGGCGGTCACGCCGACATACAGCGCGGCCGCGCCTGCCCAGGCCCACCACGCAATTCCCTTGAAACGCTTGCCCACGTTCTCCCTCATCGATGCCCGTCGCCGGCCTGCCGGATGTGCGCGCGCCGCGCGCCGGACGAACCGGCGGCGCGGCGCATTGCACGGCCGTCGCGAGCGGCCGCGCGGCGACCCGTTACCCGAGATGGGCCAGCAGGATCAGCGTGACCGTGACGACGATTGCGCCGCCGATACGCGTCGCGATCTGCGCGAACGGCATCAGCTGCATCCGGTTCGCGGCGGTCAGGATCGCGACGTCGCCGGTGCCGCCCTGCCCGCTGTGGCACGCGTTCACGATGGCCGTGTCGATAGGGTACATCTTCAGCAGGCGGCCGACCACGAAGCCCGTGCCCATCAGCGTCGCGACGGTCGAGACGATCGTGATCACGTTGACGAGCGTGAACGCAGCGGTCAGCTTGTCCCACGGCGTCATCGCGACGCCGATCGCGAACAGCAGCGGATAGGTGACGGCGGTCGAGAAGAACTTGTAGACGACGAACGCGCCTTCCTGCAGCGGCGGCGACACCGCGCGCGCGAGCTTCACGAGCACCGCGAGGAACAGCATCGCGACCGGCGCGGGCAGGCCGAACAGCTTGTGCGCCATCAGGCCGACGAGGTACAGCGTGATCGCGGTGATGCCGGCGCCTGCGATGTGCGTGACGTCGACGTGGCCGCGGATCTCTTCGTTTTCCGGCGTCATGTCGCCGCTTTCGCCCACTTGCAGGCGGCCGTTGCCGGTCAGGTGCGGCATGCGCTTGCCGAGCATGTCGAGCGCGCCCGACAGGATGATCGCGGTCAGGCTGCCGAGCATCACCGGCGGCAGCACCATCGCGAACATCTCGCCTTGCGGCAGGTGCAGGATTTCCGAATAGCCGATCGACAGCGGGATCGCGCCTTCGCCGACGCCGCCTGCCATGATCGGCACGACGATGTACAGCAGCGTGTGCCGCGCGCCGAGTCCGAGCAGCGTGCCGACCGCGGTGCCGACGATCGCGGCGGCGATCGAGCCGGCCGCGAGCGGGATGAAGATCTTCACGAAGCCCTGGATCAGCACGCGCCGGTCCATGCTCAGGATGCTGCCGACGATGATCGACGCGATGAACAGGTACAGGAAGTTCGTCTGCTTCGTGAACTCGACCGTCAGGTTCAGCACGGGCTTCGGCAGCACGTGATAGTAGGTCAGCGCGGACGGCACGAAGGTCGCGAAGATCGCCGCGGCGCCGATGTTGCGCAACAGCGGCAGACGCTTGCCGAGTTCCGCGCAGGTGAAGCCGAAGAACGCGAGCACGGCGATCGCCATCGAGATCTCGCCGGGCACCTTGCCGGTGACCGCGAAGCCGACGATCAGCGCGAGCAGGATGAAGTAGACCGGCAGCGGAATGATGCCGATGCGGATTTCCATCAGCTTCCACCAGCCTTCCGGCCAGAAACGGGTGCGCTCGGGTGCGCCGGTGACGGGGCGGGCCTCGGCAATCGGCTCCGCGTGGATAGGGGTGGGGGTCGAGGTCTGCAAGACGTGTCTCCTTGAATTTGGAATGCCGGCGCCGCGTTGCGGCATCGCATGCCGGGTATTACGCAACGTCCGTGCCAGCGGCGTTGTTGCCGGAGATTTTTGCAACCCTTTGATTTTGATGTCGTTTTTGTTGTCTGACGAAACCAGTGGGACAGCAGTGTTCTGAAACCTCGGAATTCCCGGTTTGGGCAGGCCGAGATTTCAGCCATCCGGGTGGCCGCCGGCGCCGGCCCTCGCAAATCGCTGGCGGCGATTTTCTTCGCAGAATCGCTTCGTAGACCACCCCACGGCCGCTCTCTATCATCGTCTGACATATCCGTTGGCATGACGACCGGTCCGGAGAACGCTCCCGCGTTCGCCGCGGCGTCGCTCATGCGTTGATTTCGTCCCTGGTCTGGAGAGTGGTTTCCATGCTGCATCCCGTTTTTTCTGCCCGGCGCGCCGCGCGTTTCGTGCGACTGGCGGCGGCCGCATTGCTCGGCGCGGCGCTCGTGGCCGGCGCGCGGGCCGAACCCGCGCCGCTGAAGGTCGGCGTGTCGACGACCCCGCAGATCGGCGCGCTGAAGATCGCCGCGAACGAGGCGAAGGCACAGGGGCTCGACGTGAAGATCATCGAGTTCACCGACTGGAATACGCCGAACGCGGCGCTCGCGAACAAGGACATCGACGTCAACTACTTCCAGCACATCCCGTTCCTCGAGAACGCGAAGAAGCAGCGCGGCTACGACTTCGTGTCGATCGCACCGGGCACGATCATGAAGATCGGCCTGTATTCGAAGAAGGTGAAAAGCTTCGGCGAGCTGAAGGATGGCGCGAAGGTCGCGATCGCGAACGATCCCGTCAACGGCGGCCGCGGCTTGCTGCTGCTGCAGCGTGCGGGGCTCATCACGCTGAAGCCGGGCGTCGACTACCGCGCGACGACGCTCGACATCGTGTCCAATCCGAAGCACCTGAAGATCATTGCGCTCGAAGCGTCGCAGCTCGCGCGCGCGCTCGACGACGTCGATCTCGCGCAGGGCTACCCGAGCTTCATCAAGCTCGCGGGCACGACCGATCCGAACAGCGCGCTGCTGTTCGACGGCACCGAGAACAAGAACTACGCACTGCAGTGGGTCGTGCGGCCGGAGAGCGCGAACGATCCGCGCATCCGCAAGTTCATTGCGATCTACCAGCATTCGCCCGCGGTGCGCAAGGCGCTCGACGAAGCGTTCGGCTCGCTGTACGCGATCGCGTGGTGACGGAGGCGCAGATGGCGAACAAGAAAATCCTGCTCAACGCGTTCAACATGAACTGCGTCGGACACATCAATCACGGTCTGTGGACGCACCCGCGCGACCGCTCCGCGCACTACACGGATCTCGACTACTGGGCCGATCTCGCGAAGACGCTCGAGCGCGGCAAGTTCGACGGCATCTTCCTCGCGGACATCGTCGGCGTGTACGACGTGTTCGGCGGCGGCCCGGACGCCGCGCTGCGCGAATCGGTGCAGGTGCCCGTCAACGATCCGCTGCTGATCGTGCCCGCGATGGCGCAGGTGACGAAGCATCTCGGCTTCGGCGTGACCGCGAACCTGACCTACGAGCCGCCGTACCTGTTCGCGCGGCGCATGTCGACGCTCGATCACCTGACGAAGGGCCGCGTCGGCTGGAACATCGTCACCGGCTATCTCGACAGCGCCGCGCGCGGGATGGGCCTCGCGCAGCAGATCGGCCACGACGACCGCTATGAACGCGCGGACGACTACATGGACGTCGTCTACAAGCTGTGGGAGCAGAGCTGGGATGACGACGCGGTGATCCGCGACGCGCACGCGCGCGTGTTCGCGCAGCCCGGCAAGGTGCGGCGCGTGAAGCACGACGGGCCGTTCTATTCGATCGACGCGATCCATCTGAGCGAGCCGTCACTGCAGCGCACGCCGGTGCTGTACCAGGCCGGGTCGTCGGCGCGCGGCGTCGAGTTCGCGGGCCGGCACGCGGAATGCGTGTTCGTGAACGGCCAGAGCAAGGCGGCCGCGCGCGCGGCGGCGCTCGACATTCGCGCGGCGGCGGCGCGGCAAGGGCGCGATCCGGCGTCGATCAAGATCTTCGCGGGCGTGACCGTCGTCACCGCCGAGAACGAGCGGCTGGCACGCGAGAAGTTCGACGAATACCGGCGTCATGCGAGCGCCGAGGCCGGCCTCGCGCACTTCGCGAGCTCGACCGGCATCGACTTCGCGAAGTACGGGCTCGACGAGCCGATCTCGTACGTGAAGACCGACTCGATCCAGTCGGCAGTCGACGCGATCTCGAAGAAGAGCACCAGCGGCACGTGGACCGTGCGCCGGATGCTCGACCAGATGTCGCTCGGCGGCCGCTATCACCCGATCGTCGGATCGCCGTCGCAGGTCGCGGACGAGCTGAAGTCGTGGATCGACGAAACCGGCATCGACGGTTTCAACCTGACGCGCACGGTGATGCCCGAGTCGTTCGAGGATTTCGTCGACTGGGTCGTGCCGGAGCTGCAGAACCGCGGCCTCTACAAGGAAGACTACGACGCCGCGCCGACGCTGCGCGAGAAGCTGTTCGGCGCGGGCGCGCGCCTGCCCGCGTGGCATGCGGGCGCGCAGCACCGGCCGGCCGCCGCACGCGAGCCGGCGCACGTTTCGGCCTGACGGAGCAACGCGATGACGCAATTCTTCGACAGGCCGGGTTTCGTCGAGGCCTCGGCGGCACGCGCCGAGCCTGACGCGCACGCGACCGGCGGCGTCGCCGCGGACGGCATCGCCGTCGCGCTCGAACACGTCGGCAAGGTGTTTGCATCGCCGCGCGGGCAGGCCGCCGCGCTGCGCGACGTGACGCTGAACGTGCGGTGCGGCGAGGTGTACGGGATCATCGGCCGCAGCGGCGCGGGCAAGTCGACGCTGCTGCGGCTCGTCAACGGGCTCGAACGCCCGACGTCAGGCAGCGTGCGCGTGCAGGGCGTCGACGTCGGCGCGCTCGATGAAAACGGGCTCGTCGCGCTGCGCCGCCGCACCGGCATGGTGTTCCAGCATTTCAACCTGCTGTCCGCGAAGACGGTGGCCGAGAACGTCGCGCTGCCGCTGAAGATCGCCGGCGTGCCGAAGGCCGAGCGCGCACGCAAGGTCGCCGCGCTGCTCGAACTCGTCGGCCTGACCGCGAAGCGCGACGCGTATCCGGCGAGCCTGTCCGGCGGACAGAAGCAGCGCGTCGGCATCGCGCGCGCGCTCGTGCACGATCCGGAAGTGCTGCTGTGCGACGAGGCGACGTCGGCGCTCGATCCGGAGACGACGCAGTCGATCCTCGCGCTGCTCGCCGACATCAACCGCCGGCTCGGCCTGACGATCGTGCTGATCACGCACGAGATGGAAGTGATCCGCGCGGTATGCGACACGGTCGCCGTGATCGAACAGGGTGAACTCGTCGAGACCGGGCCTGTGTGGCGCGTGTTCGGCGATCCGCAACACGGCGCGACGCGCGCGCTGCTCAGCACGCTCGTGCACGACCTGCCGGCCGAACTCGCCGCGCGCGTGCACCCGCTGCCGGAAAACGCGGCGCTGCCGGACGGCGCGCAGGTCGTGCTCGACGTCCGCTTTACGGGCGAGAGCGGCGGCGAGCCGGACGTCGGCGCGCTCGCGGCGGCGCTCGGCGGATCGGTACGGTTCCTGCACGGCGGCATCGAGCGCATCCAGGGGCGCGCGCAGGGCCGCCTCGTGATCGCGGCGGCGCCCGGCGCGGCCGAGGGGCGAGTGGTCGATGCGGCTGATGCGCTGCTCGAACGCGCGCGCCGTCATGCGAACCACGCGGAGGTGCTCGGCTATGTTTGAGCTCTGGTGGCCCGAACTGCTCGACGCGATCCGCGACACGCTGTCGATGGTCGCGGCATCGGCGGCCATCGCGGCGCTCGCCGGCATCCCGCTCGCGGTGATCCTCGTGACGACCGCGCCCGGCGGCATCTACGAGCGGCGCGCGCTGAACGCAGCGCTCGGCGCGATCGTCAACGTGTTCCGCTCGACGCCGTTCATCATCCTGCTCGTCGCGCTGCTGCCGTTCACGCGCCTGCTGATCGGCACGACGATCGGCATCTGGGCGGCTGTCGTGCCGCTGTCGATCGCGGCGATCCCGTTCTTCGCGCGGATTGCCGAGGTGAGCCTGCGCGAGGTGGATCGCGGGCTGATCGAAGCCGCGCTCGCGATGGGCGCGAAACGCGGCCACATCGTCTGGCACGTGCTGCTGCCGGAGTCGCTGCCCGGCATGCTCGGCGGCTTCACGATCACCGTGGTCGCGCTGATCGGCTCGACCGCGATGGCGGGTGCAGTCGGCGCGGGCGGGCTCGGCGATCTCGCGATCCGCTACGGCTACCAGCGCTTCGACACCACAGTAATGGCGACCGTGATCGTGATCCTGATCGCGCTCGTCTCGGCCGTGCAAGTCACGGGCGATCGCCTGGTCCGACACCTGACCCGGCGTGCATGAGCGGGCGCCACGAGCGCCCGCTTTCCCAACCAACGATCCTGAGAGACCGAAACATCATGACACTGCCCATCGGCGCGCCGCGCGAGTGGAACGGACAATTCGAGGAAGCGCTGTTTCTCGACGTGGCGCGACGCCATCGCCCCGATTTCCCCGCGAAGCTTGCGACGCCGCCGCGCGAGCCGCGCACCGCGGACGAGTTCGCCGCGGTCGCGGACTACTACACGAAGATGGCGTCACACGACCTGTTCATCGTGCAGGTCGTCGCGAAGGCGATCGACACGTTGTTCCGTAACGATCCACATTTCCAGCTGATCCTGTCGCGCCAGCTCGGCGACGACGGCGCGCATGCGGTGATCGGCCGCGAACGCGTGACCGAGCTGACCGGGCAGGATCCGCTGCCGGAGGTCGACCGGCTCGTCGCCGCGCACTGGGCACGCATCGGCGATCTGGCCGTGCGCGACATCGCGGGCTTTCTCGCGTTCGAATGGCATTACGAGCTGCACATCCTCGCGAAGCTGTGGGTCCAGCGCAAGACCGGCCGCGTCGCCGACGGCGCGATGCGCGAGCATGGCGAGAACCGCATCCGTCCCGACGAGGAATGGCATCGCGTGCAGATCGTGCAGTGGTGGTTCGACAGGCTGGCGGCACTGCCGGCCGTGGAGCGCGAAGCGCTGATCGATCGCGTGATCGAGGCCGACGATGAGATGCAGGTGCGGCTCGACGCTTACCTGCACGACGAATTTGCGCACACCGCGCACGTGTTCGGCGCGGACATCGCGGACTATCGCGCGATCTACGACGACTGGCGGCGCGAGATCCTCGCGCAGTTGACCGGCAGGCGCGAACTCGGGAAACTCGTGCCGTTGTCGGAAGCTGTCTCGGCCCAGGAACAGGAAGCCATCGCATGAACGATCCACGCGGCCCGGCGACGCTCGCCGCGGCAACGGATGTGTCAGCAATCGATCCGGACGCGCTTGCGCGCGTGATCGATGCGCTGCGCGAAACCGCCGCCGCGCGCGATCGCGCGGGCGGCCATGCCGCGCGGGAAAAGCAGTGGCTGGCCGACGCGGGACTGCTGACGCTCGCGGTGCCGCGCGCGTTCGGCGGACAGGAGGCCGCGTGGCTCTCGATCTACGACGCGATCCGGCAGATCGCGCGCGTCGACAGCGCGCTCGCGCATCTGGTCGGATTCCAGTGCCTGCAGGTGGTCAGCGTCGACGTGTGGGGCAATCCGGCGCAACGAGAACGCTATCTGCGCGGCACCGTCGAGCATCGCTGGTGGTGGGGCAATGCGGTCAATCCGCTCGACACGCGGCTCGTCGCGACCGCGACGGCCGACGGCGGCTACCGGCTCGACGGCGTGAAAGGCTTCTGCTCGGGCACGCGCGGCTCGCAGCGGATGACGGTCTCCGCGCACGATCCGGCCATCGGCCGCACGGTGTTCGGCGTCGTGCCGACCGACCGCGCGGGCATCACCGTGAACGACGACTGGGATCCGGTCGGCCAGCGGCAGACCGACAGCGGCAGCGTGACGTTCGACCGCGTGACGCTTGCGCCCGATGAAGTGCTGCATCGTTCGGAAGCGCCGCCGACGCCGCGCGCGACGCTGCGCACGCTCGTGTCGCAGCTCGTGCTGACGAACCTGTTCGTCGGGCTTGCGGAAGGCGCGCTTGGTGCCGCGCGCGACTACGTGCTGAAGCACGGTCGGCCGTGGATTCATGCGGGCGTCGAACGCGCGACCGACGATCCCTATACGCTGCAGCGCTTCGGCGACCTGCGCGTGCAGGCGGTGGCCGCCGCGGCGCTCGCCGATCGCGCGGCCGACGTGCTGCAGCGCGCCTGGGTGCAGCACGATGCGCTGACGGCAGACGGGCGCGCCGAAGTCGCGCTGGCCGTGTCGGAAGCGAAGATCGTTGCGCAGCGCGCGGCGCTCGACAACGGCGAAGCGCTGTTCGACGCGTGCGGCGCGCGGGCAACGGCCGCATCGCTCGGGCTCGACCGCTTCTGGCGGAACGCGCGCACGCATACGCTGCACGATCCGCTCGACTATCGGTTGAGGGATGTCGGGCGGTTCGCGTTGACGGGCGAGTTGCCGCAGGCTTCCTTGTATACGTGAATGAGGGCGGTGCGCGCCGTCACTGGTCGCCGGGCGGTTGGCCTTCCGGCGGCGTTGGCGCGGACTCGCTGACCAACGGCGCACCGGTCTCCGTTCCCGCCCGCCGGTACGATGCCAGTTCGTTCGTGTAGCGCGCCGTCCGCACGCCGTTCACGTCGTAGTACTCCTCGACCGACTTGACCCATCGGCCGACCGCCGGCACGTACCAGAACGCCTTGTAGGTCTTGCCGGTCAGTTCCGCTGTCCCGCCGTTGCGGCTCTGCATCACGATCGTCGAGCCGCCTGTGTTGCGGCTCACACCGGACACGATCGACTGTGCTGGTGCAGCCTGCGCGTTCCATGTGCCTTCGGCCTCGATCTTGATCGCGTCGAACTTGCCGCCGGGCACGGTGACGGTGTCTGGGCCGACGACCTTGTAATGCGTGTCGTAGGCTTCCGATGCATGCTGGGGATTCGGGTGCGACTCGCTGTACCGGATCGTCCACGTCTTGCCGACCGTCAGCGGAAACGCAAGCGGGCGGTTCACCACGGTTTGCGTGCCGTTCACGCTGCGCGAACGGCTCCAGTCCGCGTCGACGATCAGTTCACGGGGCGCTTGCGTCGCGCCGCTCTGCTGCGTTTCGACGTAGATGTGCTCCGGGGTCGTGCGTTGCACGGAAATCTGGTCGCGCGTCTGGCGCCAGCCATTCGGGCCGATCTCGACGGTATCTACGTAGATCCAGGTGTCGCCCGGTTTCAGCGTCGGAGCCGGGGTCGATTGTGCGAGCGCGACGCCGGGCAGGGCGGCGCACAGTGACAAAGCGGCAAGTATTTTCTTTTTCATCGTGTGAATATGTGACGGCCTGCGGTCTCGCCGAAAATCTTATCAATCACACCTTTCAATCGGCATGCCATGCGCAGGGCTGCCCGCGTCCCGTCTGTCCACGCAGCTTCGCGTGATCGTCCGTCAGGTTTCCTCGGCGCCGGCTGACGTTTGTCGTCAAAGGGCCGGTCGCGCTGTTCGCCGGCCTGCTGTCGGCGTCGATTCGCCGCAATCCGCGCATCCTGACGCGCATGCATCGGGTCAGCGGCGTGGTCCTGCTGGGGCTGGGCGTCAGGCTGGCGTTCGAGCGCCGGTGACGGCCATTCGGCGCGCTACGCCGGCAGCGCGTCCGCCAGCGCCCGCATCGCCTCCACCGTCTCCGGATTCGCCGGAAAGAATGCCTCGATCGCGAGTTCCGACAGCGTGACGTCGACCGGCGTGCCGAACACCGTCGTCGTGCTGAAGAACGTCAGCTCGCCGGCCGCCGTGCGCAACCGCAGCGGCACCGCGATGTCCGCGTAGTCGGCGCGCGCGTGCGTGTCGTCGGGCTGGCCGGCCGGCGCCGGATACGTGGCGAGCTCGTCGCGCAGCGCGTGCAGCGTGCGGTCGCCGCTCGCGTCGATCTGCCGCTGCAGACGATGCAGGATGTGCGCGCGCCATTCGCGCCAGTTGACGATCTGCGGCGCGAGGCCGTCCGGATGCAGGCTGAGCCGCAGCACGTTGACGGGCGGCTGCAGCAGCGCCGGATCGGCTTGCGCGACCAGCGCGCCGAGCATCCGGTTCGCGGCGAGCAGCGTCCAGTGGCGGTCGACCGCGAGCGCCGGGTAGGGCTCATGACCGCGCAGCACGGCTTCGACCGCATGGCGCGCGGCGTCGAGCTGCGGATCGGAGAATGGCCGTTCGCGAAAGAGCGGCGCAAAGCCGGCCGCGACGAGCAGTGCGTTGCGCTCGCGCAGCGGCACGTCGAGCCGCTCCGCGAGATGCAGCACCATCTCGCGGCTCGGCTGCGCGCGGCCCGATTCGACGAAACTCAGGTGGCGCGCGGAGACTTCGGCGTCGAGCGCGAGCGCCATCTGGCTCAGGCGCCGACGTTGACGCCAGGTGCGCAGCAGCGGGCCGATGCCGGACGCGCGGCCGGCGGATGGAGGGATCGAATGGAGGGCGGCGGTCGGGTTCATGCTCGGGATGATAGGCAATCCTGCGCGGCACGGGCATTACCTTGGAGGTAAGCGTCGCGCTGCGGCCTGACCTGAAACCGCAAAGTTGCTGCGCATCGCGCATGCGGCGAGCAGATGCAAACGGCGGCCGCTACATGCGGCCGCCGATCCTTCCGCCCCGCCGATCCTTCACGTGTCGCGGTGCCGCAGTTCGACCCGCTTGATGTCCTTCACGATCACGAGATAGCTGAGCACCGTGACGAGCGCGTTGAGCCCGACGAACACGAGCGCGCCGTTGAACGAGCCGCTTGCACTGACGAGATAGCCGATCGCGATCGGCGCGACGATGCCCGCCGTGTTGCCGAACATGTTGAACAGGCTGCCCGACAACCCGATCGCCTCCTTCGGCGCCGTGTCCGCGACGACCGCCCAGCCGAGCGAGCCGATGCCCTTGCCGAAGAACGACAGCGCCATCAGCGCAATCACGAGCGCTTCGCTGTCGACGTAGTTGCAGCCGATGATGGCCATCGACAGCAGCATCCCGCCGACGATCGGGATCTTGCGCGCGAGCGTCAGCGACACGCCGCGCCGGATCAGCCCGTCCGACAGCATCCCGCCCAGCACGCCGCCGAGGAACCCGCAGATCGCGGGCAGCGACGTCATGAAGCCGGCCTTCAGCAGCGACATCCCGCGCGCCTGCACGAGATAGATCGGGAACCACGTGAGGAAGAAGTACGTGAGCACGTTCACGCAGTACTGGCCGAGGTAGACGCCGATCAGCATCCGGTTCGACAGCAGCTGGCGCACGTAGTACCAGCCCGCGACCTTGTTGCTCTCGGACTGCGAACCCCGCGCGTCCTTGCCCCGGGTGCTCGTGCGCACGAGGCCGCCGCCCTGCGCGATATGCTCGAGTTCCGCGCGGTTCACCGCCGGATGGTCGGCCGGATCCTTCACGACGCGCAGCCACAGCAGCGCAAGCGCGATGCCGGCGACGCCGAGCAACAGGTACACGTAGTGCCAGCCATACGCATGCGTGAGCCATGCCATCAGCGGCGAGAACACGACCGCAGCGAAATACTGCGCGGAGTTGAAGATCGCCGATGCGGTGCCGCGCTCGGCGGTCGGGAACCAGCTCGCGACGACCTTCGCGTTCGCCGGGAACGCGGGCGCTTCGGCAATGCCGACCGCGAAGCGCATCGCGAACAGCGCGGCGACCGCGAACGCGGCGCTGCCGCCGAGCCCGATCGTGCTCTGCAGCAGCGTGAACGCCGACCACAGGAAGATGCTGGCCGCATAGACGCGCCGCGCGCCGAAGCGGTCGAGCAGCCAGCCGCTTGGCAGTTGCGCGAGCACGTATGCCCAGCTGAACGCCGAGAAGATGTAGCCCATCGTCACCGGATCGATGCCGAATGCCTTGCGGATCGGCGTGCCGGTGATCGACAGCGTCGCGCGGTCGGCGTAGTTGAGCGTCGTGACGACGAACAGCATCGCGAGGATCCAGTAGCGCACGGCGCTGCGGCGCGCGGCCCGGGCGAGGTCGATCGGGAGATCGCGGGAGGGAGTTTGATTAGGCACTTTAATGTACGTCGTCATATGACATGGCGTGAAGTTTAGTGACGACGAGTGCGGTGACGTAACTCGGGTTTTCCCTCTCGTCGATGCCGAAATGGATCAAAATTCTGCGAAATCCCACTATGTATAAGGCTCAGCGGTGATCGAGCAGTTCGCGAGGAGTACCCCGCAAGCCAAAATCAAGTCGGCAGACATCGTATCTGTTGGGCTACAATGGGCGACCTATTCCCGAACCACGGAGCACACCCATGCAACTGACAGGTGAGATGCTGATCGGCGCCGACGCGGTCTACGGCTCGGCCGGTACTTTGCGCGCGTTCAATCCGGCGCAGGGCGCGCCGATCGATGCGCCGGCGTTCGGCGTCGGCGAACTGGCCGACGTCGAGCGTGCTTGCGAACTCGCGCGCGACGCGTTCGACGCGTACCGCGCGCAGCCGCTGGCCGCGCGTGCCGCGTTCCTCGACGCGATCGCCGACGAGATCGTCGCGCTCGGCGACGCGCTGATCGAGCGCGCGCACGCCGAGACGGGCCTGCCCGTTGCGCGCCTGCAGGGCGAGCGCGGCCGCACGGTCGGCCAGCTGCGCCAGTTCGCGCGCGTCGTGCGCGACGGCCGCTTCCTGGCCGCATCGATCGACCCCGCGCAGCCGGCACGCACGCCGCTGCCGCGCGCCGACCTGCGGCTGCAGAAGATTCCGCTCGGGCCGGTCGCCGTGTTCGGCGCGAGCAACTTCCCCCTCGCGTTCTCGGTCGCCGGCGGCGACACCGCGTCGGCGCTCGCGGCCGGCTGCCCGGTGATCGTGAAGGCGCACGAGGCGCACCTCGGCACGTCCGAGCTGGTCGGCCGCGCGATCCGCGCGGCGGCCGAGAAGTGCGGGATGCCGGCCGGCGTGTTTTCGCTGCTGATCGGGCCGGGCCGCGTGGTCGGCGCGGCGCTCGTCAGCCATCCGGCGATCCAGGCGGTCGGCTTCACCGGTTCGCGGCAGGGCGGCGTCGCGCTGACGCAGCTCGCGAATGCGCGTCCGCAGCCGATTCCGGTCTACGCGGAAATGAGCAGCATCAACCCGGTGCTGCTGTTCCCGGCCGCGCTCGCCGCGCGCGCCGACACTCTCGCGACGGGCTTCGTCGATTCGCTGACGCTCGGCGTCGGCCAGTTCTGCACGAACCCGGGGCTCGTGCTTGCGCTCGACGGTCCGGATCTCGATCGCTTCGAAGCCGTCGCTGCGCAGGCGCTCGCCGCAAAGCCGGCCGGCGTGATGCTGACGCGCGGCATCGCCGACGCGTACCGCAACGGCCGCGGCCAGCTCGCCGAGCTGCCGGGCGTGCGTCCGATCGGCGCGGGCGGCGCGGCGCAGGGCGCGTGCGACGTGAGCGGCGCGCTGTTCGAAGTCGGCGCACAGGCGTTCCTGGCCGAGCCGGCGTTCGGCCATGAAGTGTTCGGCCCGTCGTCGCTGATCGTGCGCTGCCGCGATCTCGACGAGATGGCGCGCGTGCTCGACGCACTCGAAGGCCAGCTGACGGCGACGCTGCAGATGGACGCCGCCGACAAGCCGCTCGCGCGCCGGCTGCTGCCGATCCTGGAGCGCAAGGCGGGGCGCCTGCTGGTCAACGGCTTCCCGACCGGCGTCGAAGTGTGCGATGCGATGGTGCACGGCGGGCCGTTCCCGGCGACGTCGAACCCGGCGGTGACGTCGGTCGGCGCGACCGCGATTGAGCGCTTCCTGCGGCCGGTGTGCTACCAGGACTTCCCGGACGATCTGCTGCCGGACGGGCTGCAGGACGCGAACCCGCTGGGGATTCCGCGGCTGCGGGACGGCAAGGCGGAGTGACCTTGATGGCCCGGCGGCGCATGCGCCGGGCTAGTCCGAGGAACGTGAAGGCGGAAGCGGCCGATTGGCCGCTTCCGTTTTTTTTCTTGGTTGATTGCCGGCTTTTCCGTCGCCGAAATTTCTCCTACAGTACCGAAGCCGCGGGCCCACCGGCCTGCAGGCAGAGCCTGAGAGATCAAGAAAACAGAACGAGGGACAGACGCAATGAACATCAGCAAGCGTGGCGATCACCTGTTCGCCGCCGGATTGTGGAAGGCGATCGGCGATGTCGCGGAATTGGTCCGCACCCAGGTCGGCGAATACAGCGAAGGACGCGTCCTCAGCACCGAGCTGTTCACGCTGCAGCGTGAGCTGGCCTCCAGCGAGTTCGACATGGTGGCCAACAAGGGGCGCGCCGTCACGGGCTCCGACGCGCACTCGCTCGCATTTGGCGAGGCCGTCCGCAGGTTCAGGCTGGACATGGAGGCGCTGGTGTTCGCGCTGAAGTACCGGCGCAGCATCGACGACCGGGATCCGGCCGCCCGCCTCACCGCGCTGACGCAGGCCAATGCGCAGCTCGCGACCGCAAAGCAATACGCGGTGCTGACCGTACGGAGGTTCTTCGATACGGTCGTCGATCCCACCGTCCGGGACCAGATCCTGGGCGACAGGACGAACCGCATCGACAGTAACACCAACAGCGCCCGGACCCGGTTCAGCGTCGCCAGCGCGAAGCTGGAGCGCGTTCGGCGCGGGATCGTCGAGAGCATTTCGAAGATGTGACGACGGTCGGGCAGCGCGAGAGCCGCCGCCGGCCGTTACCGCCCGAAACGCAAACAGCCCGGCGAGTGCCGGGCTGTCATGCGATGCATCGCGCGCGAAGCGGCGCACGGCCGCGTCGTCGCTTCGCCATGCCGAA
Organism: Burkholderia sp. MR1-5-21; assembly: GCF_053427715.1. NCBI lineage: Bacteria > Pseudomonadati > Pseudomonadota > Betaproteobacteria > Burkholderiales > Burkholderiaceae > Burkholderia > Burkholderia sp. MR1-5-21. The sequence goes on from NZ_JBSAXD010000004.1 coordinate 418,276, forward strand.
CCGTTTACTGCGGGCCCATCTTCTTGATCAGCGCGTCGAGCTGCGCGATTTCCTCGTCGTTCAGGTCGACGAGCGGCGCGCGCACCGGGCCCGCATCGTGGCCGACGAGCTTCGCGCCCGCCTTGACGATGCTGACCGCGTAGCCCGCGCGGCGGTTACGGATCTGCAGGTACGGCAGGAAGAACTCGTCGATCAGCCGACCGACCGTCGCGTGGTCGTCCTTCGCGATCGCTTCGTAGAACGCCATCGCGGTCTTCGGGATGAAGTTGAACACCGCCGACGAATACACGGGCACGCCGAGCGCCTTGTAGGCCGCCGCATAGACTTCGGCGGTCGGCAGGCCGCCGAGGTACGAGAAGCGGTCGCCGAGGCGGCGGCGGATCGTCACCATGCTCTCGATGTCGCCGACGCCGTCCTTGAAGCCGATCAGGTTCGGGCAGCGGTCGGCGAGGCGCTCGAGCATGTCCGCGTTCAGCTTCGAATTCGCGCGGTTGTAGACCACGACGCCGATCTTCAGCGCGCGGCAGACCTGCTCGACGTGATCGGCGATGCCTTCCTGGCTCGCTTCGGTCAGGTAGTGCGGCATCAGCAGGATGCCGCTCGCGCCGAGGCGCTCGGCTTCCTGCGCGTATTCGATCGCGACGCGCGTCGCACCGCCCGCGCCGGCCAGGATCGGCACCTTGCCCTTGCAGGTCTCGGTCGCGACGCGGATCACGTCCGAGTATTCGCGCTGCGTGAGCGAGAAGAATTCGCCCGTGCCGCCGGCGGCGAACAGCGCGGTCGCGCCGTACGGCGCGAGCCACTCGAGGCGCTCGGCATACGTGGTCGGGCGGAAATTGCCCGCGGCGTCGAAGTCCGTCAGCGGAAACGACAGCAGGCCGTGGGAAATGATCTGTTTGAGTTCTTGCGGAGAAGTCATGGTTGGGTCGTCCGTCTAGCGCGAGTGCTGGGTTCGTCGGGAACGGCATGCGAGCCATGAGTGGCGATGTCGTTGTATGTCATCGTACAACGTGAGTGGGTAGGACGCAAGCTGTTTGCTGGCATCGTCGGAGTAGGGTCTTTACCGATAAGGGTTTACGCACAATACCCCGGTCGTGCTCAATGTCGTATGATGACTAACGATTCAGACAGTAGCCTGGGAATTCCAATGACTGCTTCTCCTCTTTATATCCGCGTGCATCCGGACGACAACGTCGCGATCGTCGTCAACGACGGTGGCCTGCCCGAAGGCGCGACGTTCGCCGACGGCCTGACGCTGCGCGAAGGCGTGCCGCAGGGCCACAAGGTCGCGCTGACCGATCTTGCGGCCGGCGACCCGATCGTCCGCTACAACGTCGTGATCGGCTACGCACTGGCCGACCTGCGGCGCGGCAGCTGGGTCAACGAGCGCACGATGCGCATGCCCGAGCCGCCGGGGCTCGACGACCTGCCGCTCGCGACCCGCAGCGCGCCGCCGCTGCCGCCGCTCGAAGGCTATACGTTCGAGGGCTTCCGCAATCCCGACGGCTCGGTCGGCACGCGCAACATCCTCGCGATCACGACGACCGTGCAGTGCGTGTCGGGCGTCGTCGAGCACGCGGTGAAGCGCATCAAGACCGAGCTGCTGCCTCGCTATCCGAACGTCGACGACGTGGTCGGGCTCGAGCACACGTACGGCTGCGGCGTCGCGATCGACGCGCCGGACGCGGACATCCCGATCCGCACGCTGCGCAACATCAGCCTGAATCCGAACTTCGGCGGCGAGGTGATGACGGTGAGCCTCGGCTGCGAGAAGCTGCAGCCGGACCGCCTGCTGCCGCCGGGCACGATTCCGGTTGCGGCCGGCGGCGATCAGGGCAACAACGGTGACAACGGCGGCGTCGTGTGCCTGCAGGACGCCGCGCACGTCGGCTTCAACTCGATGATCGACTCGATCATGCGGATGGCCGAATCGCATCTGGAGCGGCTGAACCGCCGCCGCCGCGAGACCTGCCCGGCATCGGACCTCGTGGTCGGCGTGCAGTGCGGCGGCAGCGACGCGTTCTCGGGGCTGACCGCGAACCCGGCGGTCGGCTTCGCGGCGGACCTGCTGGTGCGCGCAGGCGCGACGATCATGTTCTCCGAGGTGACGGAAGTGCGCGACGGCGTTGCGCAACTCACGTCGCGTGCGGCGAACGAGGACGTCGCGCGCGCGATCATCCGCGAGATGGACTGGTACGACCGCTACCTGCAGCGCGGCCGCGTCGATCGCAGCGCGAACACGACACCCGGCAACAAGAAGGGCGGCCTGTCGAACATCGTCGAGAAGGCGATGGGCTCGATCGTGAAGTCGGGCAGCGCGCCGATTTCCAGCGTCGTGCCGCCCGGCGAGCGCGCGCGGCAGAAGGGGCTGCTGTACGCGGCGACGCCCGCGAGCGACTTCATCTGCGGCACGCTGCAGCTCGCCGCGGGGATGAACCTGCATGTGTTCACGACTGGGCGCGGCACGCCGTACGGCCTCGCGCAGGTGCCGGTGATCAAGGTCGCGACGCGCAGCGATCTCGCGCGCCGCTGGCACGACCTGATGGATCTCGACGCCGGACAGATCGCGACCGGCGCGGCGACGATCGAGGATGTGGGCTGGGAACTGTTCCGGCTGATGCTCGATGTCGCGAGCGGCAAGCGCCACACGTGGGCCGAGCAGTGGAAGCTCGCGAACGCGCTGACGCTGTTCAACCCGGCGCCGGTGACCTGACAGGCGGGCGGATCGGACGATCGGGATCGGCATGCGGGCGCCTTTGGGGCGCCCGGTTTCGTCTGGAGGCGCGCGCGATGTGCTGCGCCGACCCGGCGCCGCCGTCGAAATCCTTACCTCGAACGTAATCGACCGCCGCCGCGAGGCAGACGACGATACAGACACGCGAACTCGACACGTTCGCGGCACGGTTGTCCCGCCATCCAGACCAGGAGCCTCGCATGAACACCGCACAATCCGTCCATACCGACCTGATCGACCGCTACTTCGACGCGTGGAACGAGCCCGATGCTGCGCGGCGGCGCGCGCTGATCGACGCGACGTACACGAGCGACGCTGCGTATCGCGATCCGCTGATGACCGGCGACGGCCATACGGGCATCGACACGATGATCGCCACGGTGCAGGAACGCTTTCCGTCGCATCGCTTTCGCCGAACCACCGACGTCGACGGGTTCGGGCAGCATCTGCGCTTCTCGTGGGCGCTCGTGTCGCCGGACGGCGCGGCGCTCGTGAAGGGCTCGGACTTCGGGACCGTCGACGCGTCGGGCCGCCTGAAGTCGGTGACGGGCTTCATCGACGAGATGCCGGCCGCCGCGTCGTGAGCGGCGCGGGCCGGGCGCAGCGGCCGCCGGGATCCTGTAACGTATGCGGTTCGTTCACGATCCCGGAGACCTGCCGACATGCTGAAGAACCTCGACCCGCTGCTCAACGCCGACATCCTGCATGCGCTGCGCGCGATGGGCCACGGTGATGAAGTGGCGATCTGCGACGCGAATTTCCCGGCGGAATCCGTCGCGCGGCACACGGCAGTCGGCCGCGCGCTGCGGATCGACGGCGCCGATTCGGCGCGGGTCGTGCGCGCGGTGCTGTCCGTGCTGCCGCTCGACACGTTCGTCGACACGCCCGCGTGGCGGATGGAAGTCGTCGGCAATCCGGCCGCGCTGCCGCCCGTGCAGCACGAAGTGCAGGCCGAGGTCGATCGCGCGGAAGGGCGCGCGGTGCCGCTCGCGGGCGTCGACCGCTTCGCGTTCTATGCGCGTGCGCAGCAGGCGTATGCGGTGATCGTCACCGGCGAGCTGCGCGGTTATGGCTGCTTTCTGTTCAAGAAGGGTGTGCTGTTGAGCGACGCGGGCTAAACACGCGGGTCAAGTACGCGCGCTCAGTACGCGCGCAGGCCGTTTCGACCCCGCATTCACTTCGTTCTCGGGAATCGCAGCCTTACGCCGCCGTGTAAAGTTTTGCTACAACCTTTTGCTTGGACGCGGCGAAAAGAGCCTCTATGCTGGCCCATTTGCCGGGCCGGGCAGGCCCGGCGAGCTGCACGGGCACGACCCGTGCAGCCGGCCGAACTGCAACGAGGAGAAAGGCATGTCGCGTCCCGTCGATTCCGGCGTCATATTCTTTGCGCGCCTGGCGCTGGCGGCGCTGTTCCTGTGGGGCGGCGTGATGAAGCTGCTCGGCTACGGCGATTTCGTCGGCTATCTGCGCGGCCTGAACGTGCCGTTGCCGCAATACGTCGCGCCGGCCATCGTCGCGATCGAAGGGCTCGGCGGGCTGCTGCTGATCGTCGGCTACAAGGTGAAGCCGCTCGCGTTGCTGATGGCGTTCTATACGCTCGCGACCGCCGTGATCGGGCACAATTTCTGGGACGCGACGAGTTCCGCCGTCCAGCACGAGATGGTGATCCATTTCTGGAAGAACGTCGCGATTGCCGGCGGTTTCCTGCTGCTGTACGTGACCGGCGCAGGCGGCGCGAGCATCGACGGCATGCGCCGGCCGAGTTCGTCGTACGGCTCGCTGCGCTGAACGCGTTCGCGCAACGGAGCCGGGTGTCCGGCATCACGAGTTGAAGGCAGGGCGGCGAAAGCCGCCCTTGTCGTGTTCGGGGAAGTATCCGGTCTCGTGACCTGCGGTGCGTGGTGGCGAATCGGTGCATGCGCCGCACCTGCCGAAGTTCGCGAATCCGCGAACCCGGACGACGCATGCATCAACAGAAAGGGCCGAATCCCGCGCACTGCGGGATTCGGCCCTTTGTCGTTCGGCGCGTCAGCGCCCGGCGTTCAGATGTTCAGTCGTCGAGCCGGCAACGCGCGCGATTCGCCGCTTGCTGCCGGCGGCTGCGAATCAATTACGCCTCGTCGCGCTCAGCGCGCGTCCTTCGAGAACTGCACCGCGATCGCGCCGAGCACGCAGATCGTCGCGACGTACACGACCGGTGCGAGCGGGTTCGACTTCATCATCAGCGACACGATCACCGGCGTGAGGCCGCCGAAGATCGCATACGCGACGTTGTACGAGAACGAGATGCCCGAGAACCGCACGACCGCCGGGAAGCTCTTCACCATCACGAACGGCACCGCGCCGATCGTGCCGACCGTGAAGCCGGCGATCCCGTAGTACAGCGGCAACGTCGACGCATCGGCCGCGACCTGCGCGAACAGCAGGTAGTAGCACGCGGCCAGTACGAGGCCGCCGATGCCGAGCACGCGCTTCGCGCCGATCGCGCCGGCGAGCGAGCCCGCGCAGATGCAGCCGGCCGTCAGGCACAGCGTCGCGATGCTGTTCGCGAACAGCGTCGTCGCGGGCGTCAGGTGGAACTGCTTCTGCAGCAGCGCGGGCGTCATCAGGATCACGACGACGATCGCCGCGGACAGCATCCACGTGAGCAGCATCGACACGATCACCGCGCGGCCGTGGTCGCGCAGCACGGCCTTCAGCGGGATCTCGGCGGCCAGCGCCTTCTTCGCCTTCATCTCGGCGAACACCGGCGTCTCGTGCAGCCAGCGGCGCAGGTACACGGAGAACAGGCCGAACACGCCGCCGAGCAGGAACGGGATGCGCCAGCCGAACGCGGTGACTTCGGCCGCCGAGTAGCGGCTGTTGATGCCGGCCGCGACGAGCGAGCCGAGCAGGATGCCGGCCGTGAGGCCCGCGGTCAGCGTGCCGCATGCGTAGCCGATGTGGCGCGACGGCACGTGCTCGGACACGAACACCCACGCGCCGGGCACCTCGCCGCCGACGGCCGCGCCCTGCAGGATGCGGAACAGCAGCAGCAACACGGGCGCGAGGAGGCCGACCGTGTCGTAGGTCGGCAGCAGGCCCATCAGCAGCGTCGGGACCGACATCATCAGCACGCTCAGCGTGAACATCCGCTTGCGACCGACGAGGTCGCCGAAGTGCGCCATGATCACGCCACCGAGCGGGCGCGCGAGATAGCCGGCCGCGAAGATGCCGTAGGTCTGCAGTACACGCAGCCAGTCGGGAATGTCGTGCGGGAAGAACAGCTGCCCGATCGCGGGTGCGAAGAACACGAAGATGATGAAGTCGTAGAACTCGAGTGCGCCGCCGAGTGCGGCGAGGCCAAGGGTCTTGTAGTCGCTGCGCGTCAGCGCGCGCTCGGCGGCGCGCGGGACGCCGCTCAATTCGGAAGCTTGCATGGTCAGGACGATCGGTTTTCGAATGTTGTTGTCGATGCTGCGTCTCCAGGGCCCGCTATTGGCGTGGACAGGCGCTGCGGCGCAGCCTGCGTCGTCGGAAGGTGTGCTGAGCGCCGGATAGAGCACGGAACACGCGCCGCCGCACCGGGATGGGGCGCAGCGGGGACGAAGCGTCAAAGCGAGTGGGGGGATTCTACAGGAGCGCGAAATGCGCGAGGCAGGCGGCGCGAGGACGGCAGGATGAGGATGGCAGAACGAGGATGGCAGAACGAGAGCAGCAGAACGAGGGCAGCAGAACGAGGGCAGCAGAACGAGAGCAGCAGAACGAGGGCAGCAGAAGGAGAGCAGCAGAACGAGAGCAGCAGAACGAGAGCAGCAGAACGAGGGCGGCAGAACAAGGACGGCGACACGAGGATCGTACGGCGATGGCGCACGTCGACGAAACCTTCGGGCCGCGCGAACGGCGCGGCGCACGTCGGGCGATCCGTCCGTGCGCCGCGCAGGCTGCCGTGTTGCGTCAGTTGCCGGCGATCGTATCGACCGGCTTGAACGCGCCGTGCTCGACCTTGTAGATCGTCACCGGTGCATCCTTCAGGTCGCCCTTCCCGTCGTATGCGATGCGGTCCGCCGACACGCCCTTGACCGACACCTTGCCGAGATACGGCGTATAGACCTTCGGGTCGGTCGAGTTCGCGTTCTTCATCGCGGTGAGCAGCGCGATCGTGCCGTCGTACGAGTACGGCGAATAGGTGACGACGTCTTCGTTGAAGCGCGCCTTGTAGCGCGCCGCGAAGCCGGCGAAGCCCGGCATCTTCTCCTTCGGCAGCCCGCCCATGTAGACGATCGCGCCCTCGGCCGCGTCGCCGCCGACCTTCAGGAACGTCGGCGAGCGCGACATCTCGCCCGTCACGAACGCGGACTTCATCCCGAGCTGGCGCATCTTGCGGATCATCGGCGACGATTGCGCATCGCCGCCGCCGTAGAAGATCGCATCGGGATTCATGCCCTTCAGGTTGGTCAGGATCGCGGAGAAATCGAGCGCCTTGTCGTTCGTGAAGTCGCGCTTGATGATCGTGCCGCCGGCCGCCTGCACGGCCTTCGCGAATTCGTCGGCGATGCCCTGGCCGTACGCGGTGCGGTCGTCGATGATCGCGATGCGCTTGAAGTGCAGGGTCTTCACCGCGTACGTGCCGACGATGCGGCCCGCCTGCGCGTCGCTCGTGAGCAGCCGGTAGGTGGTCTTGTAGCCGCGCGCCGTGTACTGCGGGGACGTCGCCATCGAGATCTGCGGCAGCCCCGCGCGATCGTACAGGTCGGATGCCGGGATGCTGGTGCCCGAGTTGAAGTGGCCGATGACGCCGCTGACGTTGTCGTCGATCAGCCGCTGCGCGACGGTGGTGCCGGTGCGCGGATCGGCCTGGTCGTCCTGCGAGTCGAGCTGGAACGTGACCGGCTTGCCGCCGATCGTCGGATGCGTCGCGTTGAAATCGGCGATCGCCAGTTGCGCGCCTTTCTGCATGTCCGTGCCGTAGTTCGATTGCGGGCCGGTGAGCGGCGCGGCGAACCCGATCTTGACGACGTCGGCGGCGCTGGCGTGGGCGCCCGACAGTGCGCAGGCGGCGGCCAGCGCGACGTGCGATACCTTCAGCTTCACTTTCACTTCCCCTTGATGGCGTGGTTGGGCCCGCGCCGGACCGTGGGCCGGCGGCGGTAAACCGGGCGAGACGTGTCGGCTGCGGGGCCGGCGGGCGTCGCCGCGTGCGTCACGGTCATGCCGTGCGTCGCGTATCGGTTGGCCCGTCCGCGGCAGGGTGGTTATGCCGAAATCGGCGTGCCGCGTGGCGATGGCAGCATGCGATGCGTGTCGCATGCCGGCATCGCCGTTGGTCGTCTCGTGACCGTGAAGCGAAGTCTAGATAGCGAAAATGCGTGCGTCTTGCGCGTTCGGAGCGCGGCCGGCGACGATTTCGGCATATCGTCGATAACCCTGATATATGCCGAAATCGTCATCCGGCGTGCGCAATCGCGCCAAGACGCGGCGGGGCCGCATTTTTACGATGGCAGGTTTCGGTGGCGCGAATGCCGCGCATGCCCCGCGTGTTCCGGCACGTTCCCGCGCCCATGCCGGCCGACGCGCGCCGGGGTGCGCTCCTATAATCGACGCCATCAGCCACTCGCTTCGCGGATGCCGGGATGACGACATTTCTAGCCGTACCGCCGATGAGCCTGTCCGATACGTTGCACTACCAGGCCGACAACGCCGACTTCGGTGCGATGCTCGCGCACTTTCGCCTGCTCGAACCCGTGCTCGATGCGCTGCCCGACGTCGCATTCTTCGTGAAGGACGCGGACGGCCGCTATGCGCTCGTGAACCGCACGCTGGCGATGCGCTGCGGCTACAAGGACAAGCGCGCCCTGCTCGGCAAGACGACGGACGAAGTGTTCCCGCGCCGGTTCGGCCGCGGCTATTTCGAGCAGGACATGGCGACCATCAACGCGGGCCACCAGTTGATGGACCAGCTCGAGCTCCACCTGTATCCGGGACGCCAGCCGGGCTGGTGCCTGACCTGCAAGGAACCGCTGCGCGACGCGGCCGGCAAGGTGATCGGCCTCGCGGGCATTTCGCGCGACCTGAAGGCGCACGAAGGCTCGCATCCGGCCTACAGCAAGCTCGCGGACGTGGTCCAGTACATCCAGGATCATTACGTGCAGCCGCTGAACCTGAAGCAGCTCGCGGTGATGGCGGGGATGTCCGTCGCGCAGCTCGAGCGCTACTTCCACAAGGTGTTCCACCTGACGCCGCGCCAGGTGTTGCTGAAGACGCGGCTCGACGCCGCGACCGCGCTGCTCGTCACGCACGACAAGGTGACCGACGTGGCGGCGCTGTGCGGGTACACGGATCACAGCGCGTTTACGCGCCAGTTCAAGGCGACGGTCGGCGTGACGCCGACGGAATACCGGATGATGCTGCAGGAACGGGCGGGTTGAGCGGGCGTCATCGAGGAAACCGCTGCGGGGCCGCATAGCCGTACGCACGCGCGGGCGCTCGGCGCTGCCGACGTGACCCGGCGCGGCCGCACAACGAATCCCGCCACATTTGTCACTCCCACCATTCGATGCCCGGCGACTAAAACTGTCTCATGACCAACACCGAGCGATCGGCAGGGAAGATCGCTCCGATTCGGAGGTTGTGATGACCAGAGACACATCAACGGACAGCGGACGGAAGGACGGACAGCAGGCGATGAAAGCGCCGCCGATCGTGTCGTCGCAGGAGTGGGAGGCGGCGCGCGCTCAACTGCTCGCCAAGGAGAAGGCGCTGACCCGCGCCCGTGACGCGTTGGCCGCCGAGCGGCGGCGGATGCCCTGGCTTGCCGTGGAAAAGGCGTACGTGTTCGACGGGCCTGACGGCAAGGTGAGCCTGCTCGACCTGTTCGGCGGCCGCCGCCAGCTGATCGTCTACCGCGCGTTCTTCGAACCCGGCGTGCACGGCTGGCCCGAGCATGCGTGCATCGGCTGTTCGATGGTGGCCGACCATGTTGGCCACCTGGCGCATCTGAATGCCCGCGACACGACCCTCGTGTTCGCGTCGCGTGCGCCGCAGGCCGACATCGTGCGGCTGAAGGCCCGGATGGGCTGGACGATCCCCTGGTACACGATCACCGACAGCTTCGATGCCGACTTCGGCGTGGACGAGTGGCACGGTCACAACGCGTTCATCCGCGACGGCGAGCGCGTGTTCCGCACCTACTTCATCAACAGCCGCGGCGACGAGGCGATGGGCACCACCTGGAGCTACCTCGACATGACGGCGCTCGGGCGTCAGGAGACGTGGGAGGATTCGCCGGAGGGCTATCCGCAGTGCCGGCCGTACAAATGGTGGAACTGGCACGACAGCTACGTTCCCGAAGCCGCGCCCGACCCGAAGTGGGTCGAGGTGTCGGACGCCGGGGAGGCCGCCTTTCGGAAACACGACGGCTAGTGCTGTATGGTGCGACGCGGCATCGTTCGCGCGCGAAGGCCTGCCGATAACGGCGCGGCACGCTCTGGGAGCGCGTCGAATCGGGGTGGTACGTGGCGAGGTGCGGGGGTGCGCCTGACTGGGGCGCGATCAAAGCGGCGATACGGGCTCGAGGCCGAGCGAAGACGGTTCCGCGTCGGCGGCTCCGCGACGAATGCAGCGCGGAACGGATGGCGGGCGGGACCCGGCGGGCGGCCGCCTGCCCGATCAGCGGTAGCCGAGTCCCTTCAGGACGGCCGTGCCGTCTGCGGTCAGGCGGAAGCTCGCCGGGGTGTCCGCGTCCGTGCGGACCATTTCGACGAGGCCTGCTTCCTGCAGCCCCGGCAGTTCGGGTTTTGCGTTCGCGCCGATCGGCGCGTGCAGCAGCACGAGCAGCGTCGCGATTTCGTGATGGCTGAGCAGGCGGCGCAGCATCGTCTTCGGTTTGGCAGGGGGCGCGGCCGGGCGGCCCGCGGGTGCTTCTACGGCGCTCATCGCATTCCTCCTATTAGAGAGATTCTTCAGGTATGGTTGCGGATAGTGCCGTCGAAGACTTAAGCGATTCTTAAAACCGGACGGGGCGGCATCCCGCCGTGACAGGCTGGTGGTTACCAGATGTAACGTCATCCCGGCGGCCGTCGCGGCCCGATTGCGGGAAGCGATGCCGGGCGGGCGTCGGGCGGTCGATTCTCAAGGGCGGTGCGGTGACCGCCGATTCGTCGGACGGCGCGGCGCCGCACGCCGCGCACGTCATCTTTCCCTTATTTCTTTCTCTGCGCCTGCGCGGCGAGCCGCACTGCCGCGTTCGCCGCGCCGTAGCCGTCATACCCGCCGCGCCGCTCGACGATTTCCAGCGAGAAGCGGTTGTCGACCAGTTCCGTATACGCGTGCAGGAACTCGCCGCCGTGCTCGTCGCGGTCGTACAGCAGGTGATGGGCGCTCAGCGTCTCGATCAGGTCGTCCGGCAGCGCATAGCGCGCGGCGAGGTCGTCGTAGTAGTTGCGCGGGATGCGCAGGAACGGCACGCCGTCGGCCGCGAATTCGGCGACGGTGTTCACGATGTCGTCCGTGCGGAACGCGACGTGGTTCAGCCCGGTGCCGTGATAGCGGTCGAGCGACTCGGCGACCGCGGTATGGCGGTCGACCGACGCGTTCAGCGCGATCCGCACCGAGCCGTCCGGGCTGCGCACCGCGCGGCTGCGCATCAGCCCGTACGGGTCGGGGACGAGCCAGCTGCGCTCGGCTTCGAAACCGAATGCCGTCTTGAAGAACAGGATCCACGTGTCGAGCGCGTCGCCCGGCAGCGCGAGGCACACGTGGTCGATGCCGGTCAGCGGGCCGATCTCGCTCGGGCCGTCGATGTCGGTCAGCACGAAGTCGGATTCATACAGCGTCGGTGCGTTCGGCGCTTCGTCCACGAAATATTCGAGGCTGCCGTCCGGCGCCTTCACGCTCGGCACCACGCGTTCGTTCGGGCCGACACGGCCGGAAAACGGCGCGTAGCCGAAGCCTGCCGCGCGTTCGAACGCGACGTTCGCGTCGTCGACGCGGAACGCCGACGCGCACAGCGACAGCCCGTGCTGCTGGAAGAACGCGTCCGCGAACGAATCGCGCTCGGCGTTCAACACGATCGACGCGGCGCCGTGCTGGAACAGCGTCACGTCCTTCGACCGGTGGCGGCCCGCGAGTCGGAAGCGCATCTTGCCGAGCCACTCGCCGACATTGGCGGCCGCCTGCGCGTCGACCGCGAACTCGATGAACTGGAAGCCGACGTGCGCGGGCGGCGCGGGCGGCGCGAACAACGGCTGGTTGGCGCCGGGCGCGCGGTTGTCCCGCGCGAGCTGCGCGCGCGTCTGCTCTTCCAGATAGAGCAGCGAGCGGTGCCCGTCGGCAGCGGTGATCGCGGTCGGCGCCGCGCGGAAGCCGTCGTTGAAGATCTCGAGCGACAGCGGCCCCGTGTAGCCGGCTTCGATCACGCGCGCGGTGAAGCGCGCGAGATCGAAGTCGCCCTGGCCGGGGAACGAGCGGTAGTGGCGGCTCCATTCGAGGACGTCCATCGCGAGCTTCGGCGCATCGGCGATCTGCACGAACGCGATCCGGTCGCCGGGGATGTCGGCGATCGCGTCCGGCGAATCGTCGAGCGACAGCGTGTGGAAGCTGTCGAGCGCGAGCCCGAGGTGCGGATTGTTCACCGCGTTCACAAGGCGCCACGCGTGACCGTACGTCTTCACGACGCGGCCCCATGCGAGCGCTTCGTACGCGGCAACGACGCCCGCCTGCTGCGCGGCCTCGGCGAGCGCGCCGAGCTGGTCGACGAGCAGCGCGTCGTCCGCGATCGTGTCGGGCGACACGTTGCTGCAGACAAGGATGCGGTCGGTGCCGAGCGCATGCATCACGTCGAACTTGCGCCGGATGCGGTCGAGGTTGCGGGCGAGCTGCGCGGGGCTCACGCCCTCGAAGTCGCGAAACGGCTGGAACAACACGATGTCGAGACCGAGGTCGGCGGCCATGTTCCGCACGTCGGCGGGCGACCCGTCGAAATAGACGAGGTCGTTCTCGAAGATTTCGACGCCGTCGAAACCCGCGGCCTGGATGGCGGCGAGCTTCTCGGCGAGCGTGCCGGACAGGGACACGGTGGCGATCGAGCGCTGCATGGGCAAATCCTGCTGATGAGCGGGGCGGCGCCGGCTGGACTTGACCCTGAATGAACCAGTCATGGAGTCCCGGGAACGCGCCATATCCCGAATTTACTGGGGTGATGGGACGAATTATACAAACTAACTAGGTGGTACAAATTAGCGAAAACCCGAAAAGACATTGCGTTTGCGCAAGCGCACACTAGCGCCGAATCTTGACGTGAGGGGGCGAAGTCGCTAGCGATTCGCCCCCGTTTTCGGAGCAACTGACATGAGCAAGCCCAAGGTGCTGGTGCTGAACGGCCCGAACCTGAATCTGCTGGGGACGCGCGAACCCCAGATCTATGGTGCGGAAACGCTCGCCGACGTGGCGCAACGCTGCCGCGCGGCGGCGGACGCGCTCGGGCTGGAGATCGACTTCCGCCAGTCGAACGCCGAGCACGAGCTGATCGACTGGCTGCACGCGGCGCGCGTCGACACGGACGGCATCGTGATCAACCCGGCCGCGTACACGCACACGTCGGTCGCGCTGGCCGATGCGCTGTCCGCGATCGCCAAGCCGGTGATCGAAGTCCACATTTCCAACGTACACCGCCGCGAACCGTTCCGCCACCACTCGTACGTGTCGGCGGTCGCCGAGGCCGTGATCTGCGGTTGCGGCACCGAAGGCTACGTGTTCGCGCTGCAGCGCATGGCCACCATTCTTTCGCAAGGTGCGAAGCGATGAGCCGCCCGACGTTTCTGATCGGGCTGATCGGCCAGGGCATCGGCGGTTCGCTGTCGCCCGCGATGCATGAAGAAGAGGGATTCCGGCAGGGATTCGGCTATGTCTACCGGCGCATCGATCTCGACATGCTCGGCGCGACTGCCGAAGCACTGCCGCAATTGCTCGCGGCGGCCGAACAGATGGGCTTCAACGGCCTGAACATCACGCATCCGTGCAAGCAGCGCGTGATCGAGCACCTCGACGCGCTGTCCGACGACGCGCGCGCGCTCGGCGCGGTCAACACCGTGCTGCTCAAGGACGGCAAGCGGATCGGCCACAACACCGACTGGTCGGGGTTCGCGAAGTCGTTCCGGCGCGGGCTGCCGGGCGTGTCGCTCGAACGCGTCGTCCAGCTCGGCGCGGGCGGCGCGGGCGCTGCCGTCGCACATGCGGCGCTGCAGATGGGCGCGGCCGAGCTGGCGATCTTCGACGTCGACGCGACGCGCGCCCGCGCGCTCGCCGACGAGCTGCAGCAGCGCTTCCCGGCCGCAAGGGTCACGCAGGGTGACGACCTCGCGGCGACGGTGCGTGCGGCGACCGGCCTGATCCACGCGACGCCGACCGGCATGGCGAAGCACCCGGGCCTGCCGCTGCCGGCCGAGCTGCTGCATCCGGGGATGTGGGTCGCCGACATCGTGTACTTCCCGCTCGAAACCGAGCTGATCCGGGCGGCGCGCGCAGCAGGCTGCGCGACGCTGCCGGGCGGCGGGATGGCCGTCTACCAGGCCGTCGACGCGTTCGAGATCTTCACCGGACGCACGCCCGACGCCGAGCGGATGTTCGACCACTTTCAATCGCTCGTTGCGCGCTGATCCTCTGCAGATTCAGAGAAAGACGAGACCAGGAGACGACATGCAGCACACCACCCACACGAACACCGCGCCGGCCCGGCCGGTGCAGGCAGCCGGCGCCGTCCGACGTACGTCGGCGCGCTACAAGATCCTCGCGCTGCTCGCGATCGGCACGATGATCAACTATCTCGACCGTACGGTGCTGGGGGTGGCTGCGCCGCAACTCACCAAGGAGCTCGGCATCAACGCGGCGGTGATGGGCATCATGTTCTCCGCGTTCTCGTGGACGTACGTCGCGATGCAGGTGCCCGGCGGCCTGTTCCTCGACCGCTTCGGCAGCAAGATCACCTATTACTGGTCGATGACGCTGTGGTCGCTGTGCACGCTGCTACAGGGTTTCGTGCCCGGCATCGCATCGCTGCTCGCGTGCCGCCTCGGCCTCGGCATCGCGGAAGCGCCGTGCTTCCCGACCAACAGCCGCGTGGTCGCGACGTGGTTCCCGCAGAACGAGCGCGCGATGGCGACCGGCACCTACACGGTCGGCGAGTACATCGGCCTCGCGTTCTTCAGCCCCGTGCTGTTCGCGCTGATGGGCGCGTTCGGCTGGCGTTCGCTGTTTTGGGTCGTCGGCGTCGTCGGCATCGTGTTCGGTCTCGTCTGGTGGAAGCTCTACCACGAGCCGCACAACCATCCGGGCGCGAACAAGGAGGAGATCGAGTACATCGAGGCGGGCGGCGGCCTCGCGCACGGCGCGAAGAAGAACGATCGGCCCGACCAGGCGAAATTCAGCTGGAGCATGGCCGGCCGGCTGCTGAAGAAGCGCCAGCTCGCGGGCATCTGCCTCGGCCAGTTCGCCGGCAACTCGACGCTCGTGTTCTTCCTGACCTGGTTCCCGACCTACCTCGCAACCGAACGCCACATGGGCTGGCTGAAGATCGGCTTCTTCGCGGTGATGCCGTTCATCGCCGCGTCGGTCGGCGTGATGTTCGGCGGGATCTTCTCCGACTGGCTGCTGCGCCGCGGCAAGTCCGCGAACATCGCGCGCAAGCTGCCGATCATCGCCGGCCTGCTGCTCGCGTCGACGATCATTCTCGCGAACTACGTGAAGAGCAACGAGGCGGTGATCGCGATCATGTCCGTTGCATTCTTCGCGCAAGGGATGGCTGCGCTCGGCTGGACGCTCGTGTCGGACATCGCGCCGGAGGGCCTGCTCGGCGTGACGGGCGGCATCTTCAACTTCGCGGCGAACCTCGCCGGGATCATCACGCCGCTCGTCGTCGGCTTCATCGTCGCGGCGACCGGCTCGTTCGTCGGCGCGCTGGTGTTCATCGGCTTGATCGCGCTGATCGGCGCGGCGTCCTACATCTTCGTCGTCGGCGACATCAAGCGGATCGAGCTGTAACGCATTCCATGCAGGTGCAGTGAGCTGGGCCCGGCGGATCGAACCGCCGGGCTTTTTTTCGCCGGTTCGTTTCCCCTTACTCGCGGCGCAGCGAAATGCCGAGCGATTCGATCGCTTGCGCGATCGCGGCGACCGCGCGGCTGACGTCGTCGGCATCGATCGCGCCGATGCACCCGACCCGGAACGTCTCGAGCTGCGTGAGCTTGCCGGGGTACAGGATGAAGCCGGCGTCGCGCACCGCATCGTAGAAGCGCCGGAAGTCGTAAGCAGGATCGGCCGGCGCGTGGAAGGTCACGATCACGGGCGCCTGCACGCGCGCATCGAGGAACGGCGCGAAGCCGAGCGCGCGCATCGAGTCGATCAGCGTCCGGCAGTTCGCCGCGTATCGCGCACCGCGCACGGGCTGGCCGCCTTCGGCGAGGAACTGGTCGAGCGCGGCGCGCAGCGCGGCGACCACGTGCGTCGGCGGCGTGAAGCGCCACTGGCCGGTCTTGCGCAGGTACGCGTACTGGTCGTACAGATCCAGCGCGAGCGACGGCGAACGGCCTTCACTGGCTTCGAGCGCGTCGCGCCGCGCGATCACGAATCCCATGCCCGGCACGCCTTCGAGGCATTTGCCGCTCGCGGAGATCAGCGCGTCGATGCCGCTGCCGTCGAGCGTGATCGGCAATGCGCCGAACGAGCTCATCGCGTCGACGATCAGCCGCTTGCCGTGGCGGCCGCACAGTGCGGCGATTTCGTCGAGCGGATTCAGGATCCCGGCGCTCGTCTCGAGATGCACGAGCGCGACGTGCGTGATGCGCGCGTCGCGCGCGAAGGCCGCTTCGATCGCGGCCGGATCGACGGCCGCGTCCTCGCCGAACGGCAGCGCGATCGCGTCGATGCCGAGCCGGTCGAGGATCTTCAGGATGCGCGTGCAATACGCGCCGTTGTCCGGCACGAGCACGACGCCGTCGCGCGGCACCAGCGTGCCGAGCGCGGCTTCGACCGCGAACGTGCCGCTGCCCTGCATCGGCACGCACACATATTCATTGCCGCCGCGCGCGATGCCGACGAGATCGGCGCAGACGCTTTCGGTCAGATGATTGAACGCGGTATCCCACGATCCCCAGTCGTGTTGCATCGCGTGGCGCGTCGCCGCGGAGGTGGTCAGCGGGCCGGGGGTGAGCAGGATCGGATCGGGGGTGGACATCGGGTTTTCTCCAACAGAAATGGGGCGGGACGCAGGTCGACGTCTCCGGATTGATGTGTATGATATTGGCAAAATGTGTCATTTTTTGGAAATTGTGGCATTCGTCACGGGTTTGTCATCGAACGCTGTGATCCTTCGGTTGCCGCACGGAACCGGATCGGTCGGGCGGCAAAGAGGCGAGCCGGCTGGCGGTTCGCCCGCATAACAGGAGCCGGCGTGCCCCGGCCGTTTGGTGTTCCGTCTACGGAGAAGTGAGATGACACTGCAGAATTCCTCGCGCGCCGGTGCCGGCGCGTTCCGCAAGCTCGCGCTGGCCGCCTGTGCCGCCGGTCTGCTGCAAGGCGCCGCGCTGCCGGCGCACGCGGCGAACGCGGTCGTGCTGTATACGGCGGACGGTCTCGAGAATCTCTACCGCGACGTGCTGCCGGCGTTCGAGAAGAAGGAAGGCGTCAAGGTCAACATCGTCACGGCGGGCAGCGGCGAAGTCGTGAACCGCGCGAACGTCGAGAAGAATTCGCCGAAGGCCGACGTGATCGTCACGCTGCCGCCGTTCATCCAGCAAGCCGGCCAGATGGGCCTGCTGCAGCCGTACCAGAGCGTCAACTACAAGAACGTGCCGGCGATCGCGAAGGCGGAAGACGGCATGTGGGCGACGTTCGTGAACAACTATTTCTCGTTCGCGATCAACCCGGAAGTCGTGAAGCAGCAGCCGAAGACGTTCGCCGACCTGCTGTCGCCGAACTATGCGGGCAAGGTCGCGTACTCGAACCCGGCCACGGCCGGCGACGGGATGGCCGTGCTGATCCTGACGACCACGCTGATGGGCGAGGACAAGGCGTTCGACTACCTCGCGAAACTGTCGCAGAGCGTGAAGTTTCACACGAAGGGCACCGGCTACCTGAACGTGCTGCTGTCGCGTAACGAGATCAGCGTCGCGAACGGCGACCTGCAGATGGATCTCGACGACGCCGAACACGGCGCGCTGTCGGTCAAGCCGATCTTCCTCGCGGCGAAGGACGGCGACCAGCCGACGACGTTCCAGCTCCCGTACGGCATCGGCCTGATCAAGGGCGGCCCGAACCAGGAAGTGGGCAAGAAGCTGATCGACTACCTGATGTCGACGGACGTGCAATCGAAGGTGCCGGACATGTTCGGCATCCCGGGCCGCACCGACGTGCCGCTGAACGGCAAGAACGGCGAAGCGGTCAAGAAAGCGATCGCGGGCGTCAAGCTGATCCCGGTCGACTGGAACCAGGTGATGGCGAAGAAGCCGGTGTGGATCGAGCGCTGGAAGAAGGATGTGATCGGCAGTTCGGGCAAGCAGCTCGAAGTCGTCAAGCCGAAGTGATCGGCGCACGCCGCCTGAATTCCGCCTGCAATTGAAAGGATGAAACCGGTGGATACCGCCATGACCCATCCCGGCGCATTCGGCGCCGCCGGACCGCATGCCACGCAGCGGTCCGGCGCGCCCGGCGGCGTGCAGATCGAGCACCTGAGCGTGCGCTACGGCGCACGTAAGGTGCTGGACGATCTGACGCTGTCGATCGGCGCCGGCGAATTTTTGACCGTGCTCGGCAAGAGCGGCTGCGGCAAGACCACGCTGCTGCGCTTCATCGCCGGGTTCGTGAAGGCCGACGGCCTGACCGGCACGCTGACCGTTGCCGGGCGTGACCGGACCTATGCGCCGCCGCACAAGCGCAATCTCGGTCTGCTGTTCCAGAACTACGCGCTGTTCCCGCACCTGTCGGTGTTCGAGAACGTCGCATTCGGCCTGCGTGCGCGGCGGATGCCATCGGCGGAGGTGACGCGCCGCGTCGCCGACGCGCTGAAGCTCGTCCAGCTCGGCGACGCCGGTCACCACATGCCGGCGCAGTTGTCGGGCGGGATGCAGCAGCGTGTCGCGCTCGCGCGCGCGCTCGTGATCGAGCCCGACGTGCTGCTGCTCGACGAGCCGCTGTCCGCGCTCGACGCGAACCTGCGTGCGTCGGTGCGCAGCGAACTGAAGGCGCTGCACGAGCGCCTGCCGAACCTGACCGTCGTGTGCGTGACGCACGACCGCGACGACGCGCTGGTGCTGTCCGATCGCGCGCTGCTGATGCGCGACGGCCACGTCGCGCAACTTGGCACGCCGCAGCAGCTGTACGACACGCCGAGCAACGGCTACGTCGCGCGCTACCTGGGCCCGGCGAACCTGCTGCCGCCGCGCGTGGTCTTCCCGCTCGGCGATCCGCGCTACGAAGTGCGCGACAAGGTCGCGTGCGTGCGGCCCGAGCAGCTGACCGTCAAGCCGCTTGCGGCGGGCGGGCTGCACGGCACGGTTGCGTCGGTCGAATGGCAAGGCGCCGAGCTGTCGATCGCGGTCGTGATCGACGCGGCGCCGGACGAGCCGGTGCGCGTGACGATGCAACGCGGCCGCGGTGCGGCGCCCGAGCGTGGCGCGCGAGTTTCCCTGCATTGCGAGGCAGACGATGTCGTCCTTATCGAGCCCTGACGCCGCGCTGTCGCCGCGCGCGCTCGCGTCGGCCGCCGCGCATGCCGCCGCCGCGCGGCGCCGCAAGCGTGCCGGCGACTTGCACCTGATCCTGCTCGCGGCCGTCGTGCTCGGCCCGCTCGTCGTCTATCCGCTCGTGCGGCTCGTGCTGCTGAGCCTGACCGGCGATCACGGGCTGAGCCTCGCCGCGTACCGGAACTTCTTCGGCAACCCCGACACGCGCAGCGTGCTGCTGACGACGCTCGGCGTATTGTTCGCGAGCGCCGGCACCGCGTCGGTGCTCGGCGTGCTGCTGGCCGCGCTGCTGTTCTTCAAGCCGTTCCCGGGCGCGTCGCTCGTCACGCGCTTCCTGGAGCTGTACGTCGCGTTCCCGTCGTTTCTGGTCGCTTTCACGCTGATCTTCCTGTACGGCTCGCAAGGTTCGGTCAGCATCGCGCTGCAGCAGGTGTTCCATCTCGATCAGCCGCCGCTCGACTTCCTGTTCGGCTTCGGCGGCGTGATCCTCGCGCAGACCGTGTTCTATACGCCGTTCGTCGTGCGGCCGACGCTCGCGTCGTTCGCGACGCTCGACCTGCGGCTGATCGAAGCGGCGCGCAGCCTCGGCGCGTCCGGCGGGATGCTCGCGCGGCGCGTCGTGCTGCCGATCGCGTGGCCCGGGATCGCAGCCGGCACCGTGCTGTGCTTCCTGCTGACGCTGAACGAATTCGGGATCCTGCTCGTGCTCGGCAGTGCGAGGCTCGTCACGCTGCCGGTCGCGATCTACAGCAGCGCGACCGTCGATCTCGACCTGCCGACCGCGTCGGCCGGCGCGGTCGCGATGCTCGCGCTGTCGCTGGCGCTGTATTCGGTCTACCGCCGGGTGAACCGGCGTGCGACGGGAGGGACGAACGATGTCCGTTGAATACCGGATCGGGCCTTCAGTGCCCCGACATGAAATCGGCTGGACCGATACGCTGCTCAAGCATGCGTCGCGTGTCGCGCTGGCGCTCGCCGCGTTCGCATGCTTCTGGCTGTTCGTGCTGCCGGTGGTCGTCGTCGCGCTGTCGAGCGTGTCGACCCGGTGGTCCGGCACCATCCTGCCGGCCGGCTACAGCTTGCGCTGGTTCGAACAGCTCGGTTCGCAGGAATACGGCGCGCTCGTGACGAGCCTCGAGATCGGTTTCGGCGTCGCCGTGATCGGCACGATCCTCGGCTTGTGGCTCGCACTGGCGCTCGAAGGGCGCGACCGGCGCGGGATCGGCGCGGTCGTCGACGCGCTCGTGATGGTGCCCAACGGCGTGCCGAGCGTCGTGCTCGGGCTGGCGGTGCTGATCGCGTATCACCAGAAGCCGGTCGACCTGTCGAGTTCGGCGGCGATCGTCGTGCTCGTGCAGCTCGCGCTGATTCTGCCGTTCTGCTATCGCTGCGCAGCGGCGGCATTGCGCCCGGAACTGACGGTGCTGCGCGAAGCCGCGGCGAGCCTCGGCGCACCGCCGGCGATGGTGCTGCGCCGTGTGCTGGTGCCCCAGCTCGTGCCGGCGCTGCGCGCGAGCCTCGCGCTCGGCTTCGCGCTGTCGCTCGGCGAGCTCGGCGCAACGCTGACGGTTTATCCGCCCGGCTTCGCGACCGTGCCGATCGTCGTGATCGGCCAGGTGGAGCGCGGCTATTACCTGCCGGCTTCGGCGCTGTCGCTGCTGATGCTCGGCGCGTCGCTCGCGGCGCTGCTGCTGATCGCCGCGCGCGTGCCGCGCGGCAAGCGGGTGACGCCATGAACGCCGCGTTTGCAATGCGGCTGCCCGGCGCGCCCGCGCCGGCCGGCGTGTCCGCCGACCTGACGGGCAAGTTCGTCGACGTCAACGGCCGCCGCTACCGGCTGCCGACCGAGCCGACCGTCGTCGTATGCGTCGACGGCTGCGAATACGACTATCTCGAACGGGCGGTGGAAGCCGGCGTCGCGCCGTTCATCGGGCGGATGATTGCCGAAGGCACCGCATGGCGTGCCGATTGCGTCGTGCCGACGTTCACCAACCCGAACAACCTGTCGATCGTCTGTGGCGCGCCGCCGTCGGTCCACGGGATCTGCGGCAACTACTTCTGGGACCCGGACGCGAACGGCGGCCGCGGCGCCGAGGTGATGATGAACGATCCCGCATACCTGCGGGCCAACACGCTGCTCGCGGCGGCGTCCGACGCGGGTGCGCGCGTGGCGGTCGTGACGGCGAAGGACAAGCTGCGCCGCCTGCTCGGCTGGCGGATGCGCGGGATCTGCTTCTCGGCGGAGAAGGCCGCGCAGGCGAATCTCGCCGAAAACGGCATCGTCGACGTGCTCGACTGGGTCGGCATGCCGTCGCCGGACGTCTATAGCGCAGCGCTGTCGGAATTCGTGTTCGCGGCGGGCGTGCGGCTCGCGCAGACGCGCCAGGTCGACCTGATGTATCTGTCGACGACCGACTATGTGCAGCACAAGTGCGCGCCCGGCAGCGCCGGCGCGAATGCGTTCTACGCGATGATGGACCGCTACCTCGCGCAGCTCGATGCGCTCGGCTGGGTGATCGGGCTGACCGCCGATCACGGGATGAACGCGAAGCACGATCCGGTGACGGGGCGGCCGAACGTCGTCTATCTGCAGGACGCGATCGACGGCTGGTTCGGCGCGCAGGCGGCCCGTGTGATCCTGCCGATCACCGATCCGTACGTCGTGCATCATGGCGCGCTCGGCTCGTTCGCGACCGTCTACCTGGCACCGGACGTCGACCGGACGGACGCGATGTGGCGTATCGGCGGACTCGACGGTGTCGAGCTCGTGCTCGACAACGCCGAGGCGGCGGCGCGCTTCGAGCTGCCGGCCGACCGGATCGGCGATCTCGTCGTGATTGCCCGTCGCGACATGACGCTCGGCACGCGCGAGCGCGAGCACGACCTGTCGGGCCTGACCGTGCCGCTGCGTTCGCACGGCGGCGTGTCGGAGCAGGAGGTGCCGCTGCTGTTCAATCGCCGCATCGAGCGGGACGATCCTGCGCGACGCCCGCGCAATTTCGACGTCTTCGATTTCGCGCTGAACCGGATCGCATCATGACGTCGAGCAACCGGCAAGACCACCGGGCGTTTCGTGCCGAGGCGCTGCGCTGGTGCGGCGAGCGCGCGGTGCGCGAGCGGACCTTCGACGTCGTCGATCCGTATACCGCGCAGCGCGTCGGCACGGCGCCGCTCGCGAGCGTCGACGACGTGCGCGCGGCGTTCGATTACGCGATGGCGTACCGGCCGCGCCTCACGCGCTACGAGCGTTCGCAGATCCTCGAGCGGGCGGCGATGCTGCTGCGCGAGCGCGCCGAGGAGGCGTCGGACCTGATCACGCTCGAATCGGGGCTGTCGAAACAGGATTCGCGCTACGAGATCGGTCGCGTGGCGGACGTGCTGAAGTTCGCGTCGATCGAGGCGCTGCGCGACGACGCGCAGAGCTTCTCGTGCGACCTGACGCCTCACGGCAAGGCGAGGCGCGTGTTCTCGCAGCGCCAGCCGCTCGACGGGGTGATCGTCGCGATCACGCCGTTCAATCATCCGATGAACCAGGTCGCGCACAAGGTTGCGCCGGCGATCGCGACGAACAACCGGGTGATCGTGAAGCCGTCGGAGAAGGTGCCGCTGTCGGCGTTCTATCTGGCCGACCTGCTTTATGAAGCCGGCCTGCCCGAGCCGATGCTTCAGGTGCTGACCGGTGATCCGCGCGAGATCGCGGACGAACTGCTGACTCATCCGCATGCTTCGCTGATTACGTTTACCGGCGGCGTGGCGATCGGCAAATACATTGCCGCGAAGGCCGGCTACCGTCGTGTCGTGCTGGAGCTGGGCGGCAACGATCCGCTGATCGTCCTCGAGGATGCCGACCTGGAGCGCGCCGCGTCGCTGGCGGCGCAGGGCTCGTACCGGAACTCCGGACAGCGCTGCACGGCAGTCAAGCGCATCCTGGTGCAGCGGTCGATTGCGCCGGCGTTCACCGAACGGCTCGTGGAGAAGACGCGTGCGTGGTCGTATGGCGATCCGTTCGATCCGGCGAACGAGATGGGCACCGTGATCGACGAGGCGGCCGCGCGGCTGTTCGAGGCGCGGGTCAACGAGGCGGTCGCGCAGGGCGCGCGCCTGTTGACCGGGAACGTGCGCCGCGGCGCGCTGTATGCGCCGACCGTGCTCGACGGCGTCGATCCGGCGATGACGCTGGTGCGCGAGGAGACCTTCGGTCCCGTGTCGCCGGTCATCGCGTTCGATACGATCGACGACGCGATCCGGATCAGCAACGACACGGCGTTCGGGCTGTCGTCGGGCGTCTGCACCGACAGCACCGCGGCGGTCGTGCGCTTCGTGAACGAACTGAACGTCGGCACCGTGAACGTGTGGGAGGTGCCGGGCTACCGGATCGAGCTGACGCCGTTCGGCGGCATCAAGGATTCGGGGCTGGGATACAAGGAAGGCGTGCAGGAAGCGATGAAGAGCTTCACGAACCTGAAGACCTTCTCGCTGCCTTGGGAGTGATGGAATGGCATTGACGCTGGAAGAGATTCACGGTCTGTATCGCGAGCACGGTCACATGGCCTATAGCGGGGAGCCGGTCACGCAGCTCGAGCATGCGCTGCAGAGCGGCTTGCTGGCGGAGGAGGCGGGAGCCGGTGACGCACTGGTTGCGGCGGCGTTCCTGCATGACCTCGGGCACCTGCTGAATCGCCAGGGGGAGACGCCGAGCGCGCGGGGGATCGACGATCTCCATCAATATTACGTATTGCCGTTCCTGCGGCCGATCCTGCCCGACGTGGTGCTCGAGCCGATCCGGCTGCACGTGGACGCGAAACGCTGCCTGTGCCGGATCGATGCCGGCTACTACGATAGCCTGTCGCCGGATTCGGTGCGCAGCCTGGCGCTGCAGGGCGGGATCTTCAGCGACGCGGAGGCCGACGCGTTCCTGCAGCGGCCGTACGCGGAGGACGCGTTGCGTCTGCGCCGCTGGGACGATACGGCGAAGGTGGAAGGCAAGCCGACGCCGGATCTCGATCACTATATGGAGATCGTCGCGCGCCAGGTGCACGCGGCCTGACGGCTCCGCGGCTTCTATTCATGGCCCCGCACGCGGCAGCGTGCGGGGCCATGAATTTTTTCGAGAAACCCCTTGCGCATCTCGAATGAGGCGCCTAGAATCACGCCTCTTTCGCGCTAACGGCAACGCGGCGCGGAAGGGGGAAGCGAAGCGGTGTGGGTGTCTGGTTTCGGACGCTGGCATCGCCGAGGAAGATGAACCC